>DATCOX010000024.1:0-4635 GCA_036564495.1 Candidatus Limnocylindria bacterium
CAGACCGATCCGGGCTTCGCCGGCGACACCGCCCAGGGCGCCAAGAAGGCCGCCACCCTCGAGACCGGGCTGGTGGTGCAGGTGCCGCTCTTCGTCAACGAGGGCGACCTGCTGCGCATCGACACGCGCACCGGCGATTACATGACTCGCCTGCAGTAGGCCGATGCCGCCCGATTCCGACCAGGCCACGCTCTGGGAGGCCCCGCGCCCGGCGCCGCTCATCTGGCGCGTCTCGGACCTCAACCGCCGCGTCCGCGCGCTGCTCGACGGCGATCCTTCGTTTGCCGACGTGTGGGTCGAGGGCGAGGTCAGCCAGCCATCCTACCCACCGTCGGGGCATTGCTTCTTCGTGCTCAAGGACGCCGCCAGCCAGGTGAAGGCCGTCCTCTTCCGCGAGGAGCTGGCGCGCGCGACGGTTCGCCCGGCGCACGGCATGCAGGTCATCTGCCACGGCAAGGTGCGGGCCTACGAGGCGCAGGGCAGCTACCAGGTCTACGTCGAGACGATCACCCCCGCCGGCGCCGGCGACCTGCACCAGCAATACGAGGCGCTGCGCATCAAGCTGGCGGCGGAGGGGCTCTTCGACGCGGGGCGCAAGCGGCCGCTGCCCCGCTGGCCGCGGAGGATCGGCGTGGTCACCTCGCCGGTCGGCGCGGTGTGGCGCGACATCGGCAACGTCCTGCGCCGCCGCTACCCGATCGCCGAGCTGGTCCTGTCGCCGACCATCGTCCAGGGGCCGACCGCCTCCGGTGCGATCGTGCGCGCCCTGCACCGGCTCTACGCGGACCCGGCGATCGACCTCGTCATCCTGGCGCGGGGCGGCGGCTCGCTCGAGGACCTGTGGTCGTTCAACGACGAGCGCGTGGTGCGCGCCATCATCGAGGCGCCGATGCCGGTCGTGGTGGGGGTGGGCCACGAGTCCGACGTGACGCTCGCCGACTTCGCGGCCGACCTGCGCGCTCCGACCCCGTCAGCCGCCGCGGAGCAGGCGGTCCCGGACCTCGTCCAGTTCCCCGCCATCCTGGATCGGCTGCGGGACCGGGCCTCGGCGGCGATGATCAGCAGCCTCGCCGATCGCGGCAGCTTCCTCGGCCAGGAGGGGCGGGCGCTCGCACGCCTGCTCCCCGACACCGCCGCGGCTCGCCAGCGTGCCGCTGAGCTCGTGGATCGCGGCCAGCGCGCCCTGAGCGGGCGGATCGGCCGCGAGCAGGCCGCTCTGCGGGGGCATGCGGATGCCCTGCGCGCCCTGTCGCCGACGGCCACCCTCGAGCGCGGCTACGCCGTCGCTCGCCTCGCGGACGGCACCATCGTGCGCGACCCCGAGCAGGCCGGCGTCGGGCAACCGTTGCAGGTGGTCGTGGCGCGTGGCACGATCGCCACCCGCGTGGAGGCAACCGCCGGGTCGGACGAGGAGGTCCTGCGATGACCGAGACGGAGATCCCCGCCGACCTGGCCGCGCGTCCCTTCGACGAGCTCGTGGCCGAGCTGCAGCGGATCGTCCAGGCCCTGGAGGCCGGCAACCTGCCGCTCGAGGAGAGCATCGCCCGCTACCGCGAGGCGCTGCGCCTGCACGCCGCGGCCGAGCTGCGCCTGCGCGAGGCCGAGCTGACCATCAGCGAGCTGGGGCGCGGCATGGGCGCCGAGACCGCGGAAGAGGCCGGCGCTCCCGAACCCGGGTCCTGAATCCATGGCGGGGCCGGTGCGGATTCGTCCCCCGCTTCCATCCGATGCCCCAGCCCTGGCCGAGCTGGCGGAGGAGCTCGGCTACCCGACCAGCGAGGAGGAGATGCTCGTCCGCCTCGCCTCGCTCCATCCGACCGACGCCGCGCTGATGGTCTCCACTGACGCAGACGACCTGGCGACCGGCTGGTGCCATGTCGAGATGCACCGCACGCTTGTCGAGCCGCTCAGCGCACTCATCGTGGGCCTGGTCGTCGGAGACGGCCACCGGTCCGCCGGGATCGGAGCCGAGCTGCTCGCCGCGGCCGAGCGCTGGGCGCGCGCCCGCGGCTGCCGGCAGCTGGTCGTCGCGACCCGCATCACGCGAGAGCGCGCACACCGGTTCTACGCTCGCGAGGGGTTCGCGGTCTCGAAGACCTCGTACTTCCTGACCAAGCCGCTCGACTGAGGTCGAGGCGGGCCTGCCCTATACTTTCGCGCGCCATCCGTAGCGGAGAGCTCCTTGCCGATCCTCGACACCTTCGCCGACCCCGCGCGGCTGCGCAGTCTGAGCCAGGCTGAGCTCGAGGAGCTCGCCGCGGAGCTGCGCGAGAAGATGATCCGCACCGTCCAGCGCACCGGCGGGCACCTGGCCAGCTCGCTGGGAGCGGTGGAGGTCACGCTGGCGCTCCATCGCGTGATGAGCTCGCCGCGGGATCGGATCGTGTGGGACACCGGTCACCAGGCCTACGCCCATAAGCTGCTCACCGGCCGCTACGAGCAGTTCCATACGCTCCGCCAGCTCAATGGTGTCGGCGGCTTTCCACGGCGAAGCGAGAGCGACCACGACGTCTTCGACGGGGGCCATGCCGGGACGGGGGTCAGCATTGGCGTCGGGCTGGCCGCCGCTCGCGACCTGCGGCCGCCGAACGACCCGCTGCGCCGGCAGCGGATCGCCGTGTGCGTCGGCGATGCGGCGATCCAGAGCGGCCTGACCTTCGAGGCGCTGAACCACCTCGGGGATGATCGTCATCGGCTCCTGATCGTGCTCAACGACAACGAGATGAGCATCAGCCCCTCGGTCGGGGGGCTGTCTACACGCCTGAACAAGCTGCGGCTGTCGCGCGCCTACCAGGGCACGAAGTCGGTGACCCAGCGGATCCTGCCGCGGATCCCGATCATCGGCCCCGTCCTCTTCAACGTCCTCGCCTTCGTGAAGGAGGGGTTCAAGCGGTCCTGGGCCAAGGTCGGCTTCTTCGAGGACATGGGGATCACCTACATCGGCGTCCTCGACGGCCACGATCTTCCCGAGCTGGAGCATGCCTTCGAGCGTGCCTTCGCTCTGCCGGGTCCGGTGCTGGTGCACGTCAAGACGATCAAGGGGAAGGGCTACGGGCCGGCCGAGATGGACAGCGTCAGCTTCCACGGTGCCAGCCTGCCGCCGATCGACCTCTGCCTCATCGACCCGACCGAGGAGCCGCTGCCGCCGGAGGGCGAGCCGCGTCGCCGACCGCAGACGTACACCGCCGCGTTCGCGGAGGAGCTGGTCCGGCTGGCCGAGGCCGACGACCGGATCTGCGCCATCACGGCCGGCATGCCCACCGGGACCGGCCTGACGCGCTTCGGCGCTCGCTTCCCGTCGCGCCTCTTCGACGTCGGCATCGCTGAGCAACACGCCCTGACGATGGCCGCCGGCCTGGCGCTGGGGGGCAAGCGGCCGGTGGTGGCGCTCTACTCGACCTTCAGCCAGCGCGGCTACGACCAGCTCGTCCACGACATCTGCCAGAACGACCTGCCGGTGCTGCTGGCGATCGATCGAGCCGGCCTGGTCGGCGAGGACGGCACCAGCCACCAGGGGATGTTCACCCTCTCGGCGCAGCGCGCCCTGCCCAACCTCGTGATCGGCTCGCCGAAGGATGAGCAGGAGCTGCGTGACATGGTGGTGACCGCGCTCGACCATCCAGGACCGATCAGCCTGCATTACCCGCGTGACCCGGGCGAAGACCTCCCGGACCGGGAGGGGTCGGCGCTGGAGATCGGGCGCGGCGAGGTGCTGCGCAGCGGCGGAGACCTGCTGCTGGTTGGCTTCGGACCGATCGTGCAGCGTCTCCTGCTCGTGGCCGAGGCGCTCGACCGCGACCACGGCGTCGCGGCCACCGTCCTCAACGCGCGCTGGGCGAAGCCGCTCGACGAACGGTTGATCGCCGCGCAGGCGGTTGGTCGCCGCCTCGTGGTGACCGCCGAGGAGAGCGCCGCCATGGGCGGCTTTGGGGATGGCGTGCTCGATGCGCTCAATCGCGCGGACGTTCGCGTTCCGGTCCTCAAGATCGCGCTGGCGGAGGGCTTCGTGCACCACGGCGCCGTGGAGGATCTGCGCCGGCAGCAGCGGATCGACGCGACCGGGATCCTGGGCCAGGTCCGCGAGGCGCTCGGCCTCGAGGCTCCCGCCGAGGCGACCCCCGGCGACCCGTCCAGCGCGAGCGCCGCCTGACGGGCGTGGCCCGCGTCCGCCTGGATCAGCTCCTCGTCGATCGCGACCTGGCACCGAGCCGCGCCGCTGCCCAGGCGCTCCTGCTGGCGGGCGAGGTGGAGCTCGCCGGCGCTCCGACCCGAACCCTGAAGCCGGGCCAGCTGGTGAGCGTCGACGTTGCGCTCTCCCTGACGGCTCGGCCGCGCTGGGCGTCGCGTGCCGGCGAGAAGCTGGAGGCGGCGCTCGACGCCTTCGACGTGGACCCAGCCGGACGCGCCTGCCTCGACGCCGGCGCCTCGACCGGCGGCTTCACCGACGTCCTCCTCGCCCATGGCGCGCGAATGGTGTACGCGGTCGACGTCGGTCGCGGGCAGCTGCTCGACCGCCTGGCGCGGGACCCACGGGTCGTGAGCATGGAGCGTACCAACCTGCGGAGGCTCGACGCCCTGCCGGAGCCGATCGACCTCGCCACGCTCGACCTCTCCTTCATCTCGCTCCGCCTCGTC
>DATCOX010000055.1:0-19503 GCA_036564495.1 Candidatus Limnocylindria bacterium
GTCGCGGGCAGGTCGCCTTCAGCGAAGACATGGGCTCTGTCGGATACCTCGGGGATCGTCGGCTGCCTGATCCACCGGCCATCCCTGCCTCGACCGAACGGCCAGGTGCCCTCACCTTCTGGAATCCTCCGATCGCCAGCCTTCCTTGGCCGGCGCGGCGGGTCGGGATCTGGAGCGTGCTGACCGCGTATCCGCCGAATCCGGCGTATGGCGGCTGCGACGTCGTCCCCCTCGTAACCTCGCTCGACCTCATCGATCCACCGGGGTTGCCCTCGGCCAGTTACTCCGTCGGCAGTACTCATCGCGCTGCCTGGCCTTCGCTAGCTCGCAGCCAGGCGTCACGTCCGAGGATCGGTATCGTTATGGTTGCGACCGCGTGCCCGTCTCCTGCCGGGCGCGCCAGGTCCATATACTCCGGGAGAGCCATCGCCAGTCCGTGGCGGAGGGCATAGGGCGTTAGCTCCTCTTCGAGGATCCTGTCCTGCCGGGGCGCGCCAGCTCCATATACTCCGGGAGAGCCATCGCCAGCCACTGGCGGCGGGCACAGGGCGGCAGCTCCTCTTCTTGCAGAGTCTTTGCGGCCCCGGACGCTCGACTCTCGGGCATGCGCGGTTCGGGAGATCCTTTCCGGCCCTCCTCAGCTCTTCTTGGTTGGTTTCTTCACCGGCATCTCTTCTTCCTACCTGCGCAAGCGGGCCGCTCGCACGTTGGCCGTGGCCAAGACGCCCAGGATGCCGATTAGGACCAGCACGAACAGCAGCGCACCCAGCGGCTCGCTTCGTTCAGAGCTGCCCATAGCCGCGTTCGCCACGCTCCCCGAGGCCGAGGCCGATGTCGTTGTCGAGCAGGTCGACGAGTCGATGGTGTTGGTGTCCAGCGTTACTGCACCGTTCCGCGCCAGCGCTCGGCCGTCGATGGTCGCGCCGGTCGTCACCGTGATCGAACGCAGGGCCATGATCGTCCCCTTGAACTTGGAGCCCGTCCCGATCGTGGCACTGCTGCCGATCTGCCAGAAGACGTTGCAGGAGGTTGCGCCGCCGATGAAGACGACACTACTTCCGGAGGCAGTGGTGAGCGTTGAGCCGGCCTGGAAGATCCAGACATCGCTCGACGTGCCTGAGAGGGTCAGCTTGCCGGTGAGTGCGAGCGAGGACGCGGAGTTGTACACGCCGGGCACAAGGGTCTGGCCCCCGAGGTCGGCTGCAACCGGGATCGTCGGCCCGCTCCCCGCCGCAGTGTTGTAGGCGGTCTTCAGGTCGGTCTTGGCTCCCTGCGTGACCGCGTCACCGTGGTGATTGGTTCCGTTCAGGGTGACCGAGCCGAATCCGGTCTGGGTGGTCGTCGGGAACGAGCCAACGTCGCCTTTGATGGTCGTCGGGCCCGTGTTGGTGATCCCAGCGCCGGCGAGGACCGCGAACGATCCGGCCGTTCCCAAGCCCGGCGCTGCCGGACCGGCGGCGATTGCTATCTGTGCGACGGCGAGCAGGCCGATTGCGAACGCAACTGCGATGCCAGCCGAAAGCGGCAACTTGGCGGCGTGGACGGGGGTTTTCATCGTACGTCTCCTTCAATCAGTGACCGACCGAGTTCCGCGGGTACTCGTAGCAGTCTACGCATGTCCGGCGGATATCTCACGCCGGGCGAAGCGGAGTTTTGGCGGGCAGTCTCAACCTCTACCTCCCACCCGGCGTTGACCCTGCGCTGCTTCAACAGGAGACGTGGGTCGAGGTTGTCGGGCATTTCCGCGACGAAGCGGCGGCAGGCTGCGGGAGCACCCCGCTGGCCATGTTCGCGCCGCACAGGCTGGAGTCACAGGCATGCGTGCGACGAGGTTGCCAACAGCGCTTCGTGGTCGAGTCGATCACCGCAGCGGACAGTCCGTGAGTGAGGCTCAAGAGGAGAGCTTCGACCGGCGTATCGCATCCAGCTCCTCGATTCGTCCAACGATGCGGACGCGGTAGCGTATGGCGCCCCCGCGTCCGGCTCCTGCCGGGCGCGCCAATCCTCATTCCGTCGTCTCAGCCCCCGCCCGGCGAAGCACGATCGCCCTCGTCGACATCATCCCCGCCCAGCTCTTCACCGCGGCGCTGGCGCGCGCCAAGGGCCTTGACGTCGAGCGGCCGCGGGGTCTGAAGAAGGTGACGCTCACGAGCTAGGCGCGGCGGCTAGAGTCCCGAAGTGATTTCAAGCGAGCCGTCCATCTGGCGCAGCGGCGCGTTCGTCCGCCTCTGGGCGGCGACCACCGTCTCCTACTTCGGGTCGTTCATCACGCGCACGGCGCTTCCGCTCGCCGCGATCCTGATGCTGGGCGCCGGGCCGCTCGAGATCTCCGCCCTGCGCGGCCTCGAGCTCGTGGCAGGGCTCCTGGTGGGCCTCGTGGTCGGAGCGTGGGTCGACCGGCTCCGTCGTCGCCCGATCATGGTCGGTGCCGACCTGGGTCGAGCGGCGCTGCTCGCGACGATTCCGGTGGCGGCGGTCGCCGGCGTGCTCGCGCTCCCGCAGCTGCTGATCGTCGCGTTCCTGGCCGCGATCCTCACCACCTGCTTCGACGTCGCCAGCCGGACGTACCTGCCGACGATCGTCCCGAAGGCGCAGCTGGTCACGGCCAACAGCGCCCTCACGGCAAGCGCCTCGGCCGCCGAGTTCACCGGCTTCGGGGTCAGCGGCTTCCTGATCCAGCTCTTCACGGCGCCGATCGCGATCGCGGTTGATGCGGCCTCGTTCGTCGTCTCGGCGCTCGCACTGGGCTCGATCCGGCAGCCGGAGCCGCCAGTCCCCGCGGTCGTGGATCGCGAGCCGGTGTTGCGCGAGATCCGCGACGGCCTTCGTGTCGTGCTGGGCTCGCCAACCCTGCGTGCGATCGCTGCGGCGCACGGCTCGACGCACCTGCTGTGGGGGATCTTCGGGACGGTCTACCTGCTCTTCGCGACGCGCGACCTCGCCCTGGGGCCAGCGGCGATCGGCATCATCGCGGGCGTCGGTGGCGCCGGCTCGTTCCTCGGGGCCGCGGTGGCTGGCCGGGTCATCGCGAGGCTCGGGATCGGGCAGACGATGCTGCTGGGGATGGCCGGGTTCACCGTCGGGAACGCCCTGATCCCGCTGGCGCCTTCCGGTGCGGTGCTGGTCGGCGCGGCCTTTCTCGTGGCCCAGCAGCTGATCGGCGATTCCGCCGGCACGCTCTACGACGTGGTCGAGACGTCGTTGACGCAGTCGATCGTGGCGCCGCGCATCCTGGGCCGGGTCACCGCCTCGATCAGCACCTACACCACCTTGCTCAGCCTGGTCGGCACGATCGTGGGCGGGATCCTCGCCGAGCTCCTCGGACTGCGGGCGGCGATGGCGATCGGGATCCTCGGTGGCGTCGCGGCGTTCGCCTTCATTTGGTTCTCGCCGATCCGGACGATGCGGGTCATACCCGCCGGCTTCGCGATCGCGCCGACCCCCGAAGACGCGCCGCTGATCGAGTAGCGCCACGACCGAGAACCTCACCTAAACTCGCGGGCGTGACCGCCGCCCAGCCGGACCGCGAGGCGGAGCCCGAGCACCTCGTGGGGATTGGCCTCGCGCTGTTCGCCGGGGTCGTTTATTGGTTCACCGGTCCGCAGGGAGCCGGCGGCGACCAGTTCGTGCCCCTCGCCGACGCGTTCCTGCGCGGCCGCCTCTCGATCCCCGTCGACCGGCCCTGGATGGAGCTCGTGCCGGTCCCCGACGGCAGCGGCGCGCAGTACTCGCCCTTCCCGCCGGTGCCGGCCCTGACCCTCATGTCGGTCGTCGCGCTGCTCGGCCTCTTCCCGGGTGTGGGGGAGCTGTCCGGCAATGTCATGTCGGCGATCGTCGGCGCGGCCAACGTGGCCCTGGCCTGGTACCTGCTGGCGGGGATCGGCGTCGCGCTGCGGCCCAGGCTGGTGATCGTCATCGGCTTCGCCTTTACCACCCACTGGTGGGTCGCCGGCATGGCCGGCACCCATCACTACGCCGAGGTGGTCGCGACGCTCTTCCTGCTGCTGGCCCTCAACCTGGCCGTTCGACGCCGCCTGCCGGCGCTGGCGGGGCTTGCCCTAGGCCTGGCTGCGGGCAGCCGGCTGCCGACCGGGCTGGCGCTCCCCCTCCTGCTCGCTCTCTTCGCGGACCGATGGCGCCCGACCCGGGCGCACGCCCAGCTGCTGCTCGCGCTGGCCGTGCCGGCGCTGCTCTTCGCCGCCTACAACGTCGCGCGCTTCGGATCGCCGTTCGACACCGGCTACGCGCACATCCCCTCGGGCAATGCCGGCGGGCTGGTGACCGACGAGCCGTGGTTCAGCCACGGCCTCATCTCGCCGTTCTACATCCCGCGCCAGATGTACGCGATCTTCATCCAGGGCCCGGTGATTGTGGACACCTTCCCGTACCTCAAGCCGTCGCTCACCGGGCTGTCGCTGACGCTCTCGGCCCCGTTCCTGTTCTGGGCGCTGAAGGCGCGCGGGCCGCTGGTGGCGATCACCTGGCTCTCGGTGGAGCTGATCCTCCTGCCGGACATCATGCACGGCTCGTGGGGCTTCGCCCAGTTCGGCTATCGGTTCATCCTGGACGCCGTCCCCCTCCTCCTGCTGCTGCTCGGCTGGGCGTACCGCGAGCGCGCGTCGTGGAGCCTCGTGGCGGCCGTCGCCTTCGGGGTGGCGGTGCACACGTGGGGGATCCTGGTCTGGAACCTGTACGGGCCTACGTCCTGAGTGAGCGCTCAGTCCTCGAGGGTGAATGGGACGTCGACCACGATCGTGTTCTTGCGGCCGAAGAGGCGCAGCTTCAGCCGCAGGCTGGTCTGGTTGTGCAGCAGGTTCTCCCACCAGTGCCGCGGGACCACGTCGGCGAGGACCACCACGATCGGGCGGTCTGGATGGAGGCTCTGGAGGGCGTCCATGTAGCGGAGCAGCGGCCCGACCAGGGCACGGTACGGCGACTCGACCACCACCAGCTCCATCGGCCCACCGAGCGTTCCCCAGTGCTCGCGCAGCTGGTCCGCGGTGTGCGGGTCGTTCGTGATGTGCACCGCCGTGGCGTGCGGCGAGATCGTGCGCGCGAAGGCGAGCGCGCGGCGCGCGGGACGGTCGAGGCGGGCCAGCGGCACGATCACGATCGGGTCGGGCTCGACGTCGTCATCGGTGCCGGGGACGGCCTTGAGCTGGCGCTCCATGTTCCGGTAGTGGGACCGGATCGCGAGCATCAGGGCGATCAGCAGCGGCGCCATGATGATGACCACGTAGGCGCCGGAGAGGAACTTCGAGCTCGCCACGATGAGCGCGATGACCCCGGTGGTGAGCGCGCCGAGCCCGTTGATCACGAGTCCTATGCGCCAGCCCGGCTCGCGCCGATGCCACCAGCGCCGCACCATCCCCGATTGCGAGAGGGTGAAGGCCACGAAGACGCCCACCGTGTAGAGCGGGATGAGGGCGGTCACGCTCGCGTCGAACACGATGAGAAGCAGGACGGCCAGGCCTGAGAGGGCGATGATTCCGGTGGTGAAGGCCAGGCGCTCACCCCGGAAGCCGAACTGGCGCGGCATGAAGCCATCGCGTGCCAGGAAGCTCGACAGGCGCGGGAAGTCGGCGAAGCTGGTGTTGGCGGCGAGGGCCAGGATCAGCGCGGTGGTGAGCTGCAGGAAGATGAGCAGCCCGCCGTCGCCCCACACGTGCCGGGCGATCAGCGATAGCACGGTCTGCTGCTCGTCCGGGTCGGGGACGACCCCGATCGAGCCGGCCAGCCAGCTGATGCCGATGAAGAGCGACCCGAAGATGATCGCCGCCGCGGTCAGCGTGGTGCGGGCGTTCTTCCATTCGGGTGGCTTGAAGGCCGGGACGCCGTCGGAGATCGCCTCGGTGCCGGTCAGCGCCACGGCGCCCGAGCTGAAGGCGCGCAGGATCAGGATCAGGGTCAGGCCGCCGATCGCCTGGGTCCGGTACGCCTCCGCCCAGGACGGCGGAACGTTGAAGGTGCCGAGGTCCCCGAACACGAACTGGCGGGCGAGGCCCCACCCGATCAGCGCGATCATCGCGATCAGGTACAGGTAGGTCGGCGCCATGAAGATCGAGCCGGACTCACGGATGCCACGCAGGTTGCCGACCATCAGGACCGCCACGATCGCGACGCTGATCAGGACGCGCTGGTCGAAGAGGCTCGGCGCGATGGAGGTGACCGCCGCCACGCCGGCGGAGACGGAGACCGCGACCGTCAGCACGTAGTCGATCAGCAGGGCCGAGGCGGCGACCAGCCCGGCCAGGTCGCCCAGGTTGTCGCTGGCGACGATGTAGCTGCTGGCGCCCTGGGGATAGGCCTTGATCGTCTGGCGGTAGCTGGTCGCCACGATCGCCAGGATCACGGCGATGACCAGCGTGAGTGGCATGACCAGCGAGAAGGCGCCGATCCCGGCCAGCACCAGGATCCGCATCATCTCCTCGGTGGCATAGGCCGATGAGCTGATGTTGTCGCTGCTGAAGACGGCCAGCGCCTTCAGCTTGGTGAGCCGCTCGTGCGTCTCATGGTCGCTCGAGATCGGACGCCCGATCAGCACGGTGCGGATCCGCCGGATCATCGACGTCCAGCCGCTCCGATCGAGCACGGTCCGCTCGGTGGCCACCAGGCGGCCCTCCTCGCGCTCGAACTCGTCCTCGAAGGGCCGCACGATGCGGACGTACGAGTCGCCGAGGCGCTGGCCCTTGCGCTTCTCGCGGACCTCGAGCAGGGGATCGAGCCGCGGCTCGTTCGGGTCGTTGCCGCGGTCCGGTGGGCGGTTGGAAGTCATGCGCCGGGTATTACAGCACCGATCGTGGTGGGCCGCCGCCGTTCACAGGCGCGCGAGCAGCCCTTCGGAAGGCCCAAGCCGCAGCTCTCCGAGCCGGACCCGGCCGCGGTGCGTGTCGGTCGCCGCGAGCACCTCGCCGGCGGCTGCAACCCGCGACAGATCGAGCGTCAGTGCAGCGTCGCCCATGTTTCCGACCACCAGGACGCGCTCCTCGGCGTGAGCCCGGATCCAGGCCACGACGTCGGGCGGCAGCCCATCGACGAGCTGCAGCGACCCGTGCCGCAGCGCCGGGGAGCTCCGACGCAGCTCGAGCAGGCGGCGGTAGAGGTTGAGCAGTGAGGCGGGATCGGTTGACTGGTCGGCGACGTTGCGCGCCTCGGGGTCGACCAGCGGGAGCCACGGCTCGCGGGCCGTGAACCCGCCGAGCGGGGAGCCGTCCCACTGCATCGGGGTGCGCTGGCGATCGCGGCCGAAGCGGTCGTGCAACGGCACGGTCGAGGCGGGCGCGTCCACCATCCCGATCTCCTCGCCGGCATACAGGCAGATCGTGCCGCGTATCGCGAGCAGGAGCATGGCGGCGAGCCGGGAGCGCTCCTCGCCGAAGCGGGTGGCGTGGCGAGACAGGTCGTGGTTCGAGAGGGCCCAGCTCGGCTCGGCGCCTGAGGGCGTGAAGCGCTCGGCGCGCTCGATCGTCCGGCGCAGCGGCGCCGCGCCCCACTCGATCAGCGTCAGCTCGAAGTCGAAGACCCGCTGGAAGCCGCGGCCGTCGCCGAAGTAGCGCACCAGCCGCTCGACGGGGAGGTAGGCCTCGCCCAGCAGCAGCCGCCCCGGATACTCGTCGGCGACCCGCCGCAGCGATGCGACCACCTCGGACATCTCGGGACGGTCGTCGTCCCAGACGTGCTCCTGCCCGGTTCGATCGGGTGGGAAGGGCGGGATCGGCGCGCCGGCCGGCGGGTTGTCGCGCAGCAACGGATCCTTCATGGCGTGGGTGATGGCATCCACCCGGAACCCGTCCACGCCACGCTCGAACCAGGAGCGCATCACCTCGGCCATCGCCTCCACCACGGCGCCGTTGCGCCAGTTGAGGTCGGGCTGCTCGGGGTAGAAGGAGTGCAGGTAGTACTGCCCGGTCGCCGGCTCGAGCTTCCAGGCCGAGCCGCCGAAGGCCGCCCGCCAGTTGTTCGGCGGGCCGCCGCCGGGCCCCGGATCGGCCCAGGTGTACCAATCGCGGCGAACGCTCGTTCGCGATGCGCGGCTCTCGACGAACCACGGATGCTCGACCGAGGTGTGGCACGGGACGAGGTCGAGCATCAGCCGCAGGCCGCGCGCATGGCAGGCCGCCACGAGGCGATCGAAGTCGGCCTGCGTGCCGTACTCGGCCGCCACGCCCGTGAAATCGGCGACGTCGTAGCCGTAATCGGCCAGGGGGGAGGGGTAGATGGGGGAGAGCCACACCGCGTCGACGCCCAGCGCGCGATCGCTTCCGGCCAGGTGGTCGAGCTGGTCCATCAGCCCGCGGAGATCGCCGATCCCGTCGCCATTCGCATCGGCGTAGCTGCGGGGATAGACCTGGTAGATGACCGCGCCCGCCCACCATGGGACGGCTGTCGGGTCAGCGGGCGGGCTCACGGCCTCCGATTCTAGGCATCCGACGCATACGTCACCCGCTCCGCCACGCCAGAGGCGAAGCCCGCGATCGAGGCCACGACCACGATCGCGCCAGCCACGCCGAACATCAGTGACACCGGGCCGAGATCGACGATCAGGCCCGCCAGCGCGTAGCTGATCGGCGCGAGCCCAATGGCGCCGAGCATCACCATGCTCATCACCCGACCGCGCATCTCCTCGGCCGTACGGCCCTGGAGCCACGAGATGATGTGCACGTTCAGGAAGCCGGCGCCGATGCCGATCGCCGCAAGCATGGCGAACGCCGTCGGGATGTTCGGCGCGACACCGATCAACCCCAACGCCACGCCCATACCAATCGCGATAACCAGGACCAACGTGCCCAGTCGCGGCACACGTTTGCCGGCGAGCGCCGCTCCGGCGACCGCGCCGCCGCCGTAAGCGCTGAGCAGGATGCCGAACGTCGCAGAGCCGCCGCCCAGGACGTGATCGGCCAGGAAGGGAAGGCCTACGAGCAACGTCCCGTTGAAGGCGAAGTTGAACGCGGCGATCAGCAGGATGAGAGAGCGGACCGCCGGATCGCTCCAGACGTAGCCCAAACCCGCTCCGACCGAAGCGACCAGGCTCGGGTTGCCGCCATTGGCGTCCTTCGGTTTGACCGGACGACGACCGCCCATCACCAGGAGGATCGCAATTGTCGCCACCGCAAACGAGACAGCATCGATAGCGAAGGCCGGTCCAGTGTGGGCCACGGCCACCATCACGCCGGCCAGGGCGGGCCCGATCAGCCCCGCCAGCTGCTGGCTGCCCTGCATGAGCGCGTTGGCCGGAGGCAGGGTCGGGTCGTCGACGAGCATCGGCAGGATCGAGCTGATCGCTGGGTAGAACAGGGCGTCGACCACCCCGAAGATGCCGCCCATGATGTAGAGCTGCCAGAGCTCCGCGCGACCGGTCAACACCAGCGCGGCGACAATGCCCACCACGACCGCGCGGGCTGCGTTCGAGTAGAGCATCAGGCTGCGCGGCGAGAAACGATCGGAGAGCGCCCCGCCCAGCAGCATGAAGATCGCGCGTGGGATGGCCGCGACCATCAGCACGCTGCCGAGCGCGAGGCCGGATCCGGTGAGCTGCAACGTCAGCCAGGCAAGCGCCACGAAGTGGAAGTGGTCGCCGATGACCGAGATGGTCTCGCCGGCGAAGAGCAATCGGAAGTCGCGAACCCGCAATGGGCGCAGCAGGTTGGGGCCTGCCTTTGAAGCCGCGGGAATGGTGTCGGTACCGTCCACGGCCGTCATTCGATGGTGATCAGGACCGCGTCGCCATCCTCGTCCTCGGTGAGGTCGACGATCGGGCCGACCGTATCGGTCTCGACCGCCTCCTTGATCATGGCGGCGTAGCTGTCCGGGATGCCCGGCACCATCCTGGCCGCCATCGCCGCGAAGGCGAGCGGCACGCGCACGTCGATCACCCGGCGGCCACGCTCGGTGATCTGGATCCGGATACGGCGGCCGCGCCCCTTGCCCGGTCCCGGGGTCGTGGTGGGTCCGGGAGGCGACGAGGGCCCGGGATGCAGCGGCGCCGCCTGCCGGGTCAGCGCCTCGATGATCGGCGCGGCCTCCTCGGCGGTCAGCGTCCCCTCGCTCACCAGCCGCAGGATCGTGGCCAGCTCGTCGCCCATCTCAGCTCCCGCCGGCCAGCCGACGGGTCGCCTCGTCGACGTCGATCTCGCCGCGCTCGAGGGCGCGGAGCACGTCGAGCTCGGACTGCCGTTCAGCCACCGTCGCAGCCGGAGCGGCCGGGGTGGGGCTGATGCGTCGCGGTCGGCGCACGTTGACGTCCCCGGACATCGAGTTGAAGACCAGCCGAGGTCCGCCCTGGCCGATGATGAGGCGGCGGCGGTCGACCTGGCCCTCGAGCCGATGGTCGAGCTCGCTGCTGACGTCGGTGGAGAGGCCGTGGATCTCGAAGGTGGCATCGCCCACCAGGCCGACGCCCAGGTCGCCGCTCACGGTCTCGACCCGGAACGCGCCCCCGGCATCAAGCTGGGCCTCGAGCTCGACGTCGCCCGACACGGTGTTGGCGCTCAGCGAGCGGAGGGTGGGCGCGGTCAGGTTCAGGTCGCCCGAGACGCCCTGTGAATGAAGGTCGAGGGGCTCATCGGCGCGGATGGTGGCATCCCCCGACACGCTCTCCAGGCGGACCGATCCGCCCGCCTTCGAGACGCTCAGGTCGCCCGAGACGGTGCGATATCGCTGCTCGCCGCGGAGGTCGGTGACGTCGACGTCGGACGAGACGGCGGTCAGCTGCAGGTTGGCGGCGGAGGGCACGTCGGCCTCGACCGTCAGCTCGTACTGGTTGGCCGCTCCGAAGATGCGGCCGATGACGGAGCCGACCGAATGGCTCCCCTCGTGCTCCTCGACGCTCAGCTCACCGCTGGAGCGGCTGACGCGCAGCTGGACCGTCTCGAAGATGCGGTCCGCGTCGGCGTCCGAGCCGGCGGAGATCTCGAAGGTGGCGCGGATGTGCGCGTCGCCGCCGGCCACGCCACGGACGCGGATGTCCCCGGAGGTGACCGCCAGCGAGATCCTGCCGCGCTCGCCAACGCGGTGATCGATCGATTGGGTGCGGACGTAGGTGCCCATGGCTCAGGCGCCTCCCAGGGAGCGAAGGGCATCGGCGGCGTCCTCGGCAGAGATCTCCCGACGGGCGAGGCGGTCCAGGATCGCGCGGCGCGCGACCGCATCCTCGTCGATGGTGGGATTCGGTGCGTCGGCCTCTGCCGGCTCGTCTGCGACGACCGGCTCATCGCCATCGGCCAGGCCGAGGGCGCGCAGGAGGGCTTCGATCCGGCCGCGAACGGTGGGGTAGGAGATCCCGAGCTCGCGCTCGAGGTCCTTCAGGTTGCCGCGGGAGCGGAGGAAGGACTCGAGCAGGCTGAGCTGCTCGCGCGAGAGTCGCCCGAACCGGCCGACCCCGAACTCACCCTCCAGCGCCGTTCCGCAGCTGCGGCAATGAAGCCGGGTGATGGCGAGCTCGCCCTCGCAGACAGGGCAGGTCGAGATGACGTCGCGGGCCATCTATCGCCGCCCGACCTGGTGGTCGCCGCCGAGGCGGAAGATGCGCTTGATGCCGGTGCTGGCGTTCGCGTTCCGCGCCCGAAGGGTCTTGCGCGAGCGGGTGTGCCGAATCTGGTCCTCGGTGGCCAGGACGGCGAGCTGGAACTGGTTGTACATCGTTGTTGCGCTCCTTGCGTTCTGTCAATCGAGTTGTATGTTTTCGTAGTCGCTGGTCGTAGATTAGTAGGTGCCTTGCGACTTGTCAAGCCCGTAATCATATTTGTGTAAGTCAGCCTTCTAAAATGATCGCCCGACAGCGCGAATTGCCATGCGGGATCGGGCCGCGAGCCGGCCGGCCGGTCGGCTACCATCCGCCCAGCCCCGATGGACCTGCGTCTCCTGCCGTATCAACCGGAACGCGACGTCTACCGGCTGCTGGGACTCCCTCCGAGCGCCGGTCGCGCCGACATCCTCTCCGCCTGCCGCCGCCTGGCCCGCGCCTTCCACCCGGATCGCAACGCGTCGGAGCGCGCCACCCAGGAGATGCAGGTCGTCAACGCCGTCCGCTCCGTCCTGATCGATCCACGGTCGCGGGCGGAGTACGACCACGCTCGTCTGCTCTACCTGCGCCAGCAGACGATGGCGCAGCCGATCCCGGCTTCGCCTCGGGTTGCCTGGCGGCCGCCGATCAGCCTGCGCAGCGGCCGGGAGCTGCGCCGGACCGCCCGAGCGGCCATGGCCGCGCTTTTGGCCGGGATGCGGGCGCTGCCTCCAGCTCGCTGTGACGATTGCAACGCCTGGGTGCAGCCGGACTATCGCTTCTGCCCGGCCTGCGGCGCCCGTCTGCGCGGAGCGGTTCCGCTGATCGGCGAGGGAGCGAGCTAGGCGCTAGGCCTCGCGCGGGTCGATGCGCTCGGGGTCGATCCCCAGCTCGCCGATCGCCTTGACCAGCTCGCCGCGGTCCGCGGCACCGGTCAGGCACAGGCCGTGGAGCGCGGCGTAGGCAATCTGCTCCGGGCTCACCTCGAAGTGCATGCGCAGCGCCTCGCGGGTGTCGCTGCGGCCGAACCCATCGGTCCCCAGCACGGTGAACGGCCGGTCGATCCAGCGCGACACCATGTCGGGGAGTGACTTGAGATAGTCGGTGGCCGCGACGATCGGGCCGGTCGTGCTGCCCAGCTGCTGGACGACATACGGCATTCGCGCCTCCGCCTCCGGATGCAGCCGGTTCCAGCGCTCCGCCGAGAGGGCGTCGTTGCGCAGCTGCTGGAAGGACGGCACGCTCCAGATGTCGGCGGCGACGTCGTACCGCTCGGCCAGCAGGTCGGCGGCGCGCATCGCCTGGTGCAGGATCGATCCGGATCCGAGCAGCTGGACGCGCCGCGAGCCGCGCTCCGCGGTGCGGAAGCGGTAGAGGCCGCGCAGGACCCCCTCCTCGACGCCATCGGGCTTCGGCGGCATCGCCCAGTTCTCGTTGTAGAGGGTCAGGTAGTAGAAGATGTCCTCGCCCTTCTCGCCGTACATGCGCCGGATCCCCTCGCGCACGATGATCGCCAGCTCGTAGGCGAAGGCGGGGTCGTAGGCGAGCACGTTCGGGAGGGTGCTGGCCAGGATGTGGCTGTGGCCATCGTCGTGCTGCAGCCCCTCCCCGGTGAGCGTGGTGCGGCCAGCGGTGGCACCCATCATGAAGCCGCGCCCGCGCGCGTCGCCCATCGCCCAGATCTGGTCGCCGGTGCGCTGGAAGCCGAACATCGAATAGAAGGTGTAGAACGGGATCATCGGCTCGCCGTGGGTGGCGTAGCTGGTCGACGCGGCGGTGAAGTCGGCCATCGCACCGGCCTCGGTGATCCCCTCCTCCAGGATCTGCCCGTCGGTCGCCTCGACGTAGGAAAGGAGGAGCTCCTTGTCGACCGCCGTGTAGCGCTGTCCCAGCGGGTTGTAGATCCCGACCTCCTTGAAGAGGGGGTCCATGCCGAAGGTGCGGGCCTCGTCCGGGATGATCGGCACGATCCGCTTGCCGAGCTCCTTGTCGCGGACAAGGTTGCGGAGCAGGCGGCTGAAGGCCATCGTCGTGCTCGCCGGGCGATCGGCTCCCGCGAAGAGCTCCGCGTAGGCGGCATCCGCTGCAGCTGGCAGCGGCTTGGGCTGCACGATTCGGCGCGGCACCAGACCGCCGAGCTGGCGGCGTCGCTCGAGCATGTACTCGATCTCCGGCGAGTCCTTCCCGGGGTGGTAGTAGGGCGCGTTCGCGAGCTGGTCGTCGGGGATTGGCAGCTCCAGGCGATCGCGGAAGACCCTCAGCTCCTCCTGGTTCAGCTTCTTGGCCTGATGGGTGACGTTGCGACCCTCGATGCCGGGGCCCAGCGCCCAGCCCTTGACCGTCTTGGCCAGGATCACGACCGGCGCGCCGGTGTGGGACACGGCCGCGGCGTAGGCCGCGTAGACCTTGCGGTAGTCGTGCCCGCCTCGACGCAGCTTGGCGAGGGCGTCGTCCGGAAGGTGCTCGACGAGCGCCCGGAGACGAGGATCGGGCCCGAAGAAGTGCTCGCGGATGTAGGCGCCATCGGCCACCGACAGCTTCTGGTAGTCGCCGTCGAGCGTCTCGTTCATCTTCGTCAGCAGCACGCCGTCGCGGTCGCGGGCGAGCAGGTCGTCCCACTCCCGCGCCCAGATGACCTTGATCACGTGCCAGCCGGCGCCGCGGAAGGTCGCCTCCAGCTCCTGGATGATCTTGCCGTTGCCGCGCACCGGCCCGTCGAGGCGCTGGAGGTTGCAGTTGACGACGAAGATCAGGTTGTCGAGGCCCTCGCGTGCCGCGAGGCCCAGCGCGCCGAGCGACTCCGGCTCGTCCATCTCGCCGTCGCCGACGAACGCCCACACCCGACTGGCGCTCGTATCGGCAATGCCGCGCGCCGCGAGGTAGCGGTTGAAGCGGGCCTGGTAGACCGCGGTCATCGGCCCCAGGCCCATCGAGACGGTCGGGAACTGCCAGAAGTCCGGCATCGTGCGCGGGTGCGGGTACGAGGAGAGGCCGGTCCCCGGGCCGCCGGTCTCGCGGCGAAAGTGGTCGAGCTGCTCCTCGCTGAGGCGCCCTTCGAGGAAGGCCCGCGCATACATGCCTGGTGCCGCGTGGCCCTGGAAGAAGATCTGGTCGCCGGCACCACCATCGTCCCGCCCGCGGAAGAAGTGGTTGAAGCCGACCTCGTACAGGCTCGCCGCGCTTGCGTAGGTGGAGAGGTGCCCCCCGATCCCTTCGAAGCTCGCATTCGCCCGCACGACCATGGCAAGCGCGTTCCAGCGGATCATCTGGCGGATCCGATGCTCCATCCGCTCGTCGCCGGGGAAGTTCGGCTCCTGCTCGGTCGAGATCGTGTTGACGTAGCGGGTCTGGACCAGCGGCGGCAGCCCCACCTGCAGCTGGCGGGCGCGCTTCAGGAGCTTGTACATGATGAAGCGGGCGCGCTCCGGACCGGCCTGCGCGACCACTCCGTCGAGCGAGTCGAGCCACTCCTGGGTCTCGGCCGGATCGATGTCGGGGAGCTGCTGCTTGAACTGGTCGAAGATCTCGTGCATCGGTTACGTATGGTACAGACCGGAGTGATCCGGATACACTCCGGCCCATGTCCCGTGAAGAGCGTCGCGCGTATCAGCGCATGGCCAAGAAGCAGGACCCGTATGCCCTGCCCACGTCTGGCCCGGCGCGCGCCCGGCAGCAGCAGCTCGAGCGCCGCAAGGCTCGGCGCGCCGCTGCGCCGAGCGCACCTCCCGGTGCCATCTCGAGCCGATTCCTGGCGTGGGCGCTTGGCGGCGGGGTGGCCGCGGGCCTCATCGGCTTCTCGCTCGCCTGGCCGAGTGGCATGCCATTCGCCGCGTATATCGGCGCCGGGGTCGCGCTGGGGTGGGTAGCGGTGGCGTTCGGCACGCGCGCGCTCACCGGTCGCTCGGCTCCCCGGCCGTAGCCTGACGCACCGATCGGGGGATCGACGATGACCGGCATCCCCGGCGCGGCGATCCTGGTCGTGGTGGCCTACCTGATCGGCGCGCTGCCGTTCGGCCTCCTGGTCGGGCGCGTGGCCGGCGGGGTGGACCTGCGCGAGCACGGGTCGGGCCGCATCGGCGCCACCAACGCGCTGCGCACGGTTGGCCTCGCAGGCGCGGTGCTCACCTTCCTGCTCGACTTCGCCAAGGGCGCGCTGGCTGTCCTGCTGGTGGCCTGGCTCTATGACGCCGGGCCGCCCGGCTCACCGCCCTGGGTGGCTGCGGCCGCGGGCGTGGCCGTGGTGGCGGGGCACATCCGCTCGGTCTTCATCGGCTTTCGAGGAGGGCGCGGCGTCGCCACCTTCGCCGGGGCGATGCTGGCCACCGCCCCCTGGGTGCTTGCCATCGTGGTCCCCGTGTTCGCCGTCATCGTGTGGCGGTCCCGGTTCGTCTCGCTCGGCTCGGTGGTCGGCGCGCTGCTGGCGCCGCTCGTCACCACGGCGCTCGTCCCACTCGGCCAGGCGACCTGGGCCGCCGTGGCCATGGGGGTCGGGGGCGCCGGCATGGTGACGATCGCGCATCGCGACAATATCGCGCGGCTGCGAGCGGGAACTGAACGCAGGATCGGCCGATGAGCCCATCTCGCCTCACCACGCTTCCGAACATGCTTGGCCTGGCGCGCATCGCGGCGACCCCGATCGTCGTCCTGCTGCTCCTCCTGCCGTTCCCCGGCGCCGGGCTGTTGGCGTTCGTGGTCTTCACCGCCGCGGCCACGACCGACTACCTCGATGGGCGGATCGCCCGGGCGCGCGACCAGGTGTCGGCCCTGGGCATCTTCCTGGACCTGACCGCCGACAAGGTGCTGGTGGCCGGCGTCCTGGTGGCGATGGTCGAGGTCGACCTGCTCCCGACCTGGATCGTGGCGACGCTCCTCATCCGCGAGCTGGTGGTCCAGGGGGTGCGGCAGGTCGCCGCCTCCGCGAGCGTGGTGATCGCTGCCCGCGGGGTCGGCAAGTGGAAGGCATTCGCCACGAACGTGGCGATCGCGGTCCTGCTCCTTGCCTTCGACGCGGGCACCGGTGGCCCCACCGCGCGCGTCATCGAGGCGGGAACGATCCAGGCCATCGGCTTTGGGCTGGCTCTGCTGGCGACCGCCCTGGCGGTGATCTCCGGCGTCGTCTACTTGCGGGGCGCCTTCCCGATGCTGCTGGGCCGCGAGCCCTAGGGGCGGGGCTCACGCGGTGAGCCTCTAATGGCCCCAGCCTGCGGGTTTGATGTCGGAAGGTGTCCCTTCTGGGGGTCTGAGGCCCGATTTGGCTCGTGCCACAGCACCAAACCATCCGTGAGACCCGGCAGGGTGCCATCAGATGGACGCGGCGGTCGCGCGCTACTTGATCAGGCGCTGCTCCAGGCGGTTGAGCGCGATCCACATCGCGATCGCCCCGAAGGCGACCAGGTAGACCAGGTCCCACAGCTCGTGCCAGCCGAGCAGGCCGGTGGCGAGCCCGCGGAGGAGCCCGACCGCGTGGAAGAGCGGCGTCAGCTCCATCGCCAGCTGGATCGCCTGCGGGTAGACGCTGATCGGGAAGAAGGTGCCGCTGAACAGGAACATCGGCATCACCACCAGGCCCATCGGCAGGTCGAAGTCCTGCACCGTGCGCAGGTAGGCCGATGCGGCCAGGCAGGCGGCGCTGAACGCCGCCCCCACGAGGATCGAGGCCGGGATCACCAGGAAGAGGAGCGGTGAGATGACCAGCCCCATCCCGATCATGACCAGCACGAACGCGAGCACGTAGAGCGACCCACGGAAGAGGGACCAGAGCATCTCGCCGACGGCGATCTCGCGGATCCCGAGCGGCGTGGCCAGGATGGCGTCGTACGTCTTGCTGAAGTTGAGCTTGAAGAAGACGTTGAAGATCGACTCGGCGATCGCCCCGTTCATGCTCGCGGTGGCGAGCAGCGCCGGCGCGACGAACGCGGCGTACGAGATCGTGCGCCCGTCGGAGAGCTGGATCCCGCCCACCAGCGTGCCGAGCCCGTAGCCGATCCCGAGCAGATAGAAGAGCGGCTCGAAGAAGCCGCTGAAGATGACCATCCAGGTCCGCTTGTAGACGAGCAGGTTTCGCTGGACGAGGCGCCGCGAGCGAAGGAGCGAGGCAACCAGGCCGCTGGCGGGGACGGGGACCGGCCTGCGTCGCGCGATGGCGGTCACTTGACGAGCCTCCGACGCAGCAGGCGATACGCGATGTAGCCGGTGATCGCCACCCAGACAACGAGGTACGCGACGTGCAGCGGCCAGCTCGACGGCATGCTGTCGAGGACCGCGCCGCGCACCAGCGCGACGCCGTGGTAGAGCGGCGTGGCCGCGGCGACCCACTCGACCGCATCGGGCAGCTGCGAGACAGGGAAGAACGTGCCGCTGAACAGGAAGAGCGGGTTGATGACGAAGCGGAAGAGGGCGGCGAAGCCGGAGTCGTTGTGGCGGGTGGCGGCGAAACCGATGATCGGCGCCGCGAAGGCCACTCCGGTCAGCACCGCGAACGGGATGGCGAGCAGCGCCAGCGGGCTGCGCGGGATCCCGAACAGGGTCAGCACGAAGAGGAAGACGCTGGCCATGGTGGTGAGGCGGAACGCGATCCAGCTCAGCTCGCCGAGGAGCAGGTGGTGGACCTCCATCGGCGTGGCGAGGATCGCCTCGTAGTTCTTGCGCCAGCTGATCTTGCCCATGATCGGGTAGGTCGATTCGAAGCTGGCCGTCTGCATGCAGCTGCTGGCCAGGATGCCGGGGCCCAGGAAGTCGAGGTACCGCACCCCGCCCAGCATGTCGCTCCCGCCGCGCGCCATGAGCTGGCTGAGGCCGATTCCCATCGCGGTCAGGTACAGGAGCGGGGTCAGGAACGAGCCGAAGAGGCTGCCGCGCCAGGTGCGCCGATAGACGAGCAGGTTGCGCTGGAGCACCCGCGCCGCACCCGCCAGCGCGCTCGCGACGCTCGCGGGCTGGGTTCGTGGCCGTGCGATGACCGCCATCACTCCACCAGCGAGCGGCCAGTAAGCCGCAGGAAGACGTCCTCGAGGGTGGCGCGGCGCACGAGCGCCGACTCGATCGGGATCTCACGGCCGTGGACGCCCTCGAGCGCCCGCTCGCCGTCGTTGGCGTAGAGGAGGAAGCGGTCCGGCAGCTCCTCGACCCGCTCGGCGAGGCCGTCGAGGCGGCCGTCCAGGCTCGAGCGAGCCTCGTCGGGGATGCGCAGCTCGAGCACCTCCTTCGTCGCGTACTTCTCGATCAGCTCGCGCGGCGTCCCGGACGCCACGATCTCGGCCTTGTCCATCACCACGAGCCGATCGCAGAGCTGCTCGGCCTCGTCCATGTAATGGGTGGTGATGATCAGCGTCGCGCCACGCTGCTTGAGCCGGTAGAGGCGCTCCCACAGGAGGTGGCGTGCCTGCGGGTCGAGGCCTGTCGTCGGCTCATCGAGGATGATCAGCTCCGGGTCGTTGATGAGCGCCCGCGCGATGGTGAGCCGGCGCTTCATCCCCCCGGAGAGCGGCTCCACCTGGTCGCCTGCCCGCTCGGAGAGCTGCATGAACTCGAGCAGCTCGGCCGCCCGCGGGCGCGCCACCGACATCGGCATGTCGAAATAGCGCGCGTACATCAGCAGGTTCTCCTCGACGGTCAGCTCCGCGTCGAGGTTGTCTGCCTGCGGGACCACGCCGAGGCGCGCCTTGATCTGCGGCGCCTGGGTGCGCGGGTCCATGCCGATAACCGAGAGCTCGCCCTCGGTCACCGGCGAGGAGCAAGCGATCATGCGCATCGTGCTCGTCTTGCCCGCCCCGTTCGGGCCGAGGAAGCCGAACGCCTCGGCGGTGCGCACGTCGAAGTCGACCGCGTTCACCGCCGTGAAGGCATCGAAGCGCTTGGTCAGGCCGCGGGCATGGACGAGGATCTCGTCGGTCGGGGGCATGGGACGGATAGTTTAGCGATGGGCCGACAGCGGGCCATTCGGCACTGGTCGGGCATCGCGCCGCCCTCCTACCGTGCCCCCATGCCCGGGACGGCAGATGCGA
>DATCOX010000056.1:0-6237 GCA_036564495.1 Candidatus Limnocylindria bacterium
ATCATGGAGCTCGCGACCACCCGCCGCGGCGACTTCATCAACATGGAGTACCTCGATCCCAAGCGCGTCAACCTGCACTTCGAGATGCCGCTCGCCGAGCTGATCATCGACTTCTACGACCAGCTGAAGAGCCGGTCATCGGGCTATGCCAGCCTCGACTATTCGTACCTCGGCTATCGGCTCGGGGATCTCGTGAAGCTGGACATCATGGTCAGCGGCGAGCCGGTGGATGCGCTCTCGCTGATCGTCCACAAGGAGAATGCCTTCCGGGTTGGGAAGGGGCTGGTCGAGAAGCTGAAGGAGCTGATCCCGCGCCAGATGTTCGAAGTTCCGGTCCAGGCGGCCATTGGTTCTCATATCATCAGCCGCGAGACGATCCGGGCGATGCGCAAGAACGTGCTGGCCAAGTGCTACGGCGGCGACATCACCCGCAAGCGCAAGCTCCTGGAAAAGCAGAAGGAAGGCAAGCAGCGGATGAAGCGGATCGGTTCCGTCGAGATCCCGCAGGAGGCCTTCCTGGCCATCCTTCGCATGGACGACGGGCAGTAGCGTGAACTTCCAGGACTCGCTGCGCCTCTCGATCGCCCTGGGGCTGACGATCTTCCTGGTCCTGCTGCGCTTTGACTCGGACCGCATCATGCGCTCCGATTACTTCCGCTCCCGCTCCGGCTGGGTGGGGCCGGCCTCGTACTACGGGCTCGTGGTGCTGTTCGCGATCGGGATCGCGATCATCCTGCCGCGCGGCCGGGCGCAGCTCTTCCTGGCCCCGGGGGAGCCTGGGTCGGTTCTTCCGGTGATGCTCCTCTTCTGCGCCGTCGCCATCCTCAACGGACTCGTCCTGGCCTTCGTCCGCTACCGGGCGATCCTGCCGCTGCCGACCCCCCTGCTCGCCAGCCGGCTGGCGGGGGCCGCAGCCAACGCCTTTGCCGAGGAGCTGCAGTTCCGATCAATCGTGCTGGGGATGCTGCTGTTCGCAGGGCTGCCGGGCGGCGTCGGAACGGCGCTCGTCGTCCAGGCGCTGCTCTACGGGCTGGCCCACCGCCGCCTCTGGAAGGAGCGCGACTGGTACTTCCTCGCCGGCTCCGTGCTGCTCGGCTACGCGGCCGGCCTCGCGACGGTGACCACCGGGTCGGTGGTGCCCGCCATGGTCGGGCACTTCGCGGTGACCGCCTCGCTCTTCGCCTTCGCCGGGGGGCGGCTCCGCCAGCGACCGATCTGAGGCCGCGTTACTGCAACTGCGCTGACGAGCTTCGCGGGATACCACGTGACGTGGTTCATCGACGCGTGAGGGACGAACACGCCGGCCGCGGACCAGGAAATAGCGACGAGCCACCACGCATGGTGGTTGACCGACGCTCGAACACGACCTTCGAGAGTCGCTCCGCGCTGTTGAACCACCATGTGTGGTAATTCGGCAGCTTGACCCGGCCTTATGACGCAGGGCCCAGCATCAGCGCGCGCTCCGCGGTGTCGATTCTGGGCAAGCCCGCGCGTCGTAGAGGTAGACAGGCGAAGTCAGAGCGCCACCGCAATCCGAGAAGGAGATCCCCACTCATGGCAGCACCAGCCAAGGTCATTCACGTCGAGGTCACGGGCAAGGACGGGCCCGCCCTTCAGAAGTTCTACTCCGACATCTTCGACTGGAAGCTCGACACCGACCTCCCCGACGGCTACGGGATGGCCCGGGACGAGGCCGGATTCACGAGCGGCATCGGGCCCACCCGAGATGGGTCCGCCGGCCAGGTGACCTTCTACGTCCACTCCGAGGATCCGGCCGGCGTGCTGCGCCGCGTCGAGGAGCTCGGCGGCCGGGTGCTCATGCCCCTCACCGAAGTGAACAAGGACACCACCATCGCCCTCTTCGCCGATCCAGAGGGGCACGTCGTCGGGATCATGTAGTCCCGCCATCGCCTACGCAATCACCGCCCCGAGCCCGCAGCGATGTAGGCTCGGGGCGTGTCGTTGTCCACGCACCACCTCTACGTCCACGTCCCCTTCTGCCGGCTGGTCTGCGCTTACTGCGACTTCGTGACGGTGGGCGGCCGCGGAGCCGATATCGCCGCCTACCCCGACGCGCTGCTGGCCGAGCTGACGTTGCGGCCGGCATCGGGCCAGCTGACGACCCTCTATTTCGGGGGCGGGACCCCATCGCTGCTCCCCGCGGAGGGCGTGGCGCGGGTGGTGGCCGCCGCGGTCGAGCGCTGGGGGAACGCACCCACCGAGGTGACCCTCGAGGCCAATCCCAGCTCACGCGAGGCGCCGGACTGGGCCGGGCTGCGGCGCGCCGGGGTGAGCCGCATCTCGCTTGGCGCGCAGTCGCTGCGCGACGCCGACCTGACAACCCTGGCGCGAGGGCACACCGCCGCCGAGGTGCGCGCTGCGTACGCGGATGTGCGGGCGGCAGGCTTCGGGAACGTCTCGATGGACCTCATCTACGGCATCCCCGGCCAGTCGCTCGCCGACTGGCGTGACGGGCTGGGTCAGGCGCTGGCGCTCGAGCCCGATCACCTCTCGCTGTATGCCCTCCAGCTGGCCTTGGCGCCGGATGAATGGGCCGCGCCGCCCCGTCCCGGCGCCCTGCGCTGGCGTCGGCGGATGGTATCCGAACAGGATGACGGCCTGGCCGCCGCCCAGTACCAGCTCGCCGAGGAGCTGCTCCGCTTGGCCGGCTTCGAGCATTACGAGCTCTCCTCGTGGGCCAGGCCCGGCTTCTCGTCGCGGCACAACGCGGCCTACTGGGAGCGGCGGCCGTACACCGGGATCGGCGCCGGCGCTCACTCCTTCGACTGTGCGTCGCGATCCTGGAACGAGCGCGACCTGGACCGATACCTGGCCCGGATCGAAGCGGGCGAGCGTGCCGTGGTCGGCAGCGAGCAGCTCGACGAGCCGGCGCGGGCCTTCGAGGCGGTGGCGCTCGGGCTGCGCCGCGTCGCGGGGTTCTCCCGCGAGGGCTTTGCGGCCGAGTTCGGGGCGGATCCGGTCAATCGGTTCGCCCAGGCGGTCGGCGACGGCATCGCCGCGGACCTGCTCGACGTGACGGAAGAGGCGATCCGCCTTACGCCACGCGGGCGGCTCTTCGCGAACGAGGCGCTCGTCGCCTTCGCGCCGTAGCCTATGGGTGCCCCGCACCCCAGGAGGAGACCGAACCATGCGAAGGATCGTTGCCGGCCTGTTCATCTCGCTGGACGGCGTCACCCAGGACCCGCAGAAGTGGCAGAGGGGCCTCATGGACGACGAGGCCGGAGCCGATGTCGGCCGGGCCATGGAGGAGGCCGATACGATCCTCCTCGGTCGCCGCACGTACGAGGAGTTCGCCGCGTACTGGCCGAGTGCGCCCGCCGACGATCCCTTCTCCAGCTACATCAATTCCACCCCCAAGGTCGTCGTCTCGAACACGCTGACCTCCGCCGATTGGCAGAACACGTCGATCTTCTCCGGTGACGTGAACGGGCATCTTCAGGCTCTCAAGGAGCAGGAGGGGAAGAACATCGGCATCACCGGCAGCGTCACCCTTGTCCGCTCGCTGCTGCGCGACGGCCTGCTCGACGAGCTGCGGCTGCAGGTCTACCCGATCGTGGTTGGCGAGGGGAAGCGGCTCTTCGAGGAGTCGATCGGGACGCTGCCGCTGAAGCTCGTCGAGTCCAAGATCACGACCAACGGGATCGCGATCCTCTACTACCAGCCGGCGCGCTGACCGGGTATGGACCCCGCGAGCCCGCGTTGACAGGGGTCTGGCGAGATTGGTACGATTCGCACCTGCACCGATTGGCACTCTCGACGGTAGAGTGCTAACGCACTCATAGACGCACCACAGCGGAGGTCGGTTTGATCGGCGAGGGGATGACCCGCGACGAGAGCAACGCCCCGTCTCGGTCGGTGCTTGACCTGACCGAGCGGCAGCGCATCGTGCTGCGCGCCGTGGTCGAGGACTACGTCCTGAACGCCGTGCCGGTCGGCTCCCAGGCGCTCGTCGAGCGCTACGCGCTGCAGGTCAGCTCGGCCACGGTGCGAAGCACGATGGCCGAGCTCGAGGCGCTCGGCCTCCTCAGCCACCCGCACACCAGTGCCGGGCGGGTGCCGTCGGACCTGGGCTATCGGATCTACGTCGAGTCGCTCATGCGCGAGGCCGCCCTCGACCGCGCCGACCAGCTCATGATCCGGCACCAGTTCAGCCAGGTGCAGCTGACCAGCAACGAGTGGCTGCGCCTCGCCGCTTCGATCCTCGCCACCAGCACCCGCTCCGCCGCGGTCGTGACCCCGGCCCGTGCACGTCGCGCCCGGTTCGGGCACGTCCAGCTGGTCGAGCTCGCCGACCAGACCCGCCTGGCGGTCCTCGTGCTCGGTGACGGCAACGTCGTCCAGCGCCGGCTGCAGCGTGCGAGCATCGAACGCGCCACCGTCGGGGAGGAGACCGGCCAGGCCGAGCTCGACAGCGTGGCGGCCAGCCTCAACAACGAGCTCGCCGGCATGTCGGCGCCCCAGGTCCGGCGCCGGGTGGCGAAGCTCCAGCCGCTCGCCGGCCACGTGGCGGAGGTCGTCGCCCAGATGCTCGAGGAGTCCGACTCGATCGCGGTCGAGGAGGTCTTCACCGATGGGATCGTGAACGTGCTCGAACAGCCGGAGTTCGCGGGCGGTGCCAAGCTGCGCGGCGTATTGGAGGTGCTCCAGCGCTCCGACTTCCTCGAGCAGCTGGTGCCGGTCCTGAGCCGGCGCGGCGGCGTGACGGTGATCATCGGCCATGAGAACGTCAACGACGCGATGCACGAGGTGAGCCTCGTCTTCGCCCCGTACGGCACCCAGGATTCCGCGCTCGGCCTACTCGGCGTGCTGGGCCCGACCCGCATGCCGTACCCGCGCGCCATCCCGACCGTCCGCTATCTCTCAACCCTGATGAACGAGCTGATCACGTATCACCCGACGGAGAACCATGACTGAACGACCCACCAACGGCGCCCCGGAGGACGCGCGCCACGCGCGCGGCCCGTCCCGCGCCGCGATGCTCGAGAAGATCGAGGACCTCGAGCGCGTCCTGGAGCAGACCCGCGAGCAGTCCGACGAGCACCTGCGCGGCCTGCAGCGCACCGCCGCCGACTTCGCCAACTACCGGCGACGCGCCGACGAGGAGCGCGAGGGGCTCTCGCAGTTCAGCAACGCGCTCCTGATCGGCAAGCTGCTGGCCGTCCTCGACGACTTCGACCGGGCGCTCGAGACCGTGCCGAAGGAGATCCACGAGGGCTGGGTCGATGGGGTCCGCCTCGTCGAGCGCAAGCTCCGAGGTCTGCTCGAGGCGGAGGGCGTGCGGCAGATCGACGCGCTCGGCACCCAATTCGATCCGAACCTGCACGAGGCGGTCGTCTACGAGGAGACCGCGGACCACCCTGACAACGAAGTGATCGGCGAGCTGCAGCGGGGCTACCGGCTGCGTGACCGGGTCCTGCGCCCATCGCTCGTCCGCGTCGCGAACAACCCGAAGGAGCACTGAACCATGGGCAAGATCATCGGCATCGACCTGGGCACCACCAACTCGGTGGTCGCCGTCATGGAGGGCGGCGAGCCGCAGGTCATCACCAACGCTGAGGGCGGTCGCATCACGCCATCGGTCGTCGCCTTCGCCAAGAGCGGCGAGCGGCTGGTCGGCCAGGTCGCCAAGCGTCAGGCAATCACCAACCCCGAGAACACCATCTTCAGCATCAAGCGCTTCATGGGGCGCCGCTTCGAGGACCCTGAGGTCAAGCACTCGAAGGACCTCGTGCCGTATCAGGTGGAGAAGGATCCCAAGTCCGATGGCGTGGTCGTGACCCTGGCCAACGGCAAGACCTTCAGCCCGCCCGAGATCAGCGCGATGATCCTGCAGAAGCTGAAGTCCGACGCCGAGGCATACCTGGGCGAGAAGGTGACCGAGGCGGTGATCACCGTCCCGGCCTACTTCGACGACACCCAGCGCCAGGCGACCAAGGATGCCGGGCGGATCGCCGGTCTCGACGTCAAGCGGATCATCAACGAGCCGACCGCGTCGGCGCTGGCCTACGGTCTGGACAAGAAGGGCGACGAGAAGATCGCCGTCTACGACCTGGGCGGCGGCACGTTCGACATCTCCATCCTCGAGCTCGGCGAGGGCGTCTTCGAGGTCAAGGCGACCAACGGCGACACCCACCTGGGCGGCGACGACTTCGACCAGCGCGTCATCGACTGGCTGCTGACCGAATTCAAGAAGGACCAGGGCATCGACCTCGGCAA
>DATCOX010000080.1:0-2149 GCA_036564495.1 Candidatus Limnocylindria bacterium
ACGTCGACGCCGCCGGTGTCGACGTCGATTCGCACGAGCGCCGCCTGGCAGCTCGACGCCCAGGCGGGTCGACCCTTCGAGTCCCAGGTGGCCGTCGCCTCCAGCCCATCGCCGACCAGCTCGGCCAGCGGCAAGCTCCGATCGGGCACGCCACGGACGCCGACGCCTTCGACCGTAAGCACCAGGTCTTCGACGCCCGCCTCGAGCTGCTCCGAGGCCTTCTCCAGCAAGGACTTGCGTGCGGCGGCGGCGGACATCGACACCGAATTGCCGAGTTCGAGCGCGCTGCGGCTGCCGGCGGTGACCATCGAGTTGGCGACGTCGCGGGTGTCTCCGGCCCGGACCTCGACGCGCTCGATCGGCCACCCGAGGCGGTCGGCCACCACCTGGGCGACGAAGGTCTGGTGGCCCTGGCCTTGTGGAGTGCTGCCCACGAACACCCTGGCGGTGCCGTCCGGCAGCACCACCACGCGTGAAGGCTCCGCCATGCCGATGCCGGTCGATTCCACGCACATGGCGATGCCGACACCGATCGGCTCGCCGGCCCGCTGGCGCTCACGCACGGCGGCCATGCCGATCCTCTCGACGGCCAGGTCCAGCAGGCGGGGATAGTCGCCGCCGTCGTAAACGATGGTGCCCAGGCCCGTTGTGTACGGCATCTCCGACGGCAGGATCAAGTTGCGCCGGCGCACCTCGACGGGATCGAGACCAAGTCGGCGCGCGAGCCGGTCCACCATCCGCTCGATCACGAAATTGCCCACCGGGCGGCCGCCGCCGCGGATGAATCCGACGGGCGGTGAGTCCGAGTAGCGTGGCTGCACCTCGATCTCCAGCGCCGGCATCCGATACGCGGACATCGTGTGCGACGAGATGCTCCCGTCCTGGAACGCGCCGAATCCGAAATACGCCCCGATCGGCCACTCGACCTTCCCGCGCAACCCGAGGAGCCGGCCCTCCTGGTCGGAGGCGATCTCGAAGTCGAGGTCCGCCGAATGGGCCTGGCCGGTGGTGTGTCCGTCCTCGGAGCGGCTCGCGACCCAGAGCACTGGACGCTTCAGCAGCCTGCTGATGGCCGCGGCCATGACGTACTCGGGGTACGCGGGGTTCTTGGCGCCGAAGCTGCCGCCGACGTCCTCGGCCAGAGCGATCACCTGCGCAGGCTCGAGCCCCAGACACCGCGCCACCGTATCCCGCAGCCCGAACACTCCGCCCACGCTCGCCTTGATGAGGAGGACCTGCTTGCCGTCGTCCCAATCCGCGAATGCGGCTCGCGGTTCCATCGCGGCACCGCATATGCGCCCCATGCGTAGGCGCTCGCGCACCTTCACCGGCGCGCGCTCGAACGCCTGCGCCGCCTCGCCGATGCGGTGCGTCCGGGCCGGCAGCGCCTCCGCCTCATTGGCGACCGGGTTGAGCTCGACCTCGATGGCATCGACCGCGTCGTGCGCCTGGTAATCGGTCTCGGCGGCGACGACCGCGACCGCATCACCTTCGAAGCGGATCTCTCCCCGGGCCAGGACCGGGCGGCGGATGGGGAGCGGCTGCGAAGACGGATTGGGCATGTAGTCATCGGCCAGGCCGATCTGCCCCGCCGACCACGCCCCGATGACGCCCGGCATCGCGAGCGCGGCCGAGACGTCGACGGTGAGGCCGCCGCCTCGAGGCACGCCCGCGCGACGCACTGCGATGTGCACCGTGCCTGGAGGGTGGTTGTCGCCCGCATAGCGACCCTGGCCCTGGAGCAGGGGCGGATCCTCGCGGCGCCGGAGCGCGCGCCCGATCCAGGTTTCGCTCACCGCACTAGGGTCGCAGGTCTACGAGGCGCTTGTAGTCGTCCGGCGTGTCGACGTCCACGGGGTGGTTGAGCGCCTCGACGGGCAGGCGCGCGACCAGCTCCGGCCGCGCGCGTATGACCGCGCGGCAGCCGACGTCACCTTCGAGCGCCATCAAGTCGCCCCACAGCTCCCGGCGAAGGACGACCGGCGGATGGAGGAGGCCGCCGAAGCTCAGGGCGGCGGCGGGAAGCGCCGACACGTCGAGCACCGGATGGTTGCGTTGTCAAACAGATGGGGGCTCGCGGACGGCGCGTCCAGGTGTCAGCCGGTTTCCTGCTTGCGGTGGAACACCAGCCACGCGGCCGCGAAGAAAC
>DATCOX010000096.1:0-6517 GCA_036564495.1 Candidatus Limnocylindria bacterium
CCGAGCTCGACCGCCTGGCGGACGAGCGGGATCGCATCGTGCCCGGCGCCACAGATAAGCAGGCGGAAAGGCAGGAGCAGCGGCTCGAAGAAGACGCGCTCGCCGTCCACCTCCTCGACGCGCGGCGTGCCGTCGCGCAGCGCCGCCGCGGCGGCGCCATCGGCCTCCAGGCTGTGGAGGCCCGCGTTCGCACCGGTCAACGGGATCACCAGGCAGGCGCCCGCGCCTGACCGGAGGGCCGCCACGGACTCCAGGGCGCCTTGGGTCGGCTCGACGAACAGCTCTATCGCCCCGTTGCAGCCCAGTCCGTAGCCCCACACGGCGTCGTCGTCGGCGGTCATGTCGAACTCGACGAGGCGCGGCTCGCCGGAGGCGATGACCTCCCGGCCAATGCGGGCCACGTCCCCCTCGAGGCACCCTCCGCTGATGTTGCCGATCGGCTCCGCCTCGGCGGCGACCAGGAGGCGCGCCCCGGCGCGCCGGTAGGTCGAGCCGCGGGTGGCCACGACCGTCGCCAATGCCATCGGCTCACCCCGGGCGGCAAGCGCCTCGGCGGCATCCAGCAGGTCGGCCAGCTCGGACACGGCCCCGATGCTACGTCCCGCGCAGGACGAGGGCCGCGTTCATCCCTCCGAAGCCGAACGAGGTCGAGAGGGCGACCTGGGGTCGCGCCGCCAGGGGCTCACGCAGGACGTTCAGCTCGCATCGCTCGTCGAGATTGACCAGGTTGCACGTCCCCGGCAGGAGTCCGTCGCGGAGCGCCATCAGGGTGATCGCCGCCTCGATGGCGCCGCTTGCGCCAAGGGCGTGACCGTATAAGCCCTTCGTACCCGAGACGGGAACCGTCGCCGCATGGTCCCCGAGCGCGAGGTGCAGCGCCTTCGCCTCGGCCAGCTCGTTGAGCTGCGTGCTCGAAGCGTGCGCGTTCACGTAGCCGATCTCCTCCGCCGCCAAGCCCGCGTCCGCCAATGCGGTGCTGATCGCCGCGGCAGCGGCCTCACCGGACGGGAGCGGCGCGGTCAGGTGATAGGCATCGGTCGAGGCGCCGAACCCCGCCACCTCGCCCAGGATCGTCGCGCCGCGCCGCTCCGCGGACTCCCAGGCCTCGAGGACGAGCACCGCGGCGCCCTCCGCCATGACGAAGCCGTCGCGATCGCGGTCGAAGGGACGCGACGCCGTCGCAGGGTCGGCGTTGCGCTGCGAGAGCACCTTGATCATCGCAAACGCCCCGAATGTCAGCGGCGCCAGCGGCGCCTCCGCCCCGCCGGCGACCGCGACGTCCACCAGCCCGGAGCGGACCGCCTGGAAGGCCTGGCCGATCGCCACCGCGCCCGACGCGCACGAGTTTGCGTTCCCGACCGCCGGCCCGCGAATGCCGAGGTCGATCGCCACATTGCTCGCCCCGGCACCGCCGAAGACGGCGGTCGCCAGCGTTGGGGCGACCGCCCGCACCCCACCCAGGACGTAGGCGGCGTGCTGCTCCTCGCCGAAGGCGACGCCGCCCAGCGCCGAGCCGATCCAGACGCCGGTGCGGCCGTCAGACCGGTCGGCATCGGTCAGGCAGGACTGCCCGATCGCCATCCGCGCCGCGGCGACCGAGAGCTGGCTGAACCGGTCCAGCCTGCGTGCCCGCTTGGCATCCAGGTGGTCGGTGGCCACGAAGTCATTGATCTGGGCCGCGATGCGGGAGGGGAAGGGCGACGCATCGAAGCGGTCGATGGCGCGCACCGCCGAGCGGTTGGCGAGGACGCCGGCCCACAGCCCATCGGCTCCGGAGCCGATGGGGGTGATCGCGCCGATGCCGGTCACCGCCACTCGCCTCATGCGGGCGCCTCCGCCAGCTCCTTCACGCGGCCGAGCGTACGCCGCGCGATCGCCTCGACGAACTGCGGTCCGATGACACGCCTCGCCGCAAACCCACCGATCAGCGGCCAAGCCAGGTCAAGCTGGTGCTCGATGCTGACGTGCCAACCGCCGTCGTTCGGCTCGAAGCGCCAGGCGACCCGCATGCCGCGGGTCACCCCGCCGGTGTGCGTGAACTCGATCCGCCGCTCGTCGGGGAGCGGGCGCTGGATCGCCTCCCAGCGCACCGGGATCGGGCCGCGACGAGCGCCCATCGCGAAGCGCCGCTCCCCGTTCTCAGCGGGGAGGCGACGGACATAGCGGTAATGCGGCAGCCGCTCCGGCCAGCGCTCCACCTCAGCCGCCAGCGGAAAGATCCGCTCCAGCGGTGCGTCGATGTGGATCCCGACCTCGCTCCTCACGGCCGGAGGACCTCGGCCAGGAACCGCGGCGAGAGCGCGTCGCTGGCGGGCCGGCAGTCGCCGAGGGCGCTCCCCAGCCGGTCGGCGGCCTCCGGCCGCGCTGCCAGGCGGCGCAGCGCATAGCCCATCAGCGGCGGCGAGGCCAGCATCCCCTGCACGAGCCAGGTGAGCGCGTCCTTCGCGGCGAAGGCTCGGCGTCGCGCGGCGAGGTACCGCTCCTCTGCCCCGTCATCGCCGTCGGCCAGGGACTCGGCGGCCGCCCGTGCCGAGCGCAACGCTCGGTAGATCCCCTCACCGGTGAACGGGTCGATAAATCCGGCCGCGTCGCCGACGAGCATCCAGCCAGGGCCGGCGGCCCGGGACACGCGGTGGCCGATCGGGGAGGCGCCGCGGATCGGGGTGAGGCGCTTCCGACCCCGCAGCCGGGCGGCGACCGCCGGGATGCCGTCGATCCCCGACTGGAACCGCTCGCGCGAGCTTCGCCCCGGCCGCCCATCCAGCGGGAGCGCCATGCCCACGTTCAGCCGCCCGCCGGCGAGCGGCGCCAGGCCGACGTACCAGCCAGGCCCGACGTGCATCTCGCCGTGCTCTGCGAGCTCCGGGTCGCCCTCGTAGTGGGCGACCATCCCCAGGCGCCGAGGAGCGACCACCGGCCGCTCGACACCGAGGCGCTTGGCGACCCGTGAGCGTGCACCGTCCGCCCCGATCAGCCAGCGGCAGCTCACCCTCGTCTGCCCACCGGCAGTCCTCAGCAGCGCGCCGCCGATCCGGCCATCGGCCCAGAGCGGCTGATCGAAAGGCGCGTGCTCGAGCACACGGGCACCGCTCGCGGCGGCATGCTGCGCCAGGCCCGCGTCGAAGACGAGGCGGTCGAGGCCCCACGCGGTCCGAGGGCCGCTGCCATCCCGGTACCGGACGTCGACCGCGTCGTCACCGCGGATCACCCGCATCCCGTCCAGCGCAAGCGCATCTCCCTGCCAGGTGACGTCCGCCAGACCGAGGCGACGCAGCTCCTCGACGATCCGTGGGCTGGCGTACTCGGCGCAGGCCTTCGCGCGCGGATGAGCACGCGCCTCCACCAGCAGGACGTCGCGCCCATGCCCCGCGAGGGATGTGGCCAGCGCGGAGCCGGCCGGGCCAGCGCCGACGACGAGGACCTCGCAGTCGATCGTGGCCCCGTTCATCGGTAGATCGTGGTGACGCGCGGCCAGAAGCGCGGGGTGCTCGATTGACGGGTCAGCCCGGCACGTCTGGCGAGGGTGTCCAGCTCGGAGAGCGTGTAGGCGCGTCTGGCGGAGAGGACCCCGTCGTGGCGCGTGTACGCGCCCCGGCTGAGCGCCAGGACGGCCGCCGCAGTCATGGCGAAGGGAATCACGCCGCGACGCAGGTCGTTGATCACCACCCCCACCCGCGAGACGCGCCGCATCTCGGCCAGTGCAATCACCGCGTCGTCGGGATCGAAGTGATGCATTAGGAGCGAGGCGTGGGCGACGTCCACCTCGCCGTCCGCCAGCGGGATGGCGCGCGCATCGGCCTTCAGCAGGGACACATGGTTGGTACCCGCGAGGTTACGAGCGGCGATCTCCAGGATCTCCGCGCGCACATCGGACGCGATCACCTCGACGTGTCGCCGCCGGCGCAGGCGGCGCACGAAGTCACCGGAGCCGGTGCCCAGGTCGAGGACGGTCGCCTCCTCCTGCTCGCCGAGCAACCGCTCGACGGCTTTCACGCTGTCGCCGATGCCGCCCGGCAGCCGGTTGAGCATTGCCATCTCGCGCAGGTTCCTGCGCAGCTCGAGCAGGTCCAGCTGCTCCGCGTCGAGGAACTCATGCGCGTCGGACCGAGCGTCGAGGAGGCTTGCCACAAGGCGGTCACTATGCGCGATGTCCTCCCCGAGCGCAGGCGTGGCACCATGCGAGCCATGCGACTCGACCCGATCATCACGGCCGTCGACGCCCACGCCGGCGGCGAACCGGGCCGGGTCATCGTCGGCGGCGTCCACGACGTCCCGGGCGCGACCATGCTCGAGAAGCGCGACCACCTGGCTCAGCACGGCGACCAGCTGCGGCGCCTGATGCTGCGCGAGCCGCGGGGCTACCCCGCCCTGTGCGCGAACGTCCTCCTGCCACCGACCGATCCGAAGGCCGATGCCGGCTTCGTGATCATGGAGCAGGCGGAGTACCCCGCCATGAGCGGCTCGAACACCATCTGCACCGCGACCGTCCTGATCGAGGAGGGGCTCGTGCCGGTGACCGAGCCGATCACCCAGCTCACCCTCGAGGCGCCGGCCGGCCTCATCAGGATCCGCGCCGAGGTGCGTGACGGCAAGGCGACAGCGATCACGTTCGAGAACGTGCCCGCCTTCGCGATCGAGATCAACGCGCCTGTCGAGATGCCGGAGATCGGTCGTGTCAAGGTGGACGTCGCCTGGGGCGGCATGTTCTTCGCGATCGTCGATGCCTCGGCGCTCGGGCTCAGCCTGACCCCGGACGAGGGACGTGACATCGTGCGGTTGGGCGAGATGCTCAAGGCGGCGGCCCGTGAGCAGATCCCCGTCGCACACCCCGACTACCCGGAGATCCGCGGCATCAGCATCGTCGAGCTGACCGCGCCGCCCACCCTGCCGGGTGCCCACGGCAAGAACACCGTGGTCGTCAGTTCCGGCAGGCTGGACTGGTCGCGTCCCGAATCGTTCACCGGCGTCCTCGATCGATCCCCCTGCGGCACCGGCACCTGCGCGCGGATGGCGGTGCTGCATGCCCGGGGCAAGCTCCGCATCGGCGAGGACTACGTCCACGAGGGGATCCTCGGCACCGCCTGGACCGGTCGACTGTTGCGCGAAACGACCGTAGGGCCGTACCGCGCCGTCGTTCCCCAGCTGACCGGCAGTGCCTGGATCACCGGCCGGGCCGAGTACGCGCTCGATGCGGCCGACCCGTTCCCCGAAGGCTTCACGGTCGGCGACCTGTGGGGCCTGCCCGACGGGGCATCTTCCCCCCAGTGACACGGTGTCTTATGATGCAGGACTCGCGGTAGCGCGCGGCCAGGTTGACCCGCCCGATGGGCGAGCGCAGACCCCGAAGAGGACGATGCGGATGGCGACGGTCACCTTCGATCACCTGTTCAAGCGCTTTTCGGGCGACGTGATCGCTGTCAATGACCTGAGCCTGGAGATCGCGGACGGGGAGTTCCTCGTCCTCGTCGGTCCCTCCGGCTGTGGGAAGACGACCGCGCTGCGGTGCATCGCCGGGCTCGAATCGATCAGCGAGGGAAAGCTCCTGATCGGCGACCAGGTCGTCAATGACGTGGCACCCAAGGACCGGGACATCGCGATGGTCTTCCAGAGCTACGCCCTCTACCCCCACATGAGCGCCTTCGACAACCTGGCCTTCGGCCTGAAGCTGCGCAAGATGCCGAAGGCCGAGATCGACACCCGGGTCCGCGAGGCGGCCGGGATCCTGGGCCTCGACAAGTACCTTGACCGCAAGCCGAAGGCGCTCTCCGGCGGCCAGCGGCAGCGCGTCGCCCTGGGCCGGGCGATCGTCCGCGAGCCGAAGGTCTTCCTGATGGACGAGCCGCTCTCCAACCTGGACGCCAAGCTGCGGGTTCAGACCCGAGCCGAGATCGCGCGGATCCACCGACGCCTGGGCACGACGATCGTGTACGTCACTCATGACCAGGTCGAGGCGATGACGATGGGTGACCGGATCGCGGTGATGAAGGACGGCCTGCTGCTGCAGGTGGGCACCCCGGAGGAGCTCTACACCCACCCCGCCAACCTGTTCGTAGCCGGCTTCATCGGATCCCCGGCGATGAACTTCGTGACCGTGACGACCGCCGGCGGCGAGCTGATGATGGGGCAGACCAGGCTGAGCCTTGGCGGGGAGCCGGCCAGGGTCGTCGCCGCACAGATCCCGGGCAAGAGCCTGACGATCGGGTTCCGCCCCGAGCATCTCAAGCTGGCGAACGGGACCACCGATTCGGTGATGCGCTTCCCCGCGGAGGTCGACGTCGTCGAATACCTCGGCAACGAAGAACTGATCCATGCGCGGGCGGAGGGGAACGACATCGTGGCCCTCTTGCCGTCCGACCGGAAGGTCAAGGCCGGCGAGCAGGTCGAGCTGGCAGTGCCACTCGACCGGCTCTACGTCTTCGACCCGACGTCCGAGAAAGCGCTGATCAACTAGCCTCTGCCGGGACCGGCGGGCTCGGGGTTCAACCCTTGACGGAGACGGCCAGCAGCCCTCGGACTG
>DATCOX010000069.1:0-3861 GCA_036564495.1 Candidatus Limnocylindria bacterium
GTCTCGCCGGTGAGCACGTGTGCCCCGGCCGTCAGATCGCCCACGGTCACCTCGCCACTCGCCACGCCGGTGCGGGTGATGAGGCGGACGCCCCAGACCGCCTCGAGCTGGTCGTTGAGGACGGTCAGCACACGCATCGTCTCGGCGGCGGCCTGGACGGCTCGGAGCGCATCGTCGTCGCGACGCGTGGGGAGCCCAAAGACCGCGACGATCGCGTCGCCGATGATCTTCTCGATCACTCCGCCATGCGATTCGAAGACCACCTGCATCTCGTCGAAGTACCGGGTCAGAACCTCGCGCAGCGACTCGGGGTCGAGCTTCTCGCCCAGGGCGGTCGAGCCTTTCAGATCCGACGTGACGACCGTCGCGACGCGCCGGATCTCGTCGGGCGGGCGGTTCGCAGCCAACTGTGTTCCGCACTGGCCGCAGAACGTGGAGTTCGGCGACGAGTGGGTACCACAGGTCGTGCAGGTGACCATCGGCATGAGTGTACGAGGCGTCAATCGAGCGCCGATTTCACGAAGGCCGCGATGGCGTCGAGCGCCTCCTCGAAGACGGGACCGATGCCGTGGCCGACCCCCGGATAGACCACCAGCTCGGCGGAGGGGAGCCGGCCTACCGCGTCGCGCAGGAGCGCGATCCGGGCGAAGGGGTCCCGATCGCCGGAGAGCAACAGCACGGGACAGCTGATGCGCGGCCAGTGCTCCGTCCGCTGGTCCCAGCGATCGGGGCTGCCCGGCGGATGCAGGGGATAGGAGAGGAGGATCAACGCGCCGTAGTCGTGCTCGGCGGCGATCAGCGAGGCGACCCGCCCACCGAATGAGTGTCCGCCAATCGCCGTGCTTGCCGAGGGAGGGGCGGCGGTCAGGAAGACCGGCATGGCGCGCTCGGCGCGTCCCTTGGGGAGTTGCACCGCGGACGCCTCGATGCCGCGTCGCCGCAGCCCCGCGATCTGCGGTGCCAGGCCGGCCGCGCTCCCGGAGGCGCCATGCGAGAGGAAGAGACGGGACACGCTGCCAAGCCTAGAGCGGGCGCGGCGATGGCGTGGTACACATGACGCTCGTATGGCCAGCTCCCGGACCTCTCCCGTCCCGTCCCGCGGTGTGGCCGCGCTCGCCGGGATCGTGGCCGGTGGCGTGGCCCTCGGCGCCACCGAGCTGCTCGCGGGGATCCTGCCCGGAGCGCCGTCGGTTGTGCTCGAGATCGGCTCCTTCCTGATCTCGCTCCAGCCACCTGGCGCGAAGCAGGTGGTGGTCGACCTGTTCGGAACGAACGACAAGCTGGGCCTCAACCTCGTGATCATCCTCGGCGCGCTGGTGATCGCCGCCTGCCTCGGGATGCTGGCGCGCTACCACCGGCCGTGGACGACCGCGGGCTTCGTGGCGATCGCCGCGTTCGGTCTGTTCGCCTCGCTCCGCGACCCGCTGGTGGACGGGCTGCTCGCCGTTGTCGCGGCGGTGGTGGGAGTGACCGTGGCCTACACCGTCATCGGTTGGCTGCTGAAGCTGGCCACGCCGAGCGGCGAGGCGCAGATGCCGGACTGGGGGCGCCGGCGATTCATCGGCACGGCGGTCGCGGTGGGCGCCGGAGGCATTGCCGGAGGCAGCATCGGGCGCCTGCTCTTGAACGACCGCGCGGAGGCCGCGCCGACCTCGGCCAGCATCCCGCCAGCGGTCGATCCGGTGGCGGCCCTCCCGGCCGGCGCCAAGCTCGCGGTGCAGGGCATCACCCCACTTGTGGTCCCGAACGCCCACTTCTACCGCATCGACACGAACCTGCTCACGCCGCGGGTGGACGCCTCCTCGTGGACCCTGAGCGTCGACGGCATGGTCGATCACCCCTTCAGCATCACGTACGACGAGCTGCTGGCGATGGAGATGCACGAGGAGTACGTCACGATCGCGTGCGTCAGCAACGAGGTCGGTGGCGACCTCGTCGGCAACGCCCTGTGGAAGGGCGCTCGGGTCCGCGAGCTCCTCGACCGAGCCGGCGTGCAGTCGGGCGCCACGCAGATCGTGGGGCACTCCTTCGACGACTGGACGGCCGGCTTCCCGACCGCCTGGCTCGACGATCCGAATCGTGAGGCACTGGTCGCCGTGGCCATGAACGGCGACCCGCTCCCAGCCGAGCACGGCTTCCCGGCGCGCCTGATCGTGCCCGGCCTGTACGGGTACGTCTCGGCGACCAAGTGGCTGACGCGCATCGGCCTTACCACCCTGGAGGCCTTCAACGGCTACTGGGTCCCACTCGGCTGGGCCAAAGAAGCGCCGATCCTGACCCAGTCGCGGATCGACGTGCCCCAGAGTGGCAGCGCGGTAAATGCCGGCCAGGTCGCGGTGGCGGGCGTCGCCTGGGCGCCGGATCGCGGCGTCTCCAAGGTGGAGGTGCAGGTCGACGACGCGCCGTGGGCCGCCGCGGAGATCTCCGCGCCGATCTCAGACGCGACCTGGGTGCAGTGGCTCTTCCGCTGGGCGGCCACGCCCGGGAACCACTCCCTCAGCGTTCGCGCCACGGACGGGAAGGGAGACGTGCAGACGGCCAAGGTGACCCGTCCCGCCCCTGACGGCGCCCGTGGGCATCACACCATCGACGTGCAGGTCAACGGCTAGCGCGCCTTGACGCGCGGCGCAGAATCGGCGACGTGCCCGCGCCCACCACGCCCCTGTTCATCGTCAATCCGATCGCGGGCAGCGGCCGCGCGCACCGGCTGCTGCCGCGGATCGAGGCTTGGCTGGCGGAGCAGGGGATCGAGGCGCGCATCCTCGAGACCCGGGAGGCGGGGCACGCCGAACGCCTCGCGGCCGCAGCCTCCGACCTCGGTCACGACCGGGTCATCGCGGTCGGCGGGGACGGCACGATCCAGGAGGTGCTCAATGGCCTCCTCAGCTCGGGGGTCGCGACCGATGGAGGGCCGCCCGCGATGGGCCTCATCCCGTCGGGCCGGGGCAACGACCTGGCGCGCAGCGTCAACCTGCCGATCGATCCGATGGCCTGCCTGCCGATCGCCCTGGGCGATACCACGCGCCCATTCGACGTCGGGCGAGCCGAGGGAGCGGACGGCAGCCGCCGTCATTTCGGTGCGGCCGGCGGCGTCGGCTTCGATGCCGCGGTGGCCTACACGATGGCCGTCCGCCGTCGCTTCTGGATGCGCGGCGAGGCGGGCTACTTCCTCGGCACGCTCAATGAGCTGCGCCGGTACCGCAACTCGGAGCTGGTGGTGACGCTCATCGGCGATGACGAGGATCGTGTCGTGAGTCAGCGCTTCCTGTTCGTGGCCTTCGCCAACGGGCCGTACTACGGTGGCGGCATGCAGATCTGTCCGGATGCCAGGACCGATGACGGCTGGCTCGACGTCTGTCTCGTCGGCGACCTGTCCCGGGTCGCCGCCCTGCGCGAGCTGCCGGGGATCTACCAGGCGAAGCACCTTCGCAACCCGATGGTCCAGATCGTCCGCGCCCGCCGCCTCCGCATCGAGGGAGACGGCGCGACCCGCGTCCACCTCGACGGGGAGCCGTTCGGCAACGTGCCGGTCGAGGTCACGCTCCTCCCCGGCGCCGTGAGCGTCGCGGTCGCGGCGGCCATCGCCGCATGACCGCCGGCGCAGCAGTCGAGGCGAAGGTGGGAGATCGGCTCATCGGCCCACGCGGCAGGCGCATCGGCCGGGTCGATGCCGTCTTTGTGGACTACCTGCTGGTGCGCTCGGGCTGGATCCTGCCGGTGGACCTGTACGTGCCCCGCGACGCGGTCAGCCGCGAAAACGGGGCGCTGCGCGTGGAGCTGGGGCGGCGGGCCGCCTACGAGGCCTGGCACCGCCCGCTGAAGCGCGCCCCGCACGGCGAGCGATGAGCGAGCGATTCGACC
>DATCOX010000124.1:0-2806 GCA_036564495.1 Candidatus Limnocylindria bacterium
TTGCGGGACATGGAGCTGCTCGCCATCTTCGCGCGGCAGGCGACCACCGCCATCACGGCCACGCGCGTCCAGCGCGACACCGCGCACCTTCTCGCCGAGGTGTTCCGGCAGCTCGCTGACGAGACCCTGACCGATGTCCAAGTCGAGGCACTCGTCTCCGAGGCCACACGCGAGATGGACGACCATCCGGATGAGCCGTTCTGGCAGCTGGTGGACTACGTTGCGGAGCTTCGCGGACTCGGCGAGAGCGAACTGACCCTGGTCGCCCAGATCCTCGAGGTGGTGGCGCGTCATGCGCAGCGAGCCCATCGACGAGCGTGAGCGGCCTTAACCTCCCGGCCTGGTCCGAGCCCTTCAGCAATGTATCTGGCCTCGCTCGCCGCATGCGGCTGCGGGGCATCTCACGAGAATGGGCGTGGGGCGGGTCAACGGGCGCTGGCGTGCGTGTCGGCATCCTCGATAGCGGACTTGAGACCGACCACCCCCGTCTTGCCGGCCGCGTCGTGCAGAGCGTGGCCGTGGAGCTGGTCGACGGCGAGCCCCAGGTCGTTCCGGACGAGAGTGGGGACCTGTACGGCCACGGCACCGCCTGTGGCGGGATCATCCTGGGGATGGCGCCCGACGTCGAGCTGGTCTCGATCCGGGTCCTCGGCGCCGATCTGCGCGGCAAGGGCACGGCCTTCGCGGCAGGGCTCGAGTGGGCGATCGACCAGGGCATCAACGTGCTCAACCTGAGCCTGTCCTCGAAGAGCGAGGCGCTCTTCCCGGTCTTCCACGATCTGGTGGATCGAGCCTATTTCCGGCGTATTGTGATCGTCAGCGCCGCCAACAACGTGCCGGCGGCGAGTTTTCCGTCGCTCTTCTCATCGGTCTTCTCTGTCGCCGCCCACGGCGAGCCGGACCCGTGGCGCCTGTACTACAACCCGTCGCCGCCGGTCGAGTTCGGCGCCTGGGGGGTCGACGTGCCGATAGCCTGGAAGGACGGCGGGTCAACGGTCGCGACGGGGAACAGCTTCGCCGCACCCCACGTCGCCGGGATGGTGGCTGTGATCCTGGCCAAACACCCCGGCCTCGCGCCGTTCGAGGTGAAAGCGATCCTGGCGGCCGTGGCAGACAATCCTCGGCGCGCGACCGCGCTCATCCCCACAGGTCTCGGGGAAACGGTCAGCGGTTAGGAGAGTGTCGCCGATCGGCTTTCAGTCGGTTCCGCTGCCCGGCTGGTCGACAGGTCGGCCGATGTCGAGCGGCTCACCGCAGAGGCCAGGCGCGCAAGGAACGGCTTCGCGCCAAGACGCTCGAAGATCTGGCGGCTTGTCTCGGCGGCGGTGCGGACCTCGGGCTCCGTCGGCTCGAGCAGAATCGCCATGTCGAGCCCGGTCAGCGCCTCGTCCCAGGCGAGTCCGAGGTCGTGCCATCCTCGAAGTGCCTCGCGATACTGCGCGAGGGCATCTGCGGACCGCCCTTCCGAGGCTGCCAGACCGGCGCGAATGGTCATTCGACGCAGCTCCACCACTGAGCCGTGGACGCCAGTCGCGTCGAGCGCGGCGAGATCGGATTGCGCCGCCTCGACGTCCCCGTCCCAGAGGGCCGGTCGTGCGGCGCGATAGTTGAACTCCGGGGCATTGATCGCGTCCTGATCTGCCACCCGCCGCCAGGCGGTGCGCGCGTCATGGAGTCTTCCGTCGGCCATTGCCGCATTCCCGACTGCGTCATCGACGCTGGCCGTCGCACGCAGCGGGTCCTCGTCGAGCAGGCGCCGGAGTTCGGCGAGCTGCGCGCCGACGTCCTCGCCGCGACACGCGTGGACGACGACTGAGTTGCCCAATAATGCGATGCGGTCCGTGCCTTCGAGGTCTTCGGTCAGCTGACCGTCGAGATGTTCCAGCGCCTCGTCCCAGTCGCCGGTCACGAAGGCGGTATACCCGAGGTTGTTGACGAGTCGCAACACTCCTGTGCGGTGGCCTGCGCGACGAGCCAGAATGAGGCCATCGCGGTAGGCGTCCAGCGCACCAACATTGTCGACGTCGCCCTGCAGAAAGCCGCGGAGGCCGAGTGCCCGCGCCAGCACGTCATCCAACCGGTTCTCACGTGCCAGCTCCTCGCCCGCCCTGATGGCTCCAATCCCTTCGCGCCTGCGCCCGATACCGCCGAGCGCCGCTCCCTTTGTCACCAGTGTCCCCGCCAGGATCTCCACCAGGTCGCCATGCTCTGCGGCCTCCAGGACCCGCTCCGCGATCTCCATACCTCGGCGGGGCTCCTCGTTTTCGACGTAGGCCCAGGCGAGCGCGCCGTCGAGCGCAATGACGGCACGATCCGGGAACAAGTCTGAGAATTCTGCTGACGCCGGCACAAGCAGTTTGAGCGCTGCCTTCACCTGTTGCCCAGTGATCAGCGCCGTACCCAGTAGGGCAGTGGTGCGGGCGGCTGCAAGGCGATCGCCACGCGTCCTGTGAACTTCCAGCGCACGCCCCAGGAAAGCCTCGGCCCTCTTGTAGTGGGCCGCCGCAGTCGCGGACAGGCCCGCGCGCTCGAGGATTTCAGCCTCGTCGGCCGGATCGGTGGTGACGCTGAGCGCCTGCTCAAGGAAGGCGACCGCCTGGTCATGGGCTCCCAGGGAAGCCGCGCGCTCAGCGGCACCCTTGAGCGCAAGGCGGGCCTGGGCGGCCAACGCATCGGCCTCGGATCCCACCGAGGCATTCGCCTGCGCCGCCAGGTAGTGGCCAGCCAGGGCCCCGGCCAGCTCGTCCGAACCGAGCTGCTCGAAGTAGCGCGCCGCGGCAAGGTGGCGGGCTTTCCGATCCTTCTT
>DATCOX010000126.1:0-5047 GCA_036564495.1 Candidatus Limnocylindria bacterium
CCCGGAGATATCCCAGTCGGAGAGCAGGACCAGTGCGCCATTGTTGTCACCGTACCTGGCGGCCAGCTCGCGGATGGCACGTTCTTGGATTTCGTGACTCACATCGTGCGATGGATCACGCACAGAGCTCTTGCGCAGGTAGGCGTAGGCGGTCATGGGATAATCCTACCATTGGTGGACGCCGCCGTCATCGTCCCACTGCCGGGTCTGCAGCCGGCCCTCGACGTCGACCAGCTGCCCCTTCGAAAGGAACTGGCCGCAGATCTCCGCGAGCCGATCCCAGGCGACCAGGTTGTGGTACTCGGTGCGCTCGGGCGCGCCGTTGCCACGGAACTCGTTCGTGGCGACCACGAAATTCGCGACCGGCTTCCCCGACGGCAGCGTGCGCAGCTCCGGATCACGGGTGAGCCGCCCGACCAGAAACACCTTGTTCATGCCTGTCCAAACCTCCTGCCCGATCTCGGGCTCACGGCGCGCCGGGCGAGGCGACCGCCGGATGGAGGGAGGCTAGCCGGGGACCCTTATCGGCCGGTTACGTCGCGCTTACCGCTGGCCCGATAGGCCTCCCGCCGCGGCACTCCGGCGGCGCGCAGCAGCTCGACGACGGTGCGCTGCGGCAGGCCGGCCGACTCCGCGGCGGCGACGAGAGCATCGAGATCCACATCCACCGCCGGAGCGGCAGCGGGCGGAATCTGGCTGACAACGAAGGTCAGCTCGCCCCGCGGCGCGGCGAGCGTCGCGCCGACCTCGGCAGGCGTCCCGATCACGACCTCCTCGTGCAGCTTGGTGAGCTCGCGGCAGGCAGCCACCCGCGACTCAGGCACCAGCGCCTCGAGATCGGCCAGCAGGGCAGCCGCCCGATGCGGCGCTTCGAACAATACGAGTGGCAGGCCCGCGGTTCCGCTCGTGCCCAGCAGCCGCTGAAGGGCCGTTCGCCGCGCGCTCGCCGGTCGGGGCGGGAGGAAGCCACCGAAGACGAAGCCGAGCGCTTCGACCCCGGAAGCGGCGATCGCCGCTGTCACCGCGGATGGCCCCGGCACGACCTCGATTGCCGCGCCGGCGGCTCGCGCGGCCTCGACCAGACGCGGCCCGGGATCCGAGACCCCCGGCATCCCGGCGTCGGTCGTGAGGGCGATCGTCTCGTCGCGCCCGAGGCGCTCGAGCAGCTCGCCGGTGCGCCCCGACGGTGAGTGGTCGTTGTAGCTCACCACAGGGCGCTTGGCGCCGATGTGCGCCAGCAGGCGATGGGCCATGCGCGTGTCCTCGGCGACGACGAGGTCCGCGTTCCGCAGAGCCTCTGCAGCGCGAGGTGTCAGGTCACCGAGGTTGCCGATCGGGGTCCCGACGACCAGGAGGCGGCCGGCCACGCTCCCTCAGCTCTCCCGTCGCGAGCCGGGTCGGCGGCGCGGGTAGAGATGATCGATCCCCGGCGTGCGCAGGCTGACCTTGGCGACCGGCGGCGTCTGGCGCTTGAACTCGTTGTGGGCGACCCGCTGCGCCACCCAGGCCACAAGCGAGGCATCCAGGCCGGCCGCGACGCAGCGATCGACGGTCCAGCGGCGGTCGACCAGCGCGAAGAGGATCCGGTCGAGGTCGTCGTAGCTCGCCCCCAGCTCGCCCTCATCGGTCTGGCCGGGCCACAGGTCGGCCGATGGCGGCTTGGCCAGGATCTCCTCCGGCACGCCCAGGGCGCCGGCCAGGGCGCGCAGCTGGCTCTTGTACAGATCGCCGATCGGGGCGAAGGCGCAGGCCATGTCCCCGAACAGCGTCCCGTAGCCGAGCAGCGCCTCGGTCTTGTTGCTGGTGCCGACCACCAGGGCGTCGAACGCGGCCGATCGGTCGTAGAGGACGATCATCCGCTGCCGCGCCATCAGGTTGCCCCGCCGGACCCGGAGCATCGCGTCGTCCTCGCCGCTGACCAGCGACAGCATCGGGTCGACCATCGGCGTGATCTCGACCCGCTCGGTGCGGCAGCCGAGGGCCGATACGACCCGCATCGCATCGGCCTCCGAGTCTGGCGACGAGGTCCGGTACGGCATCCGGACCGCCAGCAGGTTGTCCGGCCCAACCGCTCGAGCCGCCAGGAAGGCGACGGTGGCCGAGTCGACGCCGCCCGACAGCGCGACCACCAGCCGCTCGAAGCCAGTCTGGCGGAGCTGTGAGCGGATGAAGGCGGTGATGACCTCGATCGTGGATGCCGGATCGATCTCGGGCAGCGGCGCGCTCACGCCTCGTCCCCGTCCGGCGGCGGGGGCATCCCCGCGCGCTCGGCGATGATCCGATCCAGCTCCCGCCTGACGAGCTCGAGACGCTCGTCGGAGAGGAGCGGCAGCCCATAGCGCTGCATGCGCAGGTCGTCGGTCTCGATCGAGCCGACCACCAGCGCCTCCTCGTAGAGCGGCCCCTCCGCGATCGTTGATCCGTCGGCGCCCAGGATCCGCGAGCCGCCCCAGAAGGTGAGCCCCTCCTCGTTGCCGACCCGGTTGCAGAAGGCGAGCGGCACGGTGCCGAGCAGCGCATAGGTGTCCTGCATCTTGTGCCAACCGGCGATCGCCGCCAGCCCGGCCGAGCTGCCGGGGGCCCGGGCCGGACCGGCCGCCAGGTTGACGAGCAGGCCGGCACCGTCGAGCGCCTGCAGCATCGGCAGGCTCGGATGCCAGAAGTCCTCGCAGATGCTGAGGCCGATGCGCCCGATCGGCCCTGCCACCTCGTGCGTCCGAATGCGATCTCCGCCACGCGTAAAGCGGCCCTCGTCGAAGAGGCCGTAGGTCGGCAGGTAGACCTTGCGGTGGAGCCCGATCAGCTCCCCGTCGCGAAGCAGGGCGGCGCTGTTGCAGAAGCGGTGCGCATCGGACTCCTCCACGAAGCCGATGGCCAGCGTCACTCCGGGCGCGCCCCGACTGAGCGCGGCCAGCCGGGGGTCGTCGGCAGGCATCGCGACCTCGGGCACGAGATCGGAGAGGAGGTAGCCGCTCAACGCCAGCTCCGGGAAGGCGACCAGCTGCGCCCCTTCCGCCGCCGCGCGACGGAGCCAGCCCTCGGCCAGCTCGAGATTGGCATCCACCTCGCCAAGGCGAGGCGCGTACTGCGCGAGGGCGATCCGGTACTCCACGCCGGAAGCCTAACTCGACGGCAGCCTGGTGGCGCGCGTGGCGCGCCCCGACTTAGCCGCGTGGCTTGTTTGGACTTACGCTCTCTTCAGCAGCGCCGCCCTCTGTGGCGGCCTCCTCTGCGGCGCCTATTTCTTTGGTCGCATCGTGCGTGGACACCACGTCGACACCTGGCGTCGCATCCAGCGGGGCGTCAGCGGAGAGCGCCTGGACCTCGACCCGTTTCGGCAGGTCCTCGACCTTGATCGGGAAGTGGCAGGCGACCTTGTGGCCGGGCTCCAGCTCGACGAGCGGGGGCACCTCGATCGCGCACTTCTCCTGCGCCTGGAAGCACCGCGTCCGGAAGACGCAGCCGCTCGGCGGGTCGATCGGGCTGGGAAGGTCCCCGTGCAGCACGATCCGGCTCTTGCGATGGGCCTGGCGCGCCGGATCCGGGATCGGCACCGCGGAGAGGAGGGAGTGGGTGTAGGGGTGGAGCGGCGTCGAGTAGATCACCTCGCGCGATGCGGTCTCCATGATCTTGCCGAGGTACATGACCGCCACGCGGTGCGAGATCTGGCGCACGACGGCGAGGTCGTGAGCCACGAACAGGTACGCGATCCCAAACTCGCGCTGGAGGTCCCTCAGCAGGTTGATGATCTGGGCCTGGATCGAGACGTCGAGCGCGGAGACCGGCTCGTCGCAGACGACCAGCTTCGGCCGCAGCGCGATCGCCCGTGCGACGCCGATGCGCTGACGCTGGCCCCCCGAGAACTCGTTCGGATAGCGGTTGTAGTGCTCCGAATTGAGGCCGACGCGCTCCATCAGCGCCAGGACCTCTTTCCTGACGCCACCCGGCGGCTCGATCCCCTGGACCTTGAACGGCGCGCTGATGATCGCGCCGACGGTGTGGCGCGGATTGAGGGCGTTGTAGGGGTCCTGGAAGATCATCTGCGCCTTGCGGCGGACCTTCACGAGATCCTTGGTCGAGTAGTCGGTGATCTCCTCGCCTTCGATCTGGATCTTGCCGCTGGTCGGCCGCACGAGCATCAGGATCGAGCGGGCGGCCGTCGTCTTGCCCGAACCGCTCTCGCCGACGAGGCCCAGCGTCTCGCCCGCGTCCACCTTGAGGTCGATGCCGTCGACCGCCTTCACCGCGCCGATGGTGCGCGGGATGATGCCGCGCGACCGGACCGGGAAGTGCGTTCGGAGGTCGGTGACGTTGAGGACCTCGCTCGCCGGCATCGTCACTGCTGGCCCCCGCTCAGGATCTCCAGCGTGTCGTGGGAGATCTGCCTGCGCTCAGGGATGGGGAGATGACAGCGGACGAGGTGGTCCGGGTCCGACTCCAGCAGCTCAGGGCGAACCTCGAGGCAGGCGCTGCCGACGCGCTCCCAGTAGTTGCAGCGTGGCTGGAAGACGCACCCCTTGGGGAGGCGGATCGGCGATGGCGGGTTGCCGCGGATGGGGTCAAGCCGTTCGGGCAGCTTGCGGTCCATGCGCGGGATCGACGAGAGGAGCCCCAGGGTGTAGGGCATCTCGGGCTGCGCATAGAGCGCCCTGGTGGAGGCGAGCTCGACGATGCGGCCGCCATACATGACCGCGACGTCGTCAGCGACGTCTGCCACGATTCCGAGGTCATGGGTGATCAGGATGACCGTCGTTCCGAACTCCCGCTGGAGGCGGGAGATCAGCTCGAGGATCTGGGCCTGCACCGTCACGTCCAGCGCGGTCGTCGGCTCGTCGGCGATGAGAAGCTTCGGCGAGTTGATGAGCGCCATGGCGATCATCACGCGCTGGCGCATCCCGCCGGAGAGCTGGTGCGGGTAGGCGTCAACCCGACGCTCGACCGCCGGGATCCCGACGTGGCGCAGCATCTCGATCGTCTCTCGGCGCGCCTCTGCCTTGCCGATCGACCGATGCGCCTGGATCGCCTCGACGATCTGGTCGCCGATCCG
>DATCOX010000030.1:0-8661 GCA_036564495.1 Candidatus Limnocylindria bacterium
CCGCGTTGCCCTCGCGGAAGGTGTAGATCAGCTTCGCGGCGGTCGTGGCCATGCGGGGCTCCATGCGGAATCGCGGGAAGCTGATTCTACCCGCCGTCGCCGGCGCGTCAGTCGGCGGTTCTCAGGGTCGCCGGATAGTCAGACGGCGCCGGCCGGGCTGGCGGTAGCGCACCTCGAGGAGCGGCCAAAGGTCGTTGACGAGGATCTGGTAATCGCCCCCCGCGAGCGCCGCCCGCAGACGGCCGGTCCGGATCAGGCGCCGCACGTGCTCGGGATGGAAGCCGAGGATGACCGCCGCCTGCCGCGTGCCCACCACCAGCGCCTCGGGGTCGACCTCGGCTGAGGGATCCATGCCGGCCATCGCGACGGCCATCGCCTTGGCCCGATCCGCGGTGAGGGCCACCGCCTCGGGCTCCGGGCGCCGCATCGCGCTGGCCATGGCCGCGGCGAGGCGCTCGCGCAGATCGCCGACCTTCATCGGACCCGCAGCCAGCCGCGTCGAAGGGCAAACGCAAAGGCAGCGCCCGAGAAGGCAACCAGGCGGCCGAGCCAGCCGGCGCGCTGCCGGTACAGGGAGCGTGCCTTGGCCACGATCCGCTCCTGCTCCTCGCCGGAGAGCTCGGAGGCCAGGGCTGCGAACTCCTCGAACGCGGCCGGGACCCGTCCCGCCAGCCACAGCGCGTCGGCGGTGGCTTCGCGAGCTCCCGGATCCGCGGGGCGCAGGCCGGAGGACCGACTCGCCGCGGCTAGCGCCCCGGCGGCATCGCCGAGGTGGATCAGGCCGCGGGCCAGGGCAAGCTGGGCGTCGAAATTGCGGGGGTCGAGCCGCACCGCCCGACGGGCAGCCTCCACCCCCTTCGCGGCGTCCGCCGCCTCGATCCGCTCGGCCGCCTCCGCCACGGTCCAGGCGACCTGCGCCGGGTCGCGGCGCGCGAGCCGGGCGTACTCGACCGCCGCGTCGGCGTGCTCGCCGCGACGCGACTGGATCTCGGCCAGGAGCTCCCGGTAGCGGACCTCGTCCGGGTCGAGGCGCACCGCGTCCGCCGCGTCGCGTTCCGCTTCCTCGAGACGGCCGAGCTCGAGCAGGGCCGAGGCTCGCTCCGCGTAGGCCGCGTCGTCACCCGGTCGTTCGGCGAGATGAGCCGTGGTCCTTGCGACGGTGCGTTCCGTATCCGCAGCCTTATTCATGAGCGGCTAGCCCGCGGAGATCAGCTCACCGACGCGAGCGGCGATCGAGCCGAGCGTCACCCGCTCCTGGGCCATCGAGTCGCGCTCGCGGATCGTCGCCGCGCCATCGGTCAGCGACTCGACGTCGAGGGTGACGCAGTACGGAGTCCCGATCTCGTCCTGGCGGCGGTAGAGCTTGCCGATGCTGGCTGTGTCGTCGTACGTGGCGGGCATCAGGGCTTTCAGGTCGGCGGCGAGCCGCCCTCCCATCTCCACCAGCTCGGGCCTGTTGCGGAGGAGCGGCAGCACCGCCACCTTGACCGGCGCCAGGGAGGGGCGGAGGTGCAGGACGACCCGCTTCTCACCCTCGACCTGCTGCTCCTCGTAGGCGTCCAGCAGGACCGTCAGCACGGCGCGGTCGACCCCCATGGCGGGTTCGATCGCGTAGGGCGTGACGTGCTCGCCGGTCGCCTCGTCGAAGATGGAGAGCGACTTGCCCGAGCCACCGGCGTGGGCCTTCAGGTCGTAGTCGGTGCGGTCGGCGACCCCCTCCAGCTCCGACCAGCCGATCGGGAAGTCGTACTCGATGTCGGTGGTCTGGCGGCTGTAGTGCGATAGCTCATCGGGGTCGTGTGGCCGCAGCCGCAGCCGATCGGCAGCGATCCCGATCACATCGGTCCACCAGCGCAGGCGCTCCGCGACCCAGTAGCCGAACCACTCGTCCTCCCCCGAGGGATGAACGAAGAACTCCATCTCCATCTGCTCGAACTCGCGGTCGCGGAAGATGAAGTTACCCGGCGTGATCTCGTTGCGGAAGCTCTTCCCGATCTGCGCGATCCCGAACGGGAGCTTCTTGCGTGCGGTCGTGGCCACGTTCGCGAAGTTCACGAAGATCCCCTGCGCGGTCTCGGGCCGCAGGTAGGCGACCGATGCCGACTCCTCGACCGGCCCGACGTGGGTGCGGAACATGAGGTGGAACTGGCGGGGCTCGGTGAGCGTGCCCCGGTTGCCGCAGTTCGGGCAGGCGATCTCGGCTGGGGGCCCCTTGAGGTCCTCCGCCCGAAAGCGGAGCTTGCAGTTCCGGCAGTCGACCATCGGGTCGCTGAAGCCGGCCACGTGCCCGGAGGCCTCCCATACCCGCGGGTTCATGATGATCGCCGCGTCGAGGCCCACGATGTCGTCGCGCAGCTGGACCATCTGGCGCCACCAGGCCGCCTTGACGTTGTTCTTGAGCTCGACCCCGAGCGGCCCATAGTCCCAGAAGCCGGCCATGCCGCCGTAGATCTCGCTCGACGGGAAGACGAACCCCCGCCGCTTGGCGAGGCTGACGATGGTCTCCATGTTCGGGGCGGGCATGCCGCCGAGTCTAGCGCAGGCGATCTGGACCCTAGGCCGTCGCCGGGACCCCGCGCAGCGCCACCTCGTCGAGGAAGTCGCGGCTCCGCAGCTCGCGCTCCAGGACCGCGGACACGCTGGCATGCAGGAGGTGCTCCACCTCGCGCTGGGTGGCGACCGGCAGGCGCAGCCGCAGCACATCGGTCAGGCCCGAGCGCTGGAGGTGGCGCATCACCCGGAGCGCCTCGGCCGAGATCGGCCGCGCGCCGAGGCTTGCGTCAGCGCATTCGGGCCCGATGACGCCGCCGGCCACCGGGGAGTAGGCATTCCCCTCCGGCTCGATCGCGAGGCCGCAGTCGAGGCACTGGGTCAGCTCGGGCCGGAAGCCCATCGCGTCGAGCAGGTGCAGCTCGAACCAGCGCGCGACCACCTCGCGCGAGACGGAGGCGGGTGCGGCGTCGAGGGCCGACAGGGCCTGGGCCAGCAGCTCGAAGGCCTGGTGCGACTCGGCCGATCCCTCGCAGAAGCGATCCGCCAGCTCGACCAAGTACCAGGCCGCGGCGGTCGAGTGCAGGTCGTCGCGCAGGCCGAGGTGCGGGTCCTCCAGCGCGGCCTGGGTGACCACGTCGAAGGTGCGACCCACCGCCAGCACGAGGTGCACGTCGCTGAACGGCTCCAGCCCGCCACCAAGGCGGGAGCGCGTGCGGCGGATCCCCTTGGCGATCACCCGCAGCTTCCCGAGGCGAGGGGTCAGGACGGTGAGGACGCGATCGGCCTCACCGAGGTCCATGCTGCGCAGCACGATCCCCTCGGTCTTGTAGAGGCGCCCCCGGCTCACGGCCGGATCGACCTCGGGTACCCTTGGGGCGTGGACATGATGGCCCAGTTTAACGACCTGCTGGTCGAGATCGAGACGGAGATGCGGTCGGTCATCGGCGAGCACGACGGCCATGCCGGACCCCTCTACGAGATGCTCGCCTACCACCTCGGGCTCGACCAGTCGGAGGGGCCGCGCGGCAAGCGACTTCGCCCGCTGCTGGGCCTTCTCGCGTTCAAGTCCCTGGGCGGCGAGTACCGCAAGGCATTGCCCGCCGCGGCGGCGGTCGAGCTCGGGCACAACTTCAGCCTCGTCCACGACGACATCGAGGACTCCGATCGCGAGCGGCGCCATCGGCCGACCCTCTGGGCGCTGTGGGGGGTGCCGCTGGCGATTAACGCCGGCGATGCCCTCTTCGCCCTCTCGCGCCTCGCGCTGTATCGGCTCATGAAGGAGGAGGAGTACGAGCCACAGAAGCTGCTCGACGTGATGCGTGTCTACGACGAGACCTGCCTGGCGCTGTGCGAGGGCCAGTACCTGGATATCAGCTTCGAGCGCCGCACCGATGTGACGGTCGATGAATACCTCGAGATGATCTCGAAGAAGACGGCTGCGCTGATCGGTGCCTCCATCGAGACGAGCGCGATGATGGCCAGTGACGACGAAGAGGTGATCGGTGCATACCATCGGCTGGGACGGGACCTGGGGATGGCCTTCCAGATCGCCGACGACCTGAAGGGCAGCTTCTGGGCCAGCGCCGACTCCGGGAAGTCGGCCGCCGGCGATATCCGCAAGCGCAAGAAGACCTTCCCCGTGGTGTGGGCCATGCAGAACGCCGCGGAGGACCAGGTGCGACGGCTGGTCGAGATCTACCAGCCGACGATCCGCGCCACCGACGGATCCGGCCCGCCGGACGGCGATGAGCCGATGTCTCCGGCGCTGGTCGAGGAGGTGCTCGACATCCTCGAACGCTGTGGTGCGCGCGCTGCGACCGAGCAGGAGGCGCTGCGCTTCCGGGACCTCGCCCTGGGCGAGGCGCGATCGCTGCCGGTGCCCCTCGAGCGCGTGTCGGAGCTGCGGGCGCTCGTCGAGAGCATGATCAGCGCCTAGTCGGCGTCCGCGGCCGCGAACTCCTCCATCGCCGCCTCGGGCTGACGCGGACGGCTGGCGATCACCTTCCCGATGCGGCGCGGCTCGGCCGTCTCGACGGTGAGCGTCACGTCACGGAACGGGACCACCGCTCCGGGCAGCGGGATGCGCCCGACGCGGTGCACGATGAAGCCACCGACCGTGTCGTACTCGTCCTCATCCTCTTCCTCGGTGTCGGACAGCTCGAAGAGGTCGCGCAGGTCGTCCATGCTGACCCGGCCGTCGATCCGGAAGGCGATCCGCTCCTCGTCCTCGTCGAGCGACTCGACCAGCGGCTCCTCGCGGTCGTACTCGTCCTGGATCTCGCCGACGATCTCCTCCACCACGTCCTCCATGGTGATGAGGCCCGCCGTCCCGCCGTACTCGTCGACCACGATCGCGATGTGCCGCTTGTCGACGCGCATCTCGTGGAGCAGTTCGTCGACCGGCTTCGTCTCCGGCACGTAGGCGGCGGGGCGCACCAGGGCGCGGATGTCGATCTCCGAGGTGGGCGGCGACGCCGGGCGCAGGTACGGCAGCAGGTCCTTGGCGTAGAGGATGCCGATGATGTTGTCGAGGTTCTCCTCGTAGACCGGCACGCGCGAATGGCCGGCCCGCACGATCATGTCGAGCACCTCGGCGATCGGGTCGTGAACCTCGACCGCGCGAATGCCGATGCGCGGGACCATCACCTGGTGGACCTTGGTCTCGGCGAGCTCGATGACCCCGTGGATCATCTCCTTCTCTTCCTCCTCGATGCTGCCCTGCTCGCTGCCGGTCTCGACCAGCATCTTCAGCTCCTCGGTGGAGAGGTAGCCGGCCTGCGGCCGGTCGCGACCGCCGAGCGCCCGCACCAGCACATTCGAGACGGTCTGCACGAACCAGACGACCGGTCGCAGGATCCGATCGAACCAGCCGATCGGGCGCGCCACGAAGATCGCGAAGCGGTCCGCGAAGCTGAGCGCCAGGGTCTTCGGCACGAGCTCCCCGACGATGATCGAGGCCAGGGCGATGAGCATCGTGACCAGCACGAAGCTGATCTCGCGGGCGGCAGTCTGGATCGGCTCGAGCGGGATGACCCGGATGATGCCGGTCAGCGAGCCAGAGAGCGCGACCGCCCCCACCGCCGAGGCCATGAAGCCGAGGAAGGTGAGGGCGATCTGGATCGTGGCCAGGAATCGGCTCGGATCCTCGGTGAGACGCTGTGCCACCCGGGCGGCGCGACTCCCCTCCCCCACCAGCTGGTTGAGCCGATGGCGCTTGACGGTGATGAGCGCGATCTCGCTGGCCGCGAAGAAGCCACCGATCAGGATGAGCACGAGTACGAGCAGCAGCTCGAGGATCGGGTTCCCCTCAGGCATCGGCGTCCTGATCTCGTCGCCGCAGGCTGATCCTGCGGGCCGGCATGCCGACCACGGTCACCCCCTCCGGGACGTCCCTGGTCACGACCGCTCCGGCACCGGTGCGGGCGCCCGGCCCGATGTTCACCGGCGCGCGCAGCATGGTGTCGACCCCGATGAAGGCCCCGTCGCCGATCGTCGTGCGGTGCTTGACGCTCCCGTCGAAGTTGGCGGTGATCGTGCCGGCGCCGATGTTGACGCCCTCGCCCAGGTCCGCGTCCCCCAGGTAGCTGAAATGGTGGATCTGGGTGCCGGCGCCGACGCGCGCCATCTTCAGCTCGGCGTAGTTGCCGATCCGGCAGCGCGGCCCGATCTCGCATCCCGGCCGGAGGTGGCTGTACGGCCCGATCTCGACGTCCTCGGCGACCGTCGAGGACTCAACCACGCTGGCCCATACGACGCTGCGAGGACCGATGCGCGAGTCGACGACCTGCGCCCGAGGGCCGATGACGGCCTCGGGACCGATGACGGTCGTCCCCGCCAGGATGGTCCATGGCTCGATCCTGGCGTCCTCCCCGATCTCGACGTCCGCGTCGATGAAGGTGCTCGGTGGATCGACGATCGTCACGCCGGCGCGCATGTGGCGCTCCGTGATCTCGCTCCGCATGATCCGCTCGGCAGCGGCCAGCTCCGACCGGTCGTTGATCCCCATCGCCAGCTCCGCGCGCGGGGCGCTGACGACGACCGCCTGCCCGCCGGCGGCGGCCGCCATCGCCACGAGATCGGTCAGGTAGTGCTCGCCCGAGGCCGAGGCCGGCACGGCGCCGATGTTCGCCCGCAGCCATCCGCCATCGAAGCAGTAGACGCCTGCGTTCACCTCGCCAAGCGCTCGGGTCTGGGGATCGGCATCGCGCTCCTCGACGATCGCGCGCACGCCGCCGTCGGCGCCGCGCACGATGCGGCCGTACCCGGTCGGATCGGAGGGCCGCGAGACGAGCAGGGCGACGCATGCGTCGCCGGCGGACTGGGCGCGAAGCAGCTCCTCGAACAGCGCGGCCGGCACCAGCGGCGCGTCGCCCATCGCCACCACCACCTGGCGCGTTCCCTCGGCGACCTCCGCGAGGCCGGCGCGAACCGCGTCGGCGGTCCCCTTCTGCGCCTCCTGGCGCACGGTCGTGATTCTGCCGGCGAGGACCGCCTCGAGCTGCTCCGCTCCATGCCCCACCACGACCACCGGCTGCTCGATCCCGGCCGCGGCAAGCGAGGCCAGCACGTGCTCCAGCATCGGGCGTCCCGCGAGCGGGTGGAGCACCTTCGGCAGGCTGCTGCGCATGCGCGTCCCCTGTCCGGCGGCCAGGACGATCGCCGCCGTGCCCGTCACGATCGTTCGAGCTCCTCGTCGGCGGCGAGGGCGATCATCTCGATCTCCACCCGCGCGCCCTTGGGGAGCGCCTTGACGGCGATCGTGGATCGGGCCGGGAAGGGAGGCGAGAGGTGCGTCGCATACACCTCGTTGACGGTGGAGAAGTCGTCCATGTCGGTCAGGAAGATCGTCGACTTCACCACCCGCTCGAAGCTCGATCCGGCTGCGTCGAGCACCGCGGCGAGGTTGCGCAGAGCGCGATCGGCTTGCGCGGCGACGCCATCGGCCAAGGCGCCGTCAGACGGCTCGGCCCCGACCTGGCCGGCCGTGAAGACGAATCTGCCGGCGCGGATCGCCTGGCTGTAGGGGCCGATCGCAGCCGGGGCAGCGTTGGTCTGGACATGGGCGCGATCCGTCATCGGCCTCGATCATCCCATGCGCGGCGCCGAGGCGCCAGCGTCCAGCGCGGCCTCACCCAGCTCAACGATCTCGGCCGGCGCTCGCCGCAGCCGCGTGCCGAGGACCTGCAACCCGGCGGCGCGCAGCCGTTCGGCGACCGTATTTGCACGCTCGGGATCCGCTGTCAGGGTGAAGACAGTCGATCCGGACCCGGTCAGGCGCGCCTCGCCGCCGGCCTCGGCGACCTGACGCAGCACGTCATTGAGCGCCGGCCGCAGCCGCAGCGCCGGAGCCAGCAGGTCGTTGCCCTGTGAGTCGCTCCCGAGATCCGACGGCCGCAGTTCCCCAAAGACGGCCGTCGTCGAGAGCCGGAACGGGGGCAGCACGAGCACCGCGTAGTCCTCCGGAGGCGCCCCCTGTGGGATCACCACCTCCCCGATGCCGGTCACGCGCGCGGCGGCCACCCGGGCGGCGAAGAGAGGCACGTCGGCCCCGATCAGCGCGAGATCGGCCAGCTCATCCGCGGTCGCTCGCTCCGAGACGCCGGCGACGCGCCGTCCCAGGCGCCATGCCGCGGCCGCATCCGACGAGCCGCCGCCCAGCCCGGCGGCGGCGGGGATCCGCTTCTCGAGGGTCAGGCATGCGAGCTCGGGCTCGCCTCCCAGCCCGGCGACGAGGCCGCGCCAGGCCAGGTTGCCGCGATCCACCGGGATCTCGTCTTCCGAGGGCGCCTCGACGCGCAGACCCGTCGCGCCCGGCAGCAGCAGGAGGCGGTCAGCGAGCTCGAGCAGCACCATCTCCGTCTCGAGCAGGTGGAAGCCGTCCGCCCTGCGCCCGACGACATGCAGCGAGAGGTTCAGCTTGGCCGGGGCCTCGAGGCTAAGGGCCGTCAATCGTCGCTCGCCTCGCCGAGGAGCGGCGCCAGGTGCCGGTGGAGGCATTCCCACTCGGCCAGCGAGAGGGTCTGCGCCCTCCGTTCCGAGTCGATGTCGCAGTCCGCAAACGCCGCGGCGAGCGTCGCTCGGGGGACCGGCAGCTCGCGACCGAGCGCGTTGTGGAGCTGCTTGCGGCGCTGCCGGAAGCCCGCCTGGACGAGCCGGTAGAACGGCTCC
>DATCOX010000041.1:0-21546 GCA_036564495.1 Candidatus Limnocylindria bacterium
GGGATCCGATACCAGGCCTCCGGAACAGTCCCGCCGCGTCGTTCCCACATCGTCTTGACGTGCCCCTCGAAGGCGTAGAAGTCGCGCAGGGATGGGGGCTGCAGGATGGGCGGCCCGAATTCGAGGTCCTCGGCCTGGAGCGCCGACTCGGCGTCGCCCGCTTCGACGAGCTCCCCGAGCGCCGCCACCCGCAACCCACGCGCTAGCAGCGCGTCGAGCGTAGTCAGCGGCTGCCGATGGAGCGTCGAGTTGTGTGCCAGGCGAGGGTCTGTCTGCACCTGGCGCCGCCGAATGGGCTCCAGGTCAAGCCACCTTGCTGGAGCGTCGCCTGTGTCCAGCGCGGCTACCAGCCGCCAGGGAGTGCCCGCGGGGGCGCTGGCCTCGCGGACATGGGCGATCTTCATCGTGCCGAGTCTAGCGTTCGTGATGGTGCGGCCCGGATCCGTCGGTAGAATCGGGGCGTGAAGCGCATCGGATTCCTGTCGTTCGGGCACTGGACCAGCTCGCCGTCCTCGAGCACGCGATCAGCGTCGGACGCGCTTCTGCAGTCCATCGAGCTGGCGGTCGCCGCCGAAGACCTCGGCGCGGACGGCGCCTACTTCCGAGTGCACCACTTCGCGCGGCAGCTCGCGTCGCCCTTCCCACTGTTGGCCGCGATCGGGGCGCGGACCAGCCGCATCGAGATCGGTACCGCGGTCATCGACATGCGCTACGAGAACCCGTACTACATGGTCGAGGACGCAGGTGCGGCCGACCTGATCGCCGGTGGTCGCCTGCAGCTTGGGATAAGCCGCGGATCGCCGGAGCAGGTCATTGACGGCTACCGCCACTTCGGCTTCGCCCCGGCTGAGGACGAGGATGACGGAGCCATGGCCCGCCGGCAGAGCCAGGTCTTCCTGGAGCTCCTCTCGGGGAACGGCTTCGCGCAGCCCAATCCGCGGCCGATGTTCCCGAATCCGCCTGGCCTGCTGCGCCTCGAGCCACATTCCCCCAGCCTGCGTGACCGCATCTGGTGGGGTGCCGCGACGAACGCGACCGCAGCATGGGCGGCGACGCTGGGCATGAACATGCAGACCTCAACCCTGAAGTTCGACGAGAGCGGCCAGCCGCTGCATCTCCAGCAGGCGGAGCAGATCGAGGCATATCGCACTGCCTGGCGCGAGGCCGGCCACGCTCGCGAGCCGCGTGTCTCGGTGAGCCGCAGCATCTTCCCCCTGGTCGACGATCGCGACCGCGCCTACTTCGGGCACGCGCAGCAGGGAAGCGACCAGATCGGTTACCTGGACGAGACGACACGTGCGGTGTTCGGCCGTACCTATGCCGCCGAGCCGGACGTCCTCGTCAAGCAGCTGGCGGAGGACACGGCCATCGCCGCTGCCGATACGTTGCTGCTCACGGTGCCGAACCAGCTGGGCGTGGACTACAACGCCCACGTCATCGAGAGCGTCCTTCGCGACGTTGCGCCAGCCCTCGGCTGGCGCTGAAGGCGCCCGCGGCTACGCGTGAAGACATGACGCTCCTGCGGATGGACAACGTCGGCATCGTTGTCGACGACCTCAAGGCGGCGATCGCGTTCTTTGCCGAGCTTGGTCTGGAGCTCGAGGGCGAGGCCACCGTCGAGGGACAATGGGTGGACCGCGTCATCGGGCTCGACGGCGTGCGAAGCGACATCGCAATGATGCGGACCCCGGACGGAAACGGCCGACTTGAGCTGAGCAAGTTCCACACGCCGCCGGCTACCGCCGCTGAGCCGAACGCACCGGTGAACAGGCTGGGCATGGGTCGCATCATGTTCGCAGTCGACGACATCGACGCCGCCGTCGCCAGGTTGCAAGCCCATGGCGCCGAACTCGTCGGCGAAGTGGTGCAGTACGAGGACACATACCGGCTCTGCTACGTCCGCGGCCCCGAGGGCATCGTCATCGCGCTGGCCCAGCAGCTCAGCTGAAGCGTCGAAGCCGGTCGACGAAGTTCTCCATCGGCTTGCTCAGAGGTTGCCGCGCTTCTCCTGCTCGCGCTCGATCGCCTCGAACAGCGCCTTGAAGTTGCCGACCCCGAAGCCGCGCGATCCGTGCCGTTCGATGATCTCGAAGAAGAAGGTCGGGCGGTCCTGCACCGGCTTCGTGAAGATCTGGAGCAGGTAGCCCTCCTCGTCGCGGTCAGCCTCGATCCCCAGCTCCTCCAGGGTCTCCATCGGGATGCCCACGTCGCCGACCCGGTCGGCCAGCCTGGCGTAGTACTCGTGCGGCAAGCCCAGGAACTCCACGCCTCGCGAGCGGAGGGCGCGCACGGTGCCGACGATCTCCTCGGTGCGCAGGGCGATGTGCTGGGTCCCAGCGTCGAGGTAGTAGTCGAGGAATTCCTGGATCTGGCTCTTGCGCTTCCCGTCGGCCGGCTCGTTGATCGGGAACTTGATGCGTCCGTTGCCCGACTGCATCACCTTGCTCATCAGGGCCGAGTACTCGGTGTGGATCACCTTGTCGTCGTAGTGGATCAGCTGCGAGAAGCCCAGCACGTCCCGATAGAAGTCGACGAACTTGTTCATGTCCCCCAGCGCCACGTTGCCGACGCAATGGTCCACCTCGAGCAGCTGCTGGCCGGTGGCGGCGGCCGCGGGCTTGGCGATGCGGTGATAGCCGGGTGCGAACGTGCCCTGGTAGTCGCTCCGGTCGACGAACGAGTGGAGCACCTCGCCGTAGGTATGGATGGCGGATCGGCGCAGCACGCCCTTCTCGCCGGTGACTTCGCCCGGCTCGAGCGCGCTCTTCGCTCCCCGTGCGGTCGTCTCGCGCCAGGCCGATGCCACGTCGTCAACGGCGAAGGCAATGTCGTGCACCCCATCGCCGTGGTGGCGGACGTGCTCGGCCAGCTCCCCGGAGTCGGTCAGCGGGGCGGTGAAGACGAAGCGGATGTCGTTCTGGACCATGACGTAGCTGGAGCGGTCGCGGACACCCGTCTCGAGGCCGGCGTAGGCGACCGGGGTGAAGCCCCACAGGGCGCGGTAGTAGGCGGCTGCCTGCTTGGCATTCCCGACCCAGAACTCGACGTGGTCGATCCCCTTCAGGGGGAGGAAGTCGGTCGCCGCGTCCGCGGCGGCGGGGTGGGCAATCGTATCGGTCATGATCCCGATTGTACGGCGGCCGTCAGCGCGACCTCGATCATGCGCTCGACCGCCGCATCCAAGTCCTCGAGCGGCATGTAAGTCTCTTCGGTCCCCTCCTCCTCGTTCAGCACGTCGCTGACCGTCAGCAGGCAGGCTGCCTGCACTCCGGCTCGCGCCGCCAGGTAGAAGAGGACCGATGCCTCCATCTCGAAGGCGAGCACCCCGCGCTCGCGCCACTTGCTGAAGTAATCGGCATCGGTGTTGTAGAAGAGGTCGACCGATGCCACCGGCCCGATTCGGGCCGGGATCCCCGCCTGCTCGGCCGCGTGGACCAGAGTGTGGGTCAGGGCGAAGTCGGCGGTCGGGGCGTATCGGTCTCCATGCAGGTAAGTGTTGGTGGCGCCGTCGGTCGGGCAGGCCGAGAGGGCGACCACCAGGTCGCCGGTCTTCAGCCCTGGTGCGATCCCGCCGCAGGTCCCCACCCGGATCAGCTGCCTGGCGCCGAGCCGGAGGAGCTCCTCGGCCACGATCGCGAAGCTGGGCGTCCCCATCCCCGAGGTCTGGACGCTGACCGGATGGCCCTGGTAGGTGCCGGTCCAGCCATACAGGGCCCGATGCTCGTTGACCTGGCGCGCCTGGGCGAGGCCACCGTCGAAGCGCTCCGCGATCCGGCGGGCGCGGTTCGGGTCGCCGGGCAGCAGCACCAGCGGGGCGTAGTCGCCGGCTTCGGCGCGAAGGTGGATCTGCGGCACGGGCGATAGGGTAGCGCAGCCTCCGCTACGATCCAACGCGATGTCCGACCTCCACGACCGCGACCTCGAGTTCGCGGTGGCGCTCGCCGGGCGCGCCGGCGAGGTGCTGACGCGCAGCTACGAGCAGGTCCTGCAGGTCGATCGCAAGAGCAAGCGAGACGTCGTCACCGACGTCGACTACGCCAGCGAGGCACTCGTCATCGAGGCTATCCGAGCCCGCTACCCCGCCGACGCGATCCTGGCCGAGGAGTCGGGACGGCATGAGCGCAGCGACGGAGGCGCGGTGCTGACGACGACGGCCCGCAACCCCTGGAGCCGCCGCACGTGGGTGATCGACCCGCTCGACGGAACCGTCAACTACGCCAACGGGATCCCATTCTTCTGCGTCTCGATCGCGCTGGTGGAGGCCGGCCGGCCGACCGTCGGCGTGGTGCTGGATCCGCTGCGGGGCGACTGCTACGCGGCCACCGCGGATGGTCCGGCCACGCTCAACGGGCGGACGGTGCACGCCTCCACCAAAGAGGCGCTAGGCGACTTCGTGGTGAGCATGGCGATCATCGGGCGGGGAGGGATCGCCCGCGAGCGGCGGGTGGGTTCGGAGATCCGCATCGCACGCCGCATGGGGAGCGCCTCGCTTGGCCTGGCCTACGTGGCGTCCGGTCGCTTCGACGCGGTCGTCCAGAACGGAGGGCTGTCGCATTGGGACATCGCCGCGGCCGGCCTGATCGCTGAGCGCGCCGGCGCCACGGTGACCGACCTGTACGGCGGGCCGTGGTGGAACGTTGGCAAGCGACCGCCGCGCCTCAGCATCGTGGCCGCCCCGCCGGCCCACCACGCCCGGCTGCTCGAGCTGCTGCGGGCAGCGCGGACCACGGTGCAGACCCGCCGCTAGGCGGCGTCGCTCCCCTCCGGTCGCTCGGCGGCCTCCCTCAGGACCGCCGCGAACATGGCCAGGGTGCGAGCGGTGGCGCCCCAGATGCGATGGCCCTGGTAGCGGTAGACCGCGGCCCGCAGCTGCCATCCCGGCCCCTCGATCAGCTCGTCGCTGACCGCGTCGTCGAGAAGCAGCTGACGCAGCGGCAGCTCGACGATCTCGGCGACCTCCTCGAGGCGCGGACGCAGGATCGGCGGCTCGGCGACCGCCCCGACATAGGGACGCAGCTCGAAGTTGCTGACCGGGATCCAGACGTCGTCGAGGACGCCGACGATGCGCACCGACGCCGGATCCACCCCGATCTCCTCCTCCGCCTCGCGCAGCGCGGCCGCCTCGTGGGACGCGTCATCGGCGTCGACCGAGCCGCCCGGCAGCGAGATCTCGCCGGCGTGGTCGCGCAGGTCGGCGTGGCGCACGGTGAGCGGGATCGTCAGCTCGCGGCCCGCCCCGGGGTAGACGAGCAGGAGCGTGGCGGCGGCACGAGCGGGCGGGAACGAGGCGCGGTCGTAGCGCGGCAGCCCCGCGTCGCTGGCCGCGGCGCGCGGCGCGAAGCGCGCGTCGGCGGCGATCGGCCGGGTGGCGCCCTGGAGCGCGTGGGCGAGCGCATCCTGCCAATCCGCCTCGCCGCGTAAGATTCGGTCCATGGCTTTCCCGGCACCCGCTGATCGCGACTCCCTGGCGCGCGCCGCCCTGTACAGGGCGCGCGTCCTGGTCAATCGCACGCCGCACTTCACCATGCCGGCCCGCCGCGAGGCAAATCGCGGGCTCGACCTGCTCGACGCGCAGCTGGGGCTGAACCAGGTGAACCTGCCCGAGGCGGTCCGTGGGGTCGAGCTCCTGATCAGGGCCACGCCCTCGCTCGCCTTCGGGCTGCTGCGGGATGCCGCCTTCGTCGACCGGTTTGGCGCCGCGCTGCGCCACCTGGGCCTGCGTGGCATCGGCCAGCGGCTCGACGAGGTGACGCACTCGGTCATGGCCGAGCCCATCCCGGGGCCGACCCGGGGTCGCCGCCATCGCGACGAGCTGCCCGCCGAGGAGCGGGTCGACGCCGACGGGAACCAGCTCCCCGCGCGGCCCGGGTTCTAGCCGGCGGGCCCTGAGGCGAGGGCGTCGAGGAGCGCGCCATCTGTCGGCGTCGCGCCAACCCCCAGGCGTGAGCCGATGACGGCCGGGAGCGGCGGCTCGAGGTAGGTCGAGCGCAGCGCATCCCACGCATCCTCGGCGAAGACCGATGCCGGCGGACCGTCCAGGATGGCCTGTCCGGCCCGTAGCACCACCACCCGCTCGAACGATTCCGCAACGAAGCGCATGTCGTGGCTGATGGCGATCACCGTCCGTCCTGCCGCGCTGGCTCGCTCGATGACGCCCTGCACGATCTCGATGCCATGCAGATCCTGCCCGGTCGTCGGCTCGTCCAGGACGAGCACGGGCGTGTGCATGGCCTGCACCGATGCGAGCGCGAGGAGCTTCCGCCGCGAGGCGCCCAGGTCGTAAGGGTTCGTCCTCGCCTCTTCCGTGAGCCCGACGTCCGCCAATGCGGCGTCCACCGCGCGGCGCAGGACGCCGCTGCTCATGCCGACATTGCGCGGGCCGAACTCGACCTCGCTGCGCACCGTGCCCGCGAAGATCTGGCGATCGGGATCCTGGAAGGCGAGCCCCACCGATCGGGCCAGCTGGGCGACCGTGCGCCGCGCCACGTCGGCGCCGTCATGCAGGACGCGGCCGGAGGTGGGCCGCAACAGGCCGTTCAGATGCCGCACCAGGGTCGTCTTGCCGCTGCCGTTCTGGCCGATGAGCGCTACCCGCTCCCCAGCGGCGACATGGAGGTCGATCCCGTCGAGGGCCAGCGCTCCGCCGTGGGGATAGCGGTAGCTGACGCCGTCGAGGAGGAGGTCGGTCATCGGGCCAGCGCCTTCTCGAGGCGGCGCAGGGCAGCCGGCGGAAGCTGTGCGCCCTCCGCCCTCCGGCGCAGCTCGACCGCCGCCGGAGGAGCGACACCAAGCTGGCGCAGCCGGGGGTCGCCGAGGATCTCCTCCGCCACGCCGTCGAGCACGGCACGCCCCGCGCTGAGCGCGATGATTCGCGAGCAGATGCCGGCCAGCAGATCGGTCTTCTGCTCGGCGACGAGGATCGATGCCCCGCCGGCGGCGAGGCCGGCGAGCGCCGCCGCGACCATCGCCGTCCCGGCCGGGTCGAGCTGGGCGGTCGGCTCGTCGAGGACCAGGTGGCGCGGGCGCAGGGCGAGCAGCCCCGCGATCGCGACCAGCTGCTGCTGCCCCCCGGAGAGCCGGGCCGGATCGCGATCGGCGAGCGCCTCGATCCGCAGGGAGGCGAGTGCCTCCTCGGTCCTGGCGATCAGCTCGGAGCGCGGCACGCCCAGGTTCATCGGCCCAAAGGCGACCTCTTCGTAGACCGTGGCGGCCACCCCGGAGAGCTGCGTCGCCGGGCTGGCGAAGGCGATCCCGATACGCCCCGCCAGCTCATGCATGGGGAGCGGCGCCATCTCCTCCCCGTCGATCAGGACACGCCCGGTGAGGGTCCCGCCCACCGTGCGCGGCGCGAGCCCCGATGCCACCAGGCAGAGGGTCGTCTTGCCCGCCTCCGAGGCGCCCACCAGTCCGAGCACCTCGCCGTCCGCCAGCTCCAGGCTGACGCCGTGCAGGGAGGGGCGGGGCGCCCCGGCGTAGCGGTAGGTCACCGACTCGAGCTGGAGCATCAGCGCAGCCATCCCAGCCAGCCGAGCATGCGCGCCACGACCAGAGCGGGGATCGCCAGGACCAGGAGCCAGCGGGCCAGCCGCTGGCGTTCCGAGTCGAGCGGCCACCACAGCAGCGTGCGCCGGCCAGGGCGGGTGAACCCGCGCGCCTCCAGCGCCATGGTCCGCTCCTCGACCTCGGTGATCGAGCCGAGCAGCACCGGTCCCGCCAGCGGCAGCACCCCGCGCAGCCGCCGCCAGAGCGAGCCCTCGGTGTCGAGCCCGCGCGCCCGCTGGGCGGCGGTGATCGTGGCGGCCCGCTCGACCAGCGCCGGGACCGTCTGCACCGACGCGAGCGCCACGAACGCGACCCTGGGCGAGACGCCTCGGCGCTCGAGGTCGAGCACCAGCTCGGAGGGTGGCGTGGTCAGGTAGAAGAGGGTGATCGCTCCGCTGATGGCGCCGATGCGAGCCAGCGTCTCGAGCGCGAAGCCGAGCCCCTCGGCGGTGGCCCGGATCGGCCCGACCTGGAACAGGATCTCGCGGCCCGCCGGGTAGAAGAGGAGGTTGACCAGGAGCACGCTCACCGCGATCGGCAGGGTGAGCAGCAGGGCGGTCCGCAGCAGACGCCCCAGGATGCCAGCGATCAACGCGGGCAGGAGCACCGCGAACGCGGCCAGCAGCGCGGGACCGAGCAGGCCGCCCACCAGCACCGCCAGCGCTGTGGTGACCCCCGCCAGCACCGCCTTGGTCAGTGGATTGAGGCGATGGACACGGCTGGGTCCCGTCGCCCCGAGGAACGAGGGGAGGCGATCGGTCAGGCGGAGGTCTCCTCGAGCACCTGCTCGCCCTGCGGGAAGCGCGCCTTGAACCGATTGGCGAGCGCCGACAGGATCAGGTACACGGTGAAGAAGGTCGTCACCTTGTCGATCGGGTCGCTGATCAGGCCCTGTCCGGTGGTCGCGGCGTACACATCGGCGCCGGCCTGCCGGAAGGCCGCCACCAGGAAGTCGGTCCCGGAGGCGGTGACGCCGCCGAAGACGCCAGCGGCGATCGGTGCACTGATCAGCGCGGCCACGATCCCGGTGAAGACGCCGGCCACCACGACGTAGGCGGCGGTCAGGTCGCGGCGCACGAGGAGCAGCGCGAAGAGGCCGACCACGGCGAGCGCCACGAGCGCGATGGCCAGGTAGCCGAGCACGACGAAGATCGGGGCGACCGTGGCCGGATCGGGCAGGAGGTCGATGCTGGTCTGGAAGATCTTGGTGTAGGCCTGCGACGCGGCCCAGGCCAGGATCCCCACCAGCACGACCGTGACCAGGCCACCCGCCAGGAGTTCCTGGGTCGAGCGGTTCGGGCGCGGCCGCATGAAGCCGGCGCGACCGACGAAGCCGGCGATCGTGCCGATCGCCACCGCGGTGATGGCGAACGCCGCGGCCGGCTGGTACTGGAACGGCGGCGGGATGACGTACGACCACAGGACATTGCCGAGCCCGCCGGTGAGGGCGCCAGCGACCGGCCCGCACAGCACCCCAACCAGGATCGTCCCGATCGAGTCGAGGTAGATCGGGATCTTGAGGGCCGATGCGACCGTCTGGCCCAGGATCACGTTGACGCCGATGCCGACCGCCATGAGCAGGTAGGTGCGCGTGCCGAACTGCCATGAGAGCGACGCGAGACGACGCGTCTGCGTCAGCTCCAGGCCATAGGTCACAACCGCCCCGATGACCATCGAGATGGTCAGGATCAATGCCCACGAGTTCGCCGTCTTCGTGTTGGCGAAGGTTGTCGGGTCGACGGCGTTGGCGTCGCCGAAGTCCCCGAAGCCGATGATCCCGATGTACGTGGCGATCGCGAAGGCCACCAGCCCGGCGGCGACCCGCATCGATCCCCACTCGCCGGTCTGCGCCAGGGTCAGGCTGGCGTAGACCACATCGGCGACGATCAGCCCGACCGCCGCAGAGAGCGGCCAGACCTGGCCGGTGGCGTACAGGCCGATCCCGAGCACGGCACCAACCGCCACCCCGATCGCGATCCGTGTCCAGCGTGCGGCGTCCATCTCCCTCAACCTCCTATTGCTGTGCCTTGGCACGTGCCGCCGGCCTCTCGACCGCGCGGGCGAGGCGTTCCAGCAGCTCGTGCCGCATTCCATCGGCGTCGATGGCGGTGGCCACGTTCACCGCCGGCCGTTCGTCCGTGGCCCGATACAGGCTCCCCGCCAGGTGCGGGTCGCTGCCGGTGTCGCAGGCGAGACGCTCGTCGACCGTCTCGGTCACGAGGTCGGGGCGCAGGAGCGACCCGATCAGCGTCACCGGGTCGTGCAGGTAGCAACCGTCGATGCCATCCGCCTCACGGTGGAAGGCGACGTAGAAGCGCACCGCGTCGCGCACGACGGCGGCGAGCGGCGTGGCGGGCAGGGCCTCCATGTCCTCGAGCGTGAAGATCACGTCCTGCGTCGCGTCGAGCGGGAAGATGCGCGACAGGCCGCCCGACGCCAGGAGCGTCTCGGCTGCCTCAGGGTCGACGCAGGCGTTCCATTCGCCGGTCTCGGTCGTGTTGCCGCGCTCCTCCAGCGTCCCGCCCATCCAGATCGCCTCGCGCAGTCCACCCGCCAGGTCGACCCCGTTCAGCGCCACGGACGCCAGGTTCGTGAGCGGGCCGAGCGCGACGACGGTCAGCTCCCCGGGATGGCGGTCGATGTGCGCGGCGAGGTAGCGCGGCGCCGGGACGGCGGTGTAGTCGGTCGAGCCGAGGGCGGGATCCTCGCCGGTGAGCTCGACGTATCCCGTGCCGGTGGGGCCGTGCGTATCGGGAGCGGTCCGCAGGCGCCGATGGAGCGGCCGGGCCGCGCCGATGCTGACCGCCACGTCGCCCCGTCCCACCATGCGCAGGATTTTGCCGGTGTTGCGCGCCACATGGTGGATCTCGACGTTGCCCGCCACGCAGGTGACGCCGCGAAGGTTCAGCTCGGGGGCGGTGGCGGCGATCAGGAGCGCCACCATGTCGTCGATCCCGGTGTCGACGTCCAGGATGACCGGGCGCGGCTCGGCGGGCGGTGACGCCTGCATCGGCTGCATCCTACCCCGCTACTGCGGCCAACCGCCGGCACGGCCCACCCTGCTGCTGACGGCGATGCCGAGCTCGCCGGCGATGAAGCGCGCCGCGGCGATCAGGCCGTCGAGGTCGACACCGGTCCGGACCCCCTCCCGGTCGAGCAGGTAGACGAGGTCCTCGGTCGCCAGGTTGCCGGCGGACCCGGGCGCGTACGGCGAGCCGCCGGTGCCGCCGGCCGAGGCGTCGAAGCATCGGACCCCCAGCTCCATGGCAGCCATCACGTTGGCGAGCGCCGTGCCCCGCGTGTCGTGCAGATGGAGCGCGATCACCTCCGAGCCGATGCTGGCCATCTTCAGCGCCTCCAGCACGCGGCGGACATCTGCGGGCGTGGCGACGCCCAGGGTGTCGGAGATCGAGAGCTCGTCGACGCCCAGGCGTAGCAGGCGCTCCGCCACGCTGACCACGGCACGCTCGTCGACCTCGCCCTCGTACGGGCAGCCGAACGCGGTGCTCACATAGGCGCGAATCCACCAGCCGCGCCGCCTGGCATCGGCCGCGATCGGCTCGAAGGCAGCCAGCGACTCGTCGATGCTCATCCCGATGTTGTGCTGGACGTAGGAATCGGTGGCGGCGGTGATCAGGCAGATGGCGTCAACCCCGGCCGCGATGGCGCGCTCGAGGCCGCGCGCGTTCGGCACCAGCACGGGATAGCGGACCCCGGGCCTCCGGTCGAGGCGGCTCAGCAGCTCGTCGGCATCGGCCATCTGCGAGATAGCCTTCGCGGAGACGAGCGAGGTGGTCTCGATCTCGCGCAGGCCGGCATCGGCGAGCAGGCCGATGAACGCCAGCTTCGCGTCGGTCGAGACGAGGGTCGCCTCCGCCTGCAGCCCATCGCGCGGACCGACCTCGTAGATGCGGACCTCTGGCCGGCTCATCGGTCGGCCATCTTAGGCCGATACCTCCGCCAGCAGGTCTCCGCGCTGCACCTGCTGGCCCTCCGCGACGAGGATCCGCGTCACGGTCCCCGCCAGTGGCGTCACTACGGCGTGCTCCATCTTCATCGCTTCGATGACCACCAGGGCCTGGTGCGCCTTGACCGAGTCGCCCTCGGCCACGTGGACCGCGATGACCCGCCCGGGCATCGGCGCCGTGAGCGTCGCGACGCCACCGGCATGGGCGGCCGCATGGCGCACCGCCTCCTCGACGCTCGGCGGCATCGCCAGCGACAGCTCGAGCGACTGCCCCTCGACGTCGACGTATGCCACCCCTCCCTCCACCGCCACGGCGACGCTCCCCGGCGCCCCGAGCTCGACCCGACGCTCCTCGCCGCCGAATCGCATGCGAACTGCGGCTGGGGCCGCCGCGCGCCATCCGCCGCGCCACGGGCCGTACGGCCCCGCCGCCAGGAGCGCGGCGCCGGCGGTCGACCAGGTCGCCTCGTCCGGCGCCGGTGGCGGAGGGAGCGGCAGGTCCGCCAGCGTATCGGTCCGGACCTCGCCGTCGCGCATCACCGGCTGTTCGAGCAGCCAGCGCAGGAAGCGAAGGTTGGTCCGAACCCCGAGGACCAGGGTGTCGTCGAGGGCCGAGCGAAGGCGCTCGAGTGCTGCCGCCCGCGACGGCCCGTGGGCGATCAGCTTGGCGAGGAGCGGGTCGTATCGATCCGAGACGGTGTCGCCCTCGCGGACCGCCGTCTCGAGGCGGATGCCATCGGGCCAGCGCAGGCGCACGATCCGGCCGGTGGCGGGCAGGAATCCCGCGTCGGGATCCTCGGCGTAGAGGCGAGCCTCGATGGCGTGGCCGATCCACCGCACCGCGCCGTGCGCAATCCCGAGCGGCTCGCCGGCGGCGATCCGCAGCTGGTCGGCGACGAGGTCGCGCCCGGTCACCGCCTCGGTCACCGGGTGCTCGACCTGGAGGCGGGCGTTCATCTCGCCGAAGAAGAACTCGCCGCCATCGGTCACCAGGAATTCGACGGTGCCGGCGCCCACGTAGCCGACCGCTGAGGCCACCGCCAGGGCGGCCGCGCCCAGGCGTTCGCGGAGGTCGGGTGAGACCGATGGCCCCGGCGACTCCTCGACGATCTTCTGGTTCCGGCGCTGCGTCGAGCAGTCGCGCTCCCCGAGGTGGATCCCATTGCCGTGCGCGTCGAAGAGGACCTGCACCTCGACGTGCCGCGCCCCTTCGAGCAGGCGCTCCAGGATGAGCCGATCGTCCCCGAACGCGCGGCTCGCCTCACGCCGCGCTGCGGCGAGCTCGTCCGGCAGCCGGACGGGGTCACGTACCACGCGCATCCCCTTGCCCCCGCCGCCGGCCGACGGCTTGATGAGGATCGGAAAGCCGATCGCCCCTGCGGCGGCCGTGAGCGAGGCGTCGTCCTGCGCCTCCTCGTCGTAGCCGAGCACGACCGGCACGCCCTGTGCCACGGCCGTCCGGCGCGCGGCGGCCTTGTCGCCCACGGCTGCGATCGCCGCGGCCGGTGGCCCGACCCACGCGATGCCCGCCCGAACCACGGACTCGGCGAAATCGGGGTTCTCGGCGAGGAACCCGTAGCCGGGATGGAGCGCGTCCGCCCCCGCTCGGCGGGCCACGTCCACGATCGCGTCGGCATCGAGATAGCCAGGGATCGGCATCGCGAGGTCGACGCCATCAGGAGCCGGGTCGTCCGGGGCGTGGACGCCGATCGTCCGGATCCCGAGCCGGCGCGCGGTGCGGGCGACGCGCTGGACGATCTCGCCGCGGTTCGCGATCAGGAGTGCGCGGATGCTCGCTGGCCCTAGCGCAGCTGCGTCGGCCACCATGCCGAGCGACGAGCGCGACACGCGCACTCGCCCGCCAACCCGGACCCCGGGCAGCCTGCCATCGGCGACCCAGCGCTGGACGGTGCGGACGGTGACGCCGAGCTCCTCCGCCACCTCGCGGGGGGTCAGCGTCTCATCGGTCACGTCGCGATTGTCGCAGAGGCCGGGCTACTCCCCGCGCCAGGCTGCCTTCCGCTTGTCGAGGAATGCGGTGAGCCCCTCCTGGCCCTCGGGCGACACGCGCTGGCGGGCGGCCCGCTTCACGGTGAGAGAAAGCGCCTCCCTCCGCGGCAACTCCCGCTGGTCGCGGATCACCGCCTTCGCGTTTCGGACCGCCTCAGGGCCGGCGGAGCGCAGCTCCCCGAGGAGCGCCTCGACGCGCACGCCCAGCGCCTGGCGATCCGGCACCGTTTCTGCCACGAGCCCGATCCGCTCCGCCCGCTCCCACCCGAACCGCTCCCCGGTCAGGAAGAGCGCCCTCGCCGCGCCCTCTCCGATGCGCGGCAGGACGAACGGGCTGATCACGGCGGGCATGAGCCCCAGCTTCACCTCGGTGAAGCCGAAGATGGCATCCGAGGTGGCAAGGGTGATGTCCGCCACGCAGCACAGCGCCATCCCCCCACCGAGCGCGGCGCCGTGGACGGCCGCGATCACCGGTACCGGGCACTCGTCGACAGCGACGAGCATCTCCTGCAGGCGCGCGGCATCGGCCTCGTTCTCGTCCACCGAGAGCCCGATCGACGCCCGCTGCCACTCGATGTCCGCGCCGGCGCAGAAGACCTCCCCGTCCCCGGCCAGGATCACGGCCCGCAGCTGATCGGGCGGCTCCTCGGCGAAGGCTTCGAAGTTCCAGGCCAGCTCGGCGATCAGCTCGGCGTTGAAGGCGTTGCGAACCTCGGGCCGCGCCAGGGTGACCCGCGCCACGCCGCGCTCGCGCTCGATGCGCAGCACGTCGCTCATCAGCGGCCCCGACGGTAGAACGGGTCGCTCACCGCCCGAACCGAGGCGAGGAGCGGCTCCTCCAGCCAGACCACGTCGGTGCCGTCGGGGACGTCCACGACCGCCGCCGCGCCCTCCCCGCCGAGCAGGCCGAGCATCAGATGACGGTCCCCGCCACTCTCCGATTCCACCAGCCACGCGGCCTCGACATCGGTCTGGCGCAGGGCGTCACGCAGGGCCGGCTCGAGACCCATGGCATGCGGGCCTGCCAGGCGCAGCCGGATCGAGCGGCTGGAGGTCGGTGGGGCGAGGGGCTCCCCGGTCCCCGGCAGGACGCCCTCGGCCAGGGCGCCGAGCTCCTCGGGCTCGAAGCGGTAGGGGATCGGGCCGGCCGGGTCCATGATCGCCGGCACGCCGGCGGCAGCCATGTTGCGGATCGCGATCCGGGCCGGAAGCGGCAGGCTGGCGGTGCCCCGCGGCGACCACGCCGACAGCGCGGCCACCGACGCGAAGCAGACGCTCGTCGGCCGGCCATCGGCGTCCGCCGCCAGCAGGACGCTGACCTCGACCTCCTCGTCGTCGTTGACGGCTGAATCCAGCGCCGACTTCGCCTCGTCGCCGTGCTCCGGCGGGACCGGCAGCAGCAGCGTCCCGTTCATCAGGGTCCGATAGAAGGAGTCGAGTGCGGCCCTGTCGGCCTCGCCGCTCGCCTCGGCGTCTCGGGCTGCCAGCATCGCCTCGAAGATGGCGAGTGAGCTCTCCTCGAGCGTGCCGCTCGGCGTCGAACGGTCGTGCGAGCCAGGCTCAAGGGCGTCGGGGACCATGTTCGGCAGCCTACCACCGGTGCCGGGGTACGATGCCAGCATGCCGAGCGGCATCGATCACGTCGTCATCGCCGTCGCGGATCCAGATGCCTCGGCCGCCGAGCTGACCGAGAAGGTCGGCCTGGCCTTCACCGCCGGAGGCCGCCACGAGGGCCTCGGCACCTTCAACCGGATCGCCTTCCTGGGCGATGCGTACCTCGAGCTGATGGGCGTCGAAGATGCGGCCGCCGCGCAGGGCTGGGCGATCGGGAGGGCCGCGGTGCGAGCCCTCGAGGCGGGCGGCGGCTTCGCGACCTACGGTCTCGTGGACGAGGCGATCCGCGTCACCGTGCCGCGCCTGCAGGTGAACGGCAGCCGCATCGGTCCGGTCGAGCATGGGAGTCGTGAGCTGCCGGAAGGCGGGCGGGTGGAGTGGCTGAGCGCCACTCCTTCAGAGCTCGGACCCGACCGACCGCCGTTCCTGATCAGGCACCTGGACGACGGCGCCGAATGGGGGGCCGATGCGCTCGCCGCCCGTCGTGCGTTCGGGCACCCGCTCGGATCGCCGGCCGTCATCGAGCGTCTGGATCTTGCAATTCCCGATCCGCAGGCCCTCGCCGCCGACTGCTACCGCGACCTTGACCTCGAGTTCTGGGCCGTCGGTTCGATGGCTGTCTGTTCGGTCGGGGGGCACGTCATCCGACTCGTCTCCAACGCGCCGGAGACCACCATCGTCATCAGGGCAGTCGTCGACGCGACGCGCACTGTTCGGACGCTCGGCGTGCGCTTCGAGATTCAGGCTACATCCTGAAGACGCCGAACCTCGTCTCGCCGATCTCCGCGTTCAACGCCGCGCTGATCCCCATCGCCAGCACCCGGCGCGTGTCCATCGGGTCGATCACGCCGTCGTCCCAGAGGCGCGCGGTCGAGTAGTACGGCGAGCCCTGCCGCTCGTACTCGGCCAGGATGGGCGCCTCGAACGCGTCGCGCTCGAGGTCCGTCGTGACGTCGCCACTGACCGTGGAGAGGACGCGGGCCGCCTGTGCGCCACCCATCACGCTGATGCGGGCGTTGGGCCACATCCAGAGCTGCCTCGGCGAGTAGGCGCGCCCCGCCATCCCGTAGTTCCCGGCCCCGAAGCTGCCGCCGATGATCACCGTGAACTTCGGCACCGCGGTGGTGGCGACCGCCGTCACCAGCTTGGCGCCGTCCTTGGCGATTCCCCCGGCTTCGTACTCCTTGCCGACCATGAAGCCGGTGATGTTCTGCAGGAAGACGAGCGGGATGCGACGCTGGCTGGCCAGCTCGACGAAGTGCGCTCCCTTCAGCGACGAGCTGCTGAAGAGGATCCCGTTGTTGGCCAGGATCCCGATCGGGTAGCCCTCGATGTGGGCAAACCCACACACCAGCGTCTCGCCGTAGCGCTCCTTGAACTCATGGAACTCGCTGCCGTCCACCAGCCGCGCGATCACCTCGCGCACGTCGTAGCTGAACCTCGCGTCCGCGGGGATGACGCCGTATAACTCCTCCGGATTGACCGATGGCGCGTCGGGCTCCCGTCGCTCCCACGGCGGCTCCGGCTTGCGCCAGCCGAGGCTCCGCACAATCTCGCGACCGATCGCCAGGGCATGCTCGTCGTCGAGCGCGAAGTGGTCGGCCACGCCGCTCGTCACGGTATGGACCTCCGCCCCGCCCAGCTCCTCGGCGCTCACCTCCTCGCCGGTGGCGGCCTTCACCAGCGGCGGGCCGCCCAGGAAGATCGTCCCGGTGCCCTTGACGATGACCGTCTCGTCCGACATGGCCGGCACGTACGCCCCGCCGGCGGTCGAGCTGCCCATCACCAGCGCGATCTGCGGAATGGCGCGGGCGGAGAGCTGCGCCTGGTTGTAGAAGATGCGGCCGAAGTGCTCCCGATCGGGGAAGACCTCGTCCTGCATCGGTAGATACGCGCCACCGCTGTCCACGAGGTAGAGGCAGGGCAGCCGGTTCTCGAGCGCGATCTCCTGGGCGCGGAGGTGCTTCTTGACGGTCATCGGGAAGTAGGTGCCGCCCTTCACGGTCGCGTCGTTGGCGACGATGACGCACTCGACCCCCTCGACCAGCCCGATCCCCGACACCATCCCCGCCCCCGGGGCCTCGCCGTCATACAGGCCGTTGGCCGCCAGGGCCGAGAGCTCCAGGAAGGCGCTGCCCGGGTCGATGAGCCGCTCGATCCGCTCGCGGACCGGCAGCTTGCCGCGCTCGCGATGCCGAGCGATCGAGCGCTCGTCGCCGGCGGCGCCGCGCTCGCTCACCGCATGGGTTCGCGCGCGAAGGTCGTCCACCATGTCGCGCAGCGCGGCGTCGTTCGCTGCGAAGGCGGGCGAGGCAGTATCGAGGGCGGAGCGCAGGATGGCCATCGGTGCGGCGATTATCGCCGCACGGGGAGGGGCGAGGGCTAGGCCAGGGTCACCAGCGGCACGATCTGGGTGATGTGCGCCGTGTTGACGATGACCACGCTGACGACGTGCTCGAACGGGGGCTCACCGTTGTGCAGGATGTAGGCATCGGTCAGCGGCAGGAAGCGACGGGTCCCGTCGAGCACCTTGTCGCCCGGCTCGGCGGTCGGGGAGAGGTGCAGGTTGCCCGTGACGCTGAACGGTCCGGCGGAGAGGGCCACGCGGCGCAGCTTGCGGTGCAGACGCAGCTGGCGGGCCGCTCGCCACTCGGGAGGCATAGCCAGGATGAGCTGGTCGGTGAAGACCGACTGCCACTCACCGGATTCGGAGCCGGGCTCCGGCTCGGCGTCGTCATCTGCGCCGGTCGGCGCGACGATCGGTCCCGGGCTGGGATGCCACAGGCGCAGCTCGGTCTCGTCGTTGAGCAGGTCGGTGACGCGCTGGCCGTTCGCCGCGATCCAGCCCACGATCCGCGCATCGGCGGTGTACAGCTCGATCGGCGCGAGGTCCCTGCCAGTCATCGCAACGGCGGCCGAGCCGGCGGCGGTACCACCGGCCGCGCCTCGTCGCCAGTTCCAGAACGTCATGGCGGCATGGTGGCCGCCCGCGCTCACGCGCGGAAGGGCACGACAGTACTAGAGAGGACTGTTGCATCCACACAACAACCCCGGACCCCCGGACCCGGGCGCTGCTAGGGTGCGCCGATGATCGAGTTCAACGACTTCGCCAAGGTCGACATGCGCGTCGGCCGGATCGTTGAGGCGGTTCCCTTTCCCGAGGCGCGCAATCCGTCGTACCGGCTGCGGATCGACTTTGGCGCCGAGCTTGGCGAGCGGGTCAGCGCCGCCCAGCTGACGGTCACGTACCCAGATCCGGCGGCCCTGGTCGGGCGCCTGGTGGTGGCGGTCGTCAACTTCCCGCCACGCCGGATCGCCGGACTCGCGAGCGAAGTCCTGCTGCTTGGCGCCATGGGCGATGGCGATCAATCAGGCGAGGTGTGGCTGCTGGCACCGAATCCGGAATCGCCCCTCGGGCTGCGGATCGGCTAGCCCGTAGAATCGAAGGCGATGCCGCCCTCGACCGAATCCTCCCTTCTCGGCCCGCCGGTGCCCGCCATGCCTGAGGCGGACCTTGCGCCGCCGCAGATCGCGCGCGTTGGCGACCCGTTCGCAAAGCTCCGGCTCGTCGCCTTCGTGGCGCGCCTGCGACGCAACGAGACCCTGCAGCTGCGCGACGTCGTCGCGTCGCTGAACGCCGCCTACCTGGACTGGTACTTCCCGGAGAAGGTGGTGCTGGCCGAGCTGGTGCAGCTGCAGGCCAACTGGTCGATCTCGTACCACGGCGACGACCGGATCGTGCTCGACCGCAACGAGCGCGGTCACACCCTGCTGATCGTCGACTCCACCAAGATGACGCCGTTCCTCGTGGCCCAGGCCAACCGCCTGCACGACGAATGCGACGAGGAGCTGCGCCGCTTCGCCCTGGGCGACGGGGTCACGACCGACAACTAGACCCGGTCGGAGCCTCCGGCCTGGCCAATCGCCGCCTCGGGCGCCTCGATCCCGATCGGCATCGTCTCCGGCTCGCCGCCGTCGACCGTCACGCGACGCGGGCGCGGGCGGAAGGGCGAGGTCTCGGGGACGACCGGTCCATCGGTCTCGGCCAGCTCGCCGGAACGGTAGGCCTCCCACACGGCCATCACCGTGTCGCGGTGCGGCCGAATCCGGCAGTGCTCGTCGCGGTTGCCCATCTCGTCGCAGTAGCCGAGCGGCACGCACTTGGGGGCGAGGAACGAGCCGAAGAAGGGGGAGACCCGGAAGATCTCGTGGCGAATCTGCTTGAAGAGCTGGCGGATCTCCCACTGGGCCATTGTGCAGAGACGCAGACCCGACATGTGGATCAGCTGCCGGAGGTTGACGGTCATGATCAGGTTGGTCTGCATCGCGTTTGGGAAGATGAAGCGAGCGTCCTCGGCCGGCACCTCAGCCTGGAGGAGCTGCCCGTACAGGTCGAGGTTGGCATCGACCGCGGACTGGAAGCGGCCGGCCAGGTCATCGGGCAGGTCGCCCTTGGCGATCGAATCCGGGATCGTGTAGTTGTCGCGCTGCTTGAACGAGACGTAGCGCTGCGACTGCTGGTCGAAGGCGGTTCCGGCCCGATGACGCACCAGCTGATGTGAGAGGGTCCTGGTCACGCCGCTGATGGCGAACGTGAAGTTGACATGCTCGATCGTCGAGCCGTGGCCCGACTCCATCACTTTGCGGACGAGCGACTGCTGCTTCTCGTCGGCGACGGTGCGGCTGACCGCCTTGTCCCAGATCTGGTCGGGGAGCTGCTCGGAATAGCAGGTCCGGCAGGCGGTGTAGATGATCGGGAGGTAGTACTCCTCGACGATCTCCTTGGTCGGAAAGATCAGCTTGGCGGAGACGTCGGAGGTGCTCGGCATGGTCCGGGGAGGATACCACCGGCGAGCGCGATTTGGGGGCCCTTATCCACAACCTGTAGCGGTGTGGACAACTTGGGACCCGCTATCTTGTGGCGTCGCCCGATCCCCTGGTCGACCCGCCGCCGAGTGCCAACGCGAGCGCCGCGACGGCGACCAAGGCCACTCCGACGACCTTCAGCAGGACCGTTCCGGCCGTCTCGCAGGACGTCGCGTGGACGTCCGTGAAGCACGACCCAGCCAGCCGCGCGCCGAGCACGACGGCCAACCCGACGACGATCAGCAGCAGGCCAAAACGCCGTTCCCTCGTCATCCGGTCCCTCCCCTTGCTTCATCCGCTGCGGTCCCCGGGTCATGCTCGCGTTCGTCGAGGCGGGCAAGCCCATGCAGCCGATCGAAGGCGATCCGATTGCCACCCGTCGCCTGCGCCGATGCCAGCGCCTCCTCGGCGGCAGCGAGCAGCTCGTCGCCGGTGAGCGACATCCCCGGGCGCATGAGGGCGATCCCGATCGAGAGCTGCACCGTGGCCTCACCCCGGTCGGTGACGACTCGCCGCCCCAGGACCCGGTCCAGCACCGCTCGCGCGAAGGTCGCCGCGCCCGCCTCGTCGGCGTGCGGCAGGACGACCAGGAAGGAATCGGCCCCGATGCGGCCTACGGCGTCAGCCTCCCGCACCCGAACGCGCAGCCGAAGCGCCAGCTCGCGCAGGATCGCGTCGCCGACGTCGATCCCGTGCTCGTGATTCAGGTCGGAGAAGCGATCGATGTCGAGCAGTACGACGGCGAGTGGATGAGCGTAGCGGCGCTCCTCGGCAGCCTCGATCCGCATTCGCTCGAGGATCGGGGAGCGGCTGGCCAGCCCGGTCAGCTGGTCGGTGCTGGAGGCGCGCTCGATCTCTATCCGCTGCAGCTCGATGAGATGCCGCGCAGCGATGAGGTCGTCAAGCGTGGCGCGCAGCTCGCGAGTGATGCGAGAAAGCTCGTCGAACTCGGCCTCGCCGGGCAGCTCGGGCTGTGCCTCGAGCAGCAGCTCAGCGGTGCCAGCCGGCTCGGCGACCGGCTCGTGCCTTCCGCGACCCACGACGAATCGCGAACCGAGCGCCAATGCGGCGAGTCCCATCCCGGCGCCGCCGATCAGCGCCTCGTTGCCGGACGGACCGATCGCAAGCGCCAGCGCGGAGGAGGTCCCGATGCCGAGCGCAGTGGCCCTGCCTGGGTCGTCGAGACCGGTTGCGGCGGCGAGGACCATGAGCAGCGCGCCGGCGAGCAGGAGGATCGGCGCGGTCCGCGCCGGCACGCTCCAGCCTGTGGTAACGAGGATTCCGGCCGTCGCAAGCTCGACCACTCCAACCGCGATCACCAGGCCGACGACTCGGCCGCGACGGGTCAACGACGGATGCGGCCCAACCAGCGAGGCGCCAGCGAAGGCTGCCCCGGCGGCGGCGACGCCCACAGCCGGGCCGAGGCTGCCAGCTGCCTGAAGCGCGAAGACGGCAAAGGCAGTGCCCAGCATCCCGAGCGCGGCGAGGTCGGCGAGGTCACGCACGCGCCCTTCGGATAGCACCGCCGCGACCGCTGCCATGAGGGC
>DATCOX010000046.1:0-4099 GCA_036564495.1 Candidatus Limnocylindria bacterium
GCGGACGTTGCACGGGAGTACGCGGCCGTCGAGGAGCTCGCGTGGCCGGTGAGGGCGCTTCCGGCGCGGCATCGGGACCGCTGGTCGACTCCCACGCGACCGGGGCCGCTTCCAGGGGCGGCGGCAGGCGCAGATCGAAGCGGGCCTCGAGCTGGTCGACCCTCGAACGGAGTCCCGCCACCTCACCACGCGCCTCGCCCAGCGCCAGCAGCGCCTGGCCATATCGCTCGGTCAGGTTGCGAAACTCGGTGAGCAGCTCGCGAAATGCGCTCGCCTCCCCCGCCGAGCCGTGCGAGCCGCCGTTGCCGTTCGTGCGTGGAGCCTCGTCGCGCGTGCCCGCCGAGGCGATCGGTCCGGGCTGTGCCTTGAGGAAAACGCGCATGGAGTCACCCTCGGGAGTGCCGAACAGCACGCCTCTGGCGAGCAGCTCCCAGACGCGCCCTTCAGCGACCCCGAGGACCGACGCTGCCTCTTGGATCGAGTAGCCGTCCATCACGGGTCCGATAGGGTACGCCCTGACACCAAAAACATCGATACCCCGCTCGTTTTGGCGCGAGGGACCGACGGAGCGCGGGGGTGACTGCCTATGATCGGGCCGCTCATGACGTCCGCGGTCCGGGTGCCCAGTCAGCCAGGCTACGATTTCGGGCTCCCGCCCGCGCTCGAAGGCCTGGGTGAGCTGGCATACAACCTCTGGTGGAGCTGGACCCCTCGCGCGGGGGCCCTCTTCGCACGGATCGACTCCGCCGCCTGGTCGCGTCATCGCAGCCCGATACCCGTGCTGCGCGCCATCGAGCCGGGCCGCTGGACCGAGCTGCTGGCCGACGAGGATTTCATGGTCGACGCCAGCCGGCTCCTCGACGAGTTCGAGCGCTACCTGGCCAACGGCTCGGACTCCTGGTATCGCGCCGCTACCGACGCCGACCCGAGCGCCTCGCTGCCAGGACCGATCGCCTACTTCTGCGCCGAGTACGGCATCCACGAGTCGATGCAGATCTACTCGGGCGGCCTCGGCATCCTGGCCGGCGACCACTGCAAGTCGGCATCGGACGCCGCGCTGCCGTTCGTCGGCGTGGGGCTCCTCTACCGACGCGGGTACTTCCGGCAGCAGATCGATGCCGATGGCCACCAGGAGCACGCGCAGCCGGACCTCGACCCGGCGATGCTGCCACTGCGCCGCGCCCGAGGCCGCGACGGCTCACCGCTGCAGGTCAGCGTCGATCTCCCCGACCGCAAGGTCCACGTCGCGGTCTGGCTGGCGCAGGTCGGGCGCGTGCCGCTGCTGCTGCTCGACACCGACATCCCCGCCAACGAGGGGAGCGACCGCCCCATCACGCACATCCTCTACGTTCGCGGCCGCGAGATGCGGCTGTGCCAGGAGATCGTGCTCGGGATCGGCGGCGTCCGAGCCCTGCGCGGGCTGGGGATCGAGCCGGCGGCGTGGCACCTGAACGAGGGCCACTCGGCCTTCATGCTCCTCGAGCGGGCGCGGGAGCTGGTCGCCGCCGAGCCGGGCCTTGCCGCGGAAGAAGCGCTGCGTCGCGTCGGGCGGAACTCGGTCTTCACGATCCACACCCCGGTGAAGGACGGCAACGAGCAGTTCGAGCGTGCGCTGGCGAGTCGCCTCCTCAGCCCGTGGCTGAAGGCGTGTGAGATGCCGGCCGCGCAGCTCATGGAGCTGGGGCGCGGCCTCGGTGACGAGGTCGAGCCGCCATTTGACATGACCGCCTTCGTGCTCCGACACGCGGCTGCCGCCAACGCCGTCAGCCGGCTGCACGCGGAGACCGCCAACGCAACCTGGGCTTCCCTCCGCCCGGAGCCGATCATGGCCATCACCAACGGAGTCCACGCGGCCACCTGGATCGGGCGACCGATCCGCCGGCTGTACGAGCGCGCCACGGCGCGCTCCCTGGGCAGCGACGCACCCGGACCAGAGGCCTTCGCGAAGCTGGCCGACGTCCTCGAATCGGACCTGTGGGGGGCCCATCGGCAGCAGAAGCGCGAGCTGATCGAGTTCACGCGCAGCCGGCTCGCCCGCCAGTTCGCCCGTCACGGGGAGTCGCCCGGCGTCCTGCGCGAGCTCCACGCGGCGTTCGACCCAGAAACACTGATCATCGGCTTCGCCAGGCGCTTCGCGACCTACAAGCGCGCGGACCTGCTCTTCCACGACGAGCATCGCCTGGCTCACCTGCTCGCCGATTCCGAGCGCCCCGTCCAGCTTGTGCTGGCCGGCAAGGCACATCCGGCCGATCGGCCCGGCCAGCAGGTCATCCAGCGCATCTTCACGCTCTCCCGGACCGAGCCGCTGCGCGGCAGGATCTTCATCCTCGAGGATTACGACATGCGCATCGCCCGCTTCCTGGTGGGCGGGGTCGACATCTGGCTGAACAACCCGCGCCGCCCGATGGAGGCCTCGGGCACCTCGGGCATGAAGGCAGCGATGAACGGGATCCCCTCGATCAGCATCCTCGACGGCTGGTGGGACGAGGGCTACAACGGCCGGAACGGGTGGGCGATCGGCGGACGCGAGACCCTGCCTAACGATGCCGAGCAGGACGAGAAGGACGCCCACGAGCTGTATCGGCTCATGGAGGAGGAGGTCGTTCCCCGCTACTACGCCCGGGACGGGGACGGCGTCCCCGGCGACTGGGTCGCGACGATGCGCGAGGCGATCGCGGCAGCGATCTGGCAGTTCAGCACCGCGCGCATGCTCGGCGAGTACGTTGAGAAGGCGTATCGGCCAGCCGCGCGAAGCGTGGAGCCGGCCGCCGCCGCGACCTAGGGACTCGACCTACGGCAGGGAGACCCGGGGGTTCTCCCAGACGCCGTGGTCGTTGATCGCGAAGTGGAGATGGCAACCGGTCGCGTTGCCGGTCCGCCCCTCGTACCCGATCACCTGGCCGCGGCTGACGACCTGGCCGGGCTGGACGATGACCCTGGGCTGCAGATGCCAGTACCAGCTCTGCACGCCGGACCCGTGGCTGATCACCACACCGTATCCCGAATCCCACGGCCAGAGCGGCTGCCCGGAGGCCCTCACGGTCCCAGTGCCGACCGCAAGGATCGGGGTGCCGCAGCCATTGGCGATGTCGATCCCGCCGTGGAAGTGCGGGTAATAGACACCGTTGTAGGTATACGACGGCTCCAGCAGGAAGGTGGTTGGACCCCACTCCTGCGTGACGTGGAAGGTGAGCTCCGGCCACTTGAAGCCGAACGCCGACGGCAGCTGACGCCGCGCGTCCTCCTCGGCCTGCAGCTTGGCGACCAGCTTCGTCTGAGCGTCAAAGGCCTTCTGGCTGTCGGCGATCTGCTGCGCGACATTCCCCTTCGCCTCGACAGCCGCGTTCAGGGCAGCCTCTTGCTCGCGGCGCTTCTCCTCGGCAGCGTTCTGCAGCCTGGCCAGCTGGGCCTGCATCGAAGCCAGCTCCGCTTCGCGCTGGGCCAGCAGCTCGGCCTCGGCACGGGCTTCGGCCCTGGCGTCGGCCAGCTGGGCGCGGCCATCGCGCAGCGTCTGCTCTTTCGCGGCAAGGCTCGCGCGCAGATCCCTGATATCGGCGGCCAGCTGCGTGTCCTGGTCCGAGACGGTGATGAGGTAGCCGACCTGGTTGGTGGCGGTGTCGAGCGAGTCGGCGGAAAGGAGCAGCTCCAGGACGGTCGTCTGGCTGCGCTCGTAGGCGGCGCGCATGTGGTCCTGCAGGAGCGCCACGCGGGTGGCCAGGTCATCGGTCTGCTGGATGATCTCGATGGCGACGCCCTGGAGCTGCTTGTCGAGGTCGCTGATCTGCGCACGCAGGTCGCCGAGGCGCGCGGTCATGTCGGCCACCTGCGCCTGGACATCGGTCAGCAGGGCGCTGACGCGGTCGTACTCTGCGGTCACCGAGGCCAGCTGCGCCTTGGCAGCATTCAGCTTGCCGGCGAGCGTGGCGGCTTTCGCCTTGAGCGCTGCGAGGGTAGCGCGCTGCGCGCTCAGAGTTGCCTCGAGCGCCTTCTGCTGCGCCTTCGCGTCGGCGAGCGGGTCCGCGGCCTGGGCCGGGTCGCGGGGAGAAGTGGTGACGATGCTCGTTCCGACCATCAGGAGGGCAATCACCATGATGGCCAG
>DATCOX010000059.1:0-9732 GCA_036564495.1 Candidatus Limnocylindria bacterium
GCTGAGGGCGCGGGCCAGGGCGCGCGCACCGGCTGGGTTGTGGGCACCGTCGAGCACGACCGGGCCGATCGGGGTCGTCTTCAGGAGCTCCAGCCGGCCCGGCCAGCGCGCGTCCGCGAATCCGCGCCGAATGGCCCGCTCATCCAGCGGGATCGGTGAGCCGCGGCGTGCGGCGTCGTCCACCAGGGCGTCGAGGAGTGCGAGGGCGACGGCCGCGTTCGACGCCTGGTGGCCGCCCAGGAGGCCCACCCGCAGCGCCTGCAGCGTCCCGCCCGGCCGGGGTGCATCGATGACGATGCCATCCCACCCGCTGTCGCGGAGCACGGCGTCATACGGCTGGCCGCGACCGGCGCGCCGGAGAGGAGTGCGGACCTCGGCACAGCGCGCCAAGATCGGGGCCAGGCCCCGTCCACCGGCTCCCGTGACGGCCAGGTCGCCCGCCTTCACGATGTCGGCCTTCTCCGCACCGATTGCGGCCAGCGTCGACCCGAGCAGCCGCTCATGGTCGTGCTGCACGTTCGTGATCGCCGCCACCCCGGCGTCGAGGACGTTGGTGGCATCCAGCCGCCCGCCGAGGCCAACCTCGACCAGGGCCAGATCGATCCCCGCCCCGGCCAGGTGCTGGAAGGCGGCCGCGGTCAGCGCCTCAAACTCCGTCGGCGGCCCGAGGCGCGCGGTGACCGTCTCGATCGTGGGGCCCACCGCCGCCAACGCGGCGGCGAACTGGGCGCGGCTGATGGGCCGGCCGTCGAGCGCGATCCGCTCGCGGTAGGTGACGAGATGCGGCTTCGGCATGGTGCCGACTCGCAGCCCGGCGGCCTGGAGCGCGGATCGGGCCAGCGCGACCACGCTTCCCTTGCCGTTGGTGCCGCCGATGAGCGCGCCGCGCAGCCGCCGTTGCGGATTGCCGAGCTCCTCGAGGAGCGCCTCGATCCTGGCCAGCCCAAGGCTGATTCCGAACCGCCCCCGGCTGCGCAGGGCAGCGACCGCCGCGTCGTAGTCCAACCCGCTGGACGCGGTCAGGCCCCTTCGTCCTCGTAGAAGACGCAGTCGTGATATTGCCCGGTCATGCACAGGTCGCTCACGTAGCTGGCGTCGAGATGGACGCCGCCGCGGAGCTCGCATCGGTTCACGACGCCGTCCTGCTTCATCAGCATGCGGAGCACGCCCGGCGAATCGGTCCCGACCCGGCCCTTGGCCCCGTGCGTGAGATAGAAGTGCGGGCACGAGTGGCGACGTGGCTTCCCGTAGCCGAGGGGCACACCCCTGCGCCCGACGTGGACCGTGAGCGGCTCGGCGGTCCCGGCGAAACGCTTCTCCGCGATCGCGCAGCGACCCGGCTCACAGTCGATCTCGTTGTGGCAGCACGCGCGGGCCGGCCCGACTCCGTCGACCGCCCACAGCTCCCAGCACGGACGCCGCAGGATGAAGGCCGGGCATCGGTACCGGATGGTGAGGGTGCAATTCTCGACCTCCCAGCACATCGTGCGGCGGTCGCCGGTGGGACGGTCGGGCGCGAACGGGTCGGCAACGCGGCGCCGGTCCGGCGCGGTCCGGCGCTCGGTCTTGATGATCACCGGCTGAGTCTAGCGACTGCCGATGTGCGGGCGCGCACCCTCCCTAGGCCAAGAATTCGCGGAGCCGGTCCTCCATCGCGGCCTGCGGCATATAGCCAACCAGGCGCGCCGCCTCCCGACCATCCTTGAAGACGATCAGGGTGGGGATGCTGAAGATGCTGTATCGCATCGCCAGCTGCTGGTTCTCATCGGTGTTGACCTTGGCGGTGGTGATCTTCTCGGCGTGGGCCTCGCCGACCGCCTCCACCACCGGCGACACAAGGCGGCATGGTCCGCACCATGGGGCCCAGAAGTCGACCAGGACCGGCTTCTTGGCGTTGAGGACCTCTGCCTCGAAGGTCGCGTCGTCGATGGTCATCGGGGCTGTCATGTTCGGGCGTTGACCTCCAGGTCGGGATGAAGCTGCGGGCCGGGATGGTAGCACCGGGCGGGCCCCCGCTCGCCTATGGCGCTGTGGACGACGAGGGCGTTGGCGTGGGCACCGGCGTTGGAACCGGCGTCGGCACCGGAGTCGGCGACGGGCTGGGCGACGGCGTCGGCCCCAGCGACAGGACGATGTCCACCTGGCTGCCCACCCCGACCTTCACGCCGGCGCTCGGGTTGGTGCTGATCACCTCACCGGCCGGCCGGTCGTATGTCTCGCTCGATACGAGGCCGAGCTGCAGCTGCGCGGCCTGAAGCGTCGCGGTCGCCTCTGAGCGGGTCTGGCCGATGAGGACCGGCACGGCCACCTGCTCCGTCCCGGAGCTCACCACGACCCGCACCGTCCCTCCGGGCCCGATCGGGGTGTTGACCGCCGGATCGGTCCGGATCACGTCGTCGACTGGGACCGTGCTGCTCGCCTCGGGCGGTTGCTCGTCGAGGATCAGGCCGAGTCGCCGGGCATCGGCGCGGACCCCGGCAATCGGATCGCCCACCCAGTCGGGGACGGTCAGGCCGCTCGGCGTCGGGGTGGGGGAGCCACCCGGCCCCAGGCCGCCCAGCAGCTGCGCGCCGAGGAAGCCGATCGTGCCGAGGAGGATCACCGCCAGCACCGCCAGCAGCCAGATCCACCACGGCTGGCCCTCGTCGCGGGGTGCCGGATAGCGCTGGATCGGGCGTCCCGGGGGTCCGCCACGGGAGCCCGCCACGCCCTCGGGCGGCATCCCCGAGATGGCGGCGCGATCCGACGGGAGGGTGACCCGCGGCGGCACGTAGACGGTCGGCTCGCCCGCCGCCGGCGTCGCCGGGGCCACGGCCGCAGCGGCCACCGCGTTGGCGGCGTCCGGGTTGTGCTGCCAGACGCGCAGCGCCTCGGCGAACGCGCCGGCATCGGGGTAGCGGTTGGCCGGGTCGCGCTCGAGCGCCCGCATGACGATCGCCGACAGGCCGGGCGCGACCGGCCCATGCGTCTCGGGCGGCGCCGGGTCCTCGGTCAGCCGCTTGAGCGCCACCCCGGCAGCCGAGTCGCCCTCGAAGGGGCGGCGGCCGGTCAGCATCTCGTACAGGACGATCCCCAGCGCATAGACGTCTGACTGGCCGGTCACCTCGTCGCCCCGCGCCTGCTCGGGGCTGAAGTAATGGACCGATCCGAGCGTCGTGCCGGTCACCGTCATCGAGGCCTCGCTCACGGCTCGGGCGATGCCGAAGTCGGTGACCTTCACGTCCTGGTCGATGAGGATGTTCCCCGGCTTCACGTCGCGATGGACGATCCCGCGCCGGTGCGCGGCCTCCAGGGCGGAGGCGACGCCGATCGCGATGCGGACCGCGTCATCGGTCTCCAGGCGGCCGTGCTTGTGCAGGATCGCGGCGAGGTCCTCGCCGTCGACCAGCTGCATCACGATGAACTGGTTCCCCGTCTCGGCATCGGTCCCGTAGTCGTAGACCGAGACGATGTTCGGGTGGGAGAGAGAGCCGGCGGAGCGGGCCTCCTGCTTGAACCGGGCGGCGAAGCCCGGATCGTTGCCGAACTGCGGTCGCAGCAGCTTGACGGCCACCTCGCGGTCGAGCTGCTCGTCCATGGCGCGCCACAGGGTCGCCATCCCGCCCTCGCCGAGGGGGGCAATGAGCCGATACCGACCGCCGACCAGCAGCCCGATCATCTCCACCGGTGATCAGTCTCGCAGGTCGAGGCTGCGCACATGCGCCCGCACTTCGTCGGCCAGGTCGGACTCGAGCGACATCGCGATGTTGGCCTTCAGCCAGCCCAGGCGCGTGCCCGCATCGTGCCGCACCCCCTCGAACTGGTAGCCGAAGACCGGCTGCTCGGCCGACAGGGCGCGGATGGCGTCGGTGAGCTGGATCTCGCCGCCAGCGCCGCGCTGGGTCGTCTCCAGCTTGTCGAAGATCCTGGGGCTCAGGATGTAGCGCCCGAGCACACCGAGGTCCGACGGCGCGTCGTCGACCGATGGCTTCTCGACGAGGTCGTCGATCTCGACCAGGCGCCCCTCCTGGTGGAGCGGGACGACGATCCCGTAGCGATCCACGTCCTCGCGCGGGACGCGCTGCAGCGCGATCATCGAGCCCCGATGCGCGTGGTACTGCTCGATCAGCTGCTCGGTCACCGGCTTCCCGCCGGGGTTAAGCATCACGTCGTCCGAGAGGAGCACCGCGAACGGCTCGTCGCCGACGAGCTCCTTGGCCATCAGCACGGCGTGGCCCAGGCCGAGCTGCTCCTTCTGGTGCACGAACGCGATCGGGCCGATCTCGGAGATGCGGCGCACCACGCGCAGCATCTCGATGTCGCCGCGCTCCTCGAGCCAGCTCTCGAGGCCCGGGGCCGAGTCGAAGTGCTCCTCGACGGCGCTGCGGCCGCTGGCGATGACGATGATGATCTGCTCGATCCCCGACGCGACCGCCTCCTCCACCGCGTACTGGATGATCGGCCGGTCGACCAGGGGGATCATCTCCTTGGGGATGGCCTTGGTCGCGGGCAGGAAGCGAGTGCCGAAGCCGGCCGCCGGCAGGACGGCCTTTCTCACGCGCACGGTGATCGGATCTCTCCTTGAGCGGGTTTGTCTCTCAGCGCATCACGCCGGCGAGTCTCAGGCGGCGCCGATGACGGGGTGCCTCACGGGGGATGGAGTATAGCAACGGTTGACTCCGCAGCCCCCGGAGCGGCCAGGCCCAGAACGCTACAATCGCGACCCGATGTTCAAGTCCCTCGTACGCACGCTCAAGGGCCCCAGCCGCGACCCGCGGATGGCCCTCATCAGCCTCCCGATGCCTCGTGACCTCCTCGACGAGCAGGTGCTGGCGGCGCTGGAGATTGCGCTCGCCGCGAACCCGAACCCGGACGACCTGGTCGAGTCGCTGCCCAGCGCGCTGCGCCAGGTGACCGGGCACGACTACGAGGTCCTGGACCGGGCTGCCAGCGACGTGACCGGCCAGTTCCGGCGCACGCAGGTGATGATCCGCGACGGCGCGGTGGGCCTGTGGCCCGGCTACGCGGCGCGCGCCTATCCACTGCTTGCCCCCTCGCCCCAGGTGGAGCGGACCCGGGCCGCGATCGTCGCGGCCGACGGCGCCCCGGCCGACGCCGCGAGCCCCACCAGCCCGGTCGGCAAGCCCGGCTGGGCTCCCCCTCCGCCCGTGGGCCGGGCCGAATCGCCTCCCGACGGGACCGAGTAGGTGGGCCGCCAGAACGTGCCGCGCGACCAGTGGCTCGAGCTCGGGGCGGAGTGCCCGCACTGCGGCGAGCGGGTCACCGAGGAGATGGTCTACTCCTGGCGCCCCGTGCCGGACGATCCCAAGCTGCTCCTGCTGTGGTGCCCAGACTGCGGGGATCGGGTCGAGATCAACCACGTCTGATGGCGAGAGGGCCATCGGTTCCGTCATGTGGTGCCCCCAACCGGATTCGAACCGGTGATCTCCACCTTGAAAGGGTGGCGTCCTAGGCCTCTAGACGATGGGGGCGCGGCGACCGGGCCCATCGTAGCAAGGCGCCGACCGGCGCCATCGGCCTCCCTTCTATGGCAGGTAGAACAGGATCACCAGGATCGCGGCTCCGGCCAGGGCCAGGGCAGCGAGCAGGATCATGAAGCCGCCGCCGAGCGCGATCGCCACCGACATGCCGGTGGAGCGGCTGCGGTAGGCACGCTGTGACCAGATCCAGCCCTGGATGAAGAGGAAGATCCCGATCGCGACCGCGATCAGCGCGGAGACGAGCATGGCGGCCACCGAGAAGGCGGTGTCAGCGCTCAGCACGGAGAGGGCGGTGAGCCCGGCGGCGATGAGCAGCCCCACCACGCCGATCACCACGTTGCGGACGAATGGATGCACGCTACGGATCCGAGACCATCCGCGAAGCCTGATTGGGCCGATCCTCCCCGTCAAGGCGACCCGCTCGTAGACTTGGGCATGCCCTCGAGCCCGTTCGCCGCGTTCGCCGAGACCGCGGAGGCGGTGGCAGGCACCACCTCGAAGCTCCGCAAGCGCGACCTGCTGGCCTCGTACCTGCGCGGCCTGCCGCCCGGGGACGTGCCGATCGCCGCGACCTTCTTCGCCGGACGGCCGCTCCCCGGCAACGCCGACAAGCTCGGGCTCGGCTGGGTGCAGCAGACCCAGGCGCTGGCCAGCGCCAGCGGAGCCGATGAGCAGGCGCTGCACGAGGCCTACCTGCGCCATTCCGACCTCGGCGACGCCGCGGCCGAGCTCCTGGAAGGTCGCTCACCAGGCCGCCCCGGAGTGCAGCTTGCCGACGTCGACGCCGCGTTCCGGGCGATGCGGTCGGCACCAAGCACGGCAGCCCGGGTAGCGCTCATGGCGGAGCTCTTCGCGCGCGCCACCTCCGGCGAGGCTCGGTTCATCGGGCGCATCGCGGCTCGCGAGCTCCGCATCGGCCTGCGCGAAGGACTCCTCGAGGAGGCGATCGCGGCCGCCTTCGAGCGGCCGATCGAGGCCGTGCGCCGGGCGCTGATGCTTGTCGGCGAGCCGGGCGAGGCGGCGGTCCTGGCGCGCGAGGACCGGCTTGCGGAAGCGGCGCTGCACCTCGGGCGGCCGATCCGATTCATGCTCGCGACGCCGGTCGCCGATGCGGACGAGGTCATGCGCCGCGTCGGAGACGAGGCGTGGATCGAGGACAAGTACGACGGCATTCGCGCACAGCTGCACCTCGACGGAGAGCGTGGCCCGCGTCTCTTCTCGCGCGACCTGAACGAGATCGGCGGCGCCTTCCCGGAGGTCGTGTCGGCCGCCACGGGCCTGGGCCACCGCCTGGTCATCGACGGGGAGCTGGTCCCGTATCGGTCAGGGTCGGTCCTCGACTTCGCCAGTCTGCAGACGCGGCTTGGGCGGGTCTCGCCGGGTCCCGAGCTGCTTGAGCAGGTGCCGGTGGTCCTGGTCGCGTTCGACCTGCTGCACCTCGACGGCGAGGACCTGCTCGAGACGCCCCTGCGCGAGCGACGCGCGGCGCTCGAGCGGCTGAGCCTGCCCGAGAAGAGCGCCGAGCGGCTCCTCTACTCGCACCTTGCCACCGCTCGCTCGGCCGAGGAGGTCGAGCGGCACTTCGACGAGGCGCGTGAGCGGCGCAACGAGGGGCTGATGGTCAAGGATCCCGAATCGGTCTATCAGCCCGGGCGGCGTGGCCTCGGCTGGCTGAAGCTCAAGAAGGCGCTCGCCACCCTCGACTGCGTGGTGGTCGGCGTCGAGTGGGGGCACGGCAAGCGGCGCGGCGTGCTCTCCGACTACACGTTCGCGGTGCGCGGCGCCGATGGCGAGTCGCTGCTCACCATCGGCAAGGCCTACACGGGCCTGACCGATGCCGAGATCGCGTCGATGACTGAGCACTTCAAGGCGATCACGCTGCGCGACTTCGGCCGCTACCGGACGGTGGTACCGGAGGTCGTGGTCGAGATCGCCTTCGACCGCATCATGCGGAGCACCCGCCACCGGAGTGGGTTCGCGATGCGGTTTCCGCGCATCGTGCGGATCAGGGAGGACAAGACGCCCGCCGAGATCGACGGCCTCGCGACCGTCGAGAAGCTCTTCGCGGCCCAGGCCAGCGGGCGGATCCTGCTGGCGCGCGGCGCCAGCGGCGAGACGGAGCGGATCGCCGCGACCGGCGAGGTCGGAGACGAGGCGGCCGAGGGCTAGGCGACTCGCGCAGTGGCGCTGCGGGCGTCGCCCATCGCCTCGGCCTCGGATGCGCTGAGGACCGCCTCCACGAACCGTGCGGCACGCTGCGCGTCGAGGCGCTGCACCCGCCCGATGCCCTGTGCCCACCACGGGGCGTTGTCGACGGTCACGATCTCGCCGACTGGCTCCTCGAGCACGACGGTGCTGAACGGTCGCGGGAAGGCGACCGCCGGCATGATGCCGATGCTGGGATCGTCGACTGCGCCGCGCGTCCAGCGCGTCACCGCGTCGGCCACGCCATCGGCGTCGAAGGAGGGGTTGGTGAGGGTGGGGATCCAGCCCGCCCGCGAACGCGTGTCCATCTCCCAGCCGCGCCCTCGCACGCGGTAGTGTCCGCGCCAGCGCCGCGCGATGAGCGCGCGCACCCCGGCAGGCCCGACCAGCAGCGCGGCCAGGTCCGCCGGAACCCCCGGCAGGCGGGGCGCCAGCACGAGGGTGTACGAGTTGTCGAAGGCAGGTGCCAGCAGCCGGGCAAGGTCGTCGCCGATCTGGTCGCGGCGCCGTCTCGCAGCGCCCCGCTCGCGCCACACCATGGCGGCGCCCACCCCGAGGCCGAGCGCCGCGGAGAGGCCGAGCAGGGCGAGCGCCGCGGTGCGGTTCGCCGGCAGGAGCGCCATGAGCACCACCGCCGTCCCGCCGACGACCATCATGGCGAGTGCGACGGCCAGGGCGTTGGTCCGCATGCCGCGGATGAAGGCGGGATGGATCAGGCGCATTGCGGATCTCCGACTGCTAGGCTCATGACATGCCCACCACGCTCACCGCGATGGCCACCGTGCTCGATCCACGGGGCGGGCTCCGGGTCGATGCGCGCACCGGGACCGGCTTCGAGCTGAGCTTCGACACCGACGAGGCGGAGGCCGATCGAGCCGGCCCGAGCCCGACCGAATCGATCCTGGCGGCGCTCGCCGCCTGCACCTCGATGGACGTCGCCAGCATCCTGCGCAAGAAGCGCCAGCCGGCGGAAGGCTACCGGATCGCGGTCACCGGCCAGAAGGCCGACGAGCACCCGCAGGTCTACACCAGCATCGTGATCGAGCACCTCGTCTCCGGCGACGTGGAGCCCGAGGCGCTGCGGCGCGCGGTCGAGCTGTCGGCGACGACCTACTGCCCGGTCAACGCCATGCTCTCCGGGTCGGTGCGCGTGGAGCACCGATATCGGCTCGCGCAGCGAGATCGCGAGGAGGTCAGCGCCCTGGTGGCGGTCACCGGGCCGGAGGGCACCCAGGTCCTCTGAGGGCATCATCTCGCGGAGTCTCGCCGCCGCATGGCGTCCGGCCAATGGCGTGATGGTCCTGCCGGCGGCGCGTTCTTTCGTCGAGATGAGGCTTCGTTGCCCGCCCGTTGTACGATCTGCGGCATGGCACGTTCAATGTGGCGCGGCGCGATCCAGTTCGGACTGGTCACGATTCCGGTCAAGCTGTACCTGGCGACCGAGAGCAGCTCCATCGGCTTCAACCTGCTCCATGAGAAGGATCAGAGCCGGATCCAGATGAAGATCTACTGCCCCGTGGATGACGAGGTCATCCCTCGCTCGGAGACGGTGCGCGGCTATGAGTGGGCGAAGGGGCGCTATGTCGTTCTCGACGACAAGGACTTCGAGGCGGTCCCGCTCAAGACGGTGCGGGCGATCGAGATCGAGATGTTCGTCGATGCGCATCGCGAGGGACAGGGGATCGAGTTCGTCAAGCAGGCCTACTACCTCGAGCCGGACCCGATCGGCCGCAAGGCGTTCGAGCTGCTGCGCCAGGTCCTGTCCGATGAGGGCAAGACCGCCATCTGCAAGATCGTGCTCAAGGACCGAGAGCAGCTGGCCGCGCTCAACCCGTTCACGAAGACGATGCTCCTGACCACCCTGCACTGGCCGGATGAGGTCCGTTCGCTCGACGAGCTCGACATCCCGGACGAGGAGATCGAGGTCAAGCCGGCGGAGCGCAAGATGGCCGAGCAGCTGGTCGCGTCGATGTCGGGTGTCTTCAAGCCCGAGGAGTACCACGACGACTATCGCCAGGCGCTCATGGCGGTGATCGAGGCGAAGGTG
>DATCOX010000078.1:0-4163 GCA_036564495.1 Candidatus Limnocylindria bacterium
GCCGGAAACGTGAAGCTCGTGCCGCTGACCGGCATCACCTTCCCGTTCGTCAGCTACGGCGGCTCGAGCCTGCTGGCCTGCTTCGTGGTGGTGGGGCTGCTGCTGGCGATCAGCCACCGCTCGGTGGTCGACGCCCAGATCGAGGGGCGCTGAACGTGATCGCCACCAACATCCGCCGCCTGTCGGTGTACCTGGTGCTCGCCTTCGCCAGCATCTCCGGGGCGCTGGTGTGGTGGCAGGTCCTCGACGCCCAGGCGCTCGCCACCCGGCAGGACAACCCTCAGGTGATCGCGACCCGGCGCAGCCTGCCGCGCGGCTCGATCTTCGACTCGCAGGGACATCTCCTGGCATCGAGCGCGGTCATCGACGGCATCAGCCGGCGCACGTACCTCGATCCGGCGTTCACGCACCTCATCGGCTATGCCAGCCTTCGCTTCCAGACGACCGGCATCGAGCGCGCCTGGGACGACCTCCTCACCGGCCGCACCGACCCGAACCCGCTCCGCGACGTGCTGAACGACATCCTCGACCGGAAGCCGGATCCGCACGACCTGACGCTCACCATCGACCAGCGACTCGAGGACTTCGCGGCGGCGCAGCTCGGCGCCAACCGCGGCGCCGTGGTGGCGATCGACCCGAGGACGGGGGCCATCCTCGCGATGGTCTCCAACCCGTCGTACGACGCGACCGGCTTCTCCGGCGACCCGGCCACCGCGCAGGCTGCATTCGATGTGGTGGCGGGCGCCGCCGACAACCCGTTCCTGGACCGGACCCGCCAGGGCCACTACACGCCCGGCTCGATCATGAAGGTGCTGACCGCCGCCGCGGCGCTCGACGCGGGCGCGATCACGCCGCAGACGACCTTCCCCGATCAGCCGAAGGAGGAGGTCGACGGCTTCGTGGTCAATGGCTTCACGATCCGTGAGCACGACCTCGGCACGGTGCAGCCGGCGCTCTGGGACCTGTCGCCCGCGATCCAGGTCTCGAGCAACATCTTCTTCGCGCACGTTGGGCTGGAGGTCGGGCCGGACCGCTACCTCGACTACGCGCGCCGCTTCGGCTTCTGCCAAGCCCTGCGCATCGGCTCCGACGCGCGCGGGATCCCGGTCGACCCGTCCTACGTCTCCGCCCAGACCGATACCGGCTGCGCGCCCTTCACCGATCCCGTCGAGCTCGCCAGCGCCGCGTTCGGACAGGCGGCGGTCTCCGTCACGCCGATGCAGATGGCCCTCCTGGCGGCGACGATCGCCAACGATGGGGTAGTGCCGCAGCCCTTCGTGGTCCGCGACCTGCGCACCCACGCGGCGAAGCCGGCCGGCGGCCCGACGCAGGTCATGCTCGAGACGTATGGCGGCGAACGGGGCGACCCGGCCGTCTCCTCGTCGGTGGCGGACCAGGTGCGTCAGGCCATGATCGACGCCGTGTCGGGGCCGATCGGTCGCGCGTACGCCGGGGCAGGGGCAGTGACACGCTTCGGGATCTCGGGGGTCGAGACCGCCGGGAAGACCGGCACCGCCGAGCGCGGGCCGGGCCTCAAGCCGCACTCCTGGTTCATCGGCTTCGCTCCGGCTCAGGACGGCGCCCAGCCGTCGATCGCGATCGCGGTCATCGTGGAGGGCGGCGGCAGCGGCTCCGGCCATGCAGCGCCGATCGGCGGCGCGATCATGGCCGAGTGGCTGAAGCTGCTCGGGAGTGGCTGAGCCGGGCTGCCGCTGAACCGGTGGCGGGGTGCCTGCGCTATTGTGTGACGAGGGGCGCGACCCGCCCACCGACCCGCAATGAAGGGGAAGCTCCACGGTGAAGAGTGTCCAGGAGTCGGCCGAGCGCGTCGTCGCCAACGTCGAGCACGTCATCGTCGGCAAACACGTCGAAGTGCGCATGGCGCTGGTGGCCCTCCTGTGCGAGGGTCACATCCTGATCGAGGACGTGCCCGGGGTCGGCAAGACGATGCTGGCCAAGGCGCTCAGCCGGAGCATCGGCTGCAGCTTCCGGCGCATCCAGTTCACGCCCGACCTGCTGCCGTCGGACGTCACCGGCCTCTCGATCTTCAACCAGAAGACACAGGAGTTCGAGTTCCGACCGGGCCCGATCATGGCCCAGGTGGTGCTGGCCGATGAGATCAACCGCGCCACGCCGAAGACCCAGAGCGCGCTGCTGGAGTGCATGGAGGAGCGGCAGGCGACGATCGACGGCGTCAGCCACATGATGCCTTCGCCGTTCCTGGTCATCGCCACCCAGAACCCGATCGAGTACGAGGGCACCTTCGCTCTCCCCGAGGCGCAGCTCGACCGCTTCATGCTCCGGCTGCGGCTCGGCTATCCGAAGGCGATGGAGGAGATCGTCATCCTCGACGAGCAGAAGCGCCACCATCCGATCGACCAGCTGCAGCAGGTGCTCGACCTCGACGAGCTGCGTCAGCTGCAGGCGGCGGTCAAGGAGGTCTACGTCGACCAGACCGTGGCCGAGTACATCGTTCGGCTGACCGGCGCGACGCGCGAGCACGCCGACGTCTACCTTGGCGCTTCGCCGCGCGGCTCGATCAACCTGTACCGAGCCGGGCAGGCGCTCGCCTCGCTGGACGGCCGCGACTTCGTGATCCCCGACGACGTCAAGCAGCTGGCCGTGGCGGTGCTGGGGCATCGGCTCATCGTCAAGAGCCAGGCGTCGCTGCGCGACGTCGACCCCGACGGGATCGTGCGCGAGATCCTCGGCCAGGTGCCGGTGGGGGAGGCCAGCGGCAGCGCGACCGCCCCCGCTCGCTAGCACCGCCATGGGCATCTCGCGGCAGCTCCGGGTCGTCTTCTTCGGCACTGCGCTGGTCGTCGCCGCCTTCAGCACCGGCTGGGACTTTCTCTTCTTCCTGGTCTACCTGCTGGCGACGCTCCTGCTCGCCTCGCGCTGGTACGCGCGACGCGGCCTGCGCGGGCTGCGCGCCGGCTACCACGTCCTGAACCCGCGCACGCAGGTGGGCGACACGCTCGAGGCGGTGTACCGGGTCGACAACGACACCGGCTGGACCAAGCCCTGGGTCGAGGTCGGCAACGACTCGACGCTGCCCACGCCGCTCCCCGGCCGGGTGGTCGGGGTGGGGGCGCACGGCAGCCGTCAGTGGCTCGCCAAGGCGGTCCTCCAGCGGCGGGGCAGCTACCGCCTCGGCGCGCTGCGCGTCCGCACCGGCGACCCGTTCGGCCTCTTCAGCAGCGAGATGGTGGTGGGGCGGCCGACCTGGGTCATGGTCTTCCCTCGGGTCCACCCGTTGCCGCACTGGCGGCTGCCGCCCTCACCGGTGGATGGCACCACGCCCTCGCGACGCCGATACGAAGCGGCGACACCGTTGGTCAGCACGGTGCGTCCTTACGTATATGGCGATGCCATCAACCGCATCCACTGGCTCAGCTCGCAGCGCCACGGCGAGCTGATCGTGAAGGAGTTCGACCTCGAGCAGGCCGCCGACCTGTGGCTCCTCCTCGACCTGCAGCGCGGCGCGCACGAGGGGTCGGGTGAGACGGGTTCGGTCGAGACCGCGGTAAGCGCCGCCGCCTCGATCGCGATTCGGACGCTCTCCGAGAACCGCGCGGTGGGGATGACCGTCAGCTCGCGCCGCCAGCAGCAGCTGACCCCGGACCGCGGGACCCGGGTCGAGCAGAAGATCCTGCACCTGCTGGCCAACGTCCAGGCCGACGGCTCGCAGCCGCTCGCCGAGGTGGTCGTCTCGACCCTCCCCCAGCTGCGCCGCGGCATGACGCTGTGCATCGTGACCGGCTCGACCGAGCGCGACTGGGTGCGGGCCCTGGCGTCGCTCCGGCGGCGCGGGATCGCGACGATCGTGGTGCTCCTCGACCGATTCAGCTTCGCCGGGCGAGATGACGACGAGAGCCGCGCCGAGCTCGCCGCCGTGCGACACGCGCTGGCCGAGTACGACATCCCGCACCACGTCGTCCGCTCGGGAGACGAGCTGTCCGCGGTCCTGGGCCGCCGGGCGATCGGCGCGCGGACGCCCGCCATCCGGGAGCGGTCCCGTGCCTGAGGTAATGCGTCAGGCGCTGCAGCGCATCCTCCGACCGCGCGAGGGATGGAGCCCCCTCGCCCTCCTCATCCTGATGCTCCTGACGCTGTGCTGGTCGCTGCAGCGAGCCGAGTGGATCAACCACATGCAGTACCTG
>DATCOX010000108.1:0-10367 GCA_036564495.1 Candidatus Limnocylindria bacterium
CATCGAGGAGTTCGCCGCCGCCCTCGCCGGAGCGGACGAGCTGATCGGCTTCAAGGAGCGGAATGCCCCAATCCTGCGCGTCGTCACGCCAGAGGAGGTGGCCGATGCGTTCGGGGACCTCATCGACGACGTGGACCGAGGGTCCCTGACCGGGGCGTTCTCGGTGTGGATGGCCGATCTCTTCCACGAGGCGTTGCGGAACGGCTACTGGGGCTGGTTCGACGACGACATGGCCTTCACGAAGCCATGGGGCTTTGAGCTCGGCGAGGTCCGGGTGCCGGCCTTCATCTGGCAGGGCGGCCATGACCGCATGGTGCCCTATGCGCATGGCGAGTGGCTCGCTGCTCACATCCCCGGCGCGAGGCCGCGCCTGTTCGCGGAGGAGGGTCACCTCTCGCTCGCCGTTGAGTTCATCTCACGCGTCGTCGACGAGCTGCTGACCGCGGGCTGATGAGGCTCCGCCCCAGTCTCGCGCTGTGGTTTGTCATCGCGATAGCAGCCGAAGTCATCCTCACGGCACCGGCCATGGGCGCACCACCCGCAACACAGCTCCAGAATCCGACCGTTACCCCCCTGTCCGGAACCACCGCGACGATGTTCCAGCTCTCGGTGCAATTCCAGAGCAGCACAACCACCGCGACCAGCGTCACCGCCTCGATCGCGAGCAAGTCTGTGCCCCTGGTGGTCAAAAGCGGCAAGTCGGGCCACGAAACGTGGGCAGCTTCTACCACCCTTCCACCAGGTAGCTGGACAGTCACCTTTACCGCGGTAAGCGCAAGCGGCCCGAATCCGGCCCCCGTATCTGCTGGGCCTGTGGTCGTCACCGCGCAGACGCCGACCCCCAGGCCATCTCCGACCGTCGCCCCGACGCCGCGGCCGACTCCGCGACCGACGACCGTGCCGGGGACGCCGGCAACGGGCGCCTCCGTCACGCCGGGGGCGTCGCAGACCCCGTACGGGACGACCGTGATTGACGCGAGCAGCTCGCCTTCTGCGTCGGGGAGCGGCGGCGCGTCGGCCAGCTCCGCGCTCCCATCTTCGTCGGCAAGCCCCGCGCAGTCCGACTCGCCACCGTTCAACGTCCCGCCGGAGGGGGTGGTGGCGATCGGGCTGCTGGGTGCCGTCACCGTGGCCGCCGCCCTCGGGGAGCGGCGCCGCCGTATCGCCGTCGAGGCATTCCGAGCCGGACAGCCCTCGGCCGGTGGCGGACCGCCGCTAGCCGAGAATCCTGAAGGAGCGGGGGAGCCAGATGTCGTGGACGATGAGACGGTCGCGACGATCGACTACGACTCCCCGGAAGAACCCGAAGGGCCGCCCGGCGGATGAGCGGGACCGTCGCCTGCCAGCGATGTGGAGCGATGGTTCCCGACCTCGAGGAGACCAGGGCGGCCGAGCTGACCTGGCTTAGGGTGGGGCGCAGCGCGCGCATCCGCGCGCAGCTGCCGCCGGTACGAGACGACCCCGAACAGGAGGATCCCGTGGAAGATGGCCACCTCCAGCGTCGCGAATTGGCGCAGGTAGAACGAAGCCAGGTCGGCCAGCGCGAGCGAGACGAGAAGGCCGTACTCGGCAAGGCCGGAGCCGAGCCGGTCCCGGCCGGTCAGGATCATGAGGAGGGCGCCGGCGAGCAGCAGCGCGCCCGAGATCCCCTCGACCACGAGGTGCAGCATGTCGAGGCTGAAGAGGCGCGTGCTGGCGCTCGGGTCGACGCCCCCGATCTGCGAGAGGGCAACTCCGAGGTCGACCAGCGCGCGAACCCCTGAGATGAGCACGGCCACCAGCAGGAGGGCCCGCGCTCCTCTGCCGCCGATCCAGTCGTCCCGGCGTGCGGCCCACCAGTCGAGGATCGGCTGGAAGCGGCTCACCTCATCCGGCGCGACGTCGAGATCTCGCGACTGGACGAACGCGAGCAGCGACTGGGCGAGCCGTCGCTGGTCCCCGAGTGGCGCCTCCACGGCTGCCGCGCCGAGCCGGTAGCGGAGGGCGTCGCGCTCGTCCTGCTGCAGGTCGTCGTCGACCGCCTCCTCGAGGATCTGGAGGGAGGTCAGCAGCAGGCTCCGTGGGTCGGGCCGCGTCCGGCGTCGGACTCGCAGGTAGAGGAGCACCGCCAGCAGGAAGGTCGCATAGATGAGCGGGGCGGCGGCCGGGTAGAAGTAGTCGTTCCGGGTGGTGATGAACTTGCCGACCTCGTCGATGAAGAGCCCGATCCCGATGCCGCCGAGCACAGCCGACATGCGGTAGATGCGGCGCCCGGCGAGGATGATCGGCAGGAGGGCAGCCACGAACAGGAAGAAGCCGCCGAAGAGGGCGTGGGCGATGTGGAGGTCGCCGCCGCCGATGCGCGGATACCCGGTCAGCTCCAGGTAGACGCGCGTGGCCATCACCGTGCCCGCGAAGGAGACGAGGGTCAGGAAGAGGTAATGCTCGGCGCCCTCGCGTCGGACCGGGCGACGGAGTCCCAGCCGCTTTGGCGCCTTGGCGACCGCCTGCTGCGGCGTTGGGCTCTCCTGCATCGGCCGATGATAGGTCCAGCCATCGTCCGCTAAACTGCTGTCCCCGAGCATTTTGGAGAACCCCGTATGACCGCTGCCTCGCCCGTCGCTGCCCCTGATTGGGACCGCCCCCCGCTCGAGCTGCCGCAACGAACGCGGATCGAGATCTTCATCGTCGTGCTGCTGGGGATCTTCCTCGCGGCACTCGACCAGACGATCGTCGGCACGGCACTGCCTCGGATCGTCACCGACCTGAAGGGCAACGACGTCTACACCTGGGCCTTCACCTCGTACCTGCTGACGGCGACCGTCAGCGGCCCGCTCTACGGCAAGCTGTCCGACCTGTTCGGGCGACGCGTGATCTTCATGACCGGCGTCAGTGTCTTCCTGATCGGCTCGCTGCTCTGCGCCACCTCAGGCCAGATGTGGCAGTTCATCCTCTTCCGAGGGCTCCAGGGCCTGGGCGCCGGGGCGCTCTTCCCGATCTCGCTGGCGATCATCGGCGACATCTTCGCGCCGTCGGAGCGCGGCAAATACCAGGGCTTCTTCGGCGCCATGTTCGGCATCGCGTCGCTCATCGGCCCCTTCATTGGTGGATTCCTGACCGATACGGTCGGCTGGCACTGGATCTTCCTCGTCAACCTGCCGCTCGGGCTGGTGGTCCTCAGTGTCATCTGGCGGACGCTGCCGAGCAGGATCGAGCGCGGCGTGGAGCGGACGATCGACTACCTCGGCGCAGCCGTCTTCGTGGCGGCCCTGGTGCCGGTCCTCATCGGCCTCACCAACAAGCAGTTCGGCGAATGGACCGATCCGCAGGTCGGCGGCCTGGTGGCCCTTGGCCTTGGGTTGGCCGCGGTCTTCGTGCTGGTGGAGTCGCGTGCCAAGGAGCCGATCCTGCCCCTTGGCCTCTTCCGGATCCGTGCCTTCAGCGCCAGCGTCTTCGCGATGTTCTTCGCGGCGATGGGATTCTTCGCGGCGGTCGTCTTCATGCCGCGCTGGTACCAGGTCGTGCAGGGCAGCTCCGCGACGGAGTCGGGCTACCAGATCCTGCCCCTCCTTGGCGGGCTGATCGTGTCCGCCATCCTGTCGGGCCAGATCGTGGCCAGGACCGGGCGTTACAAGGCCCTGATCTTCGTCGCCCTGCTCTTCCTGGCGCTGGGTCTCTTCCTGCTGACCAACCTGCGCTCTGAAACCGACGCGCCGCTCGTCTGGCTGTGGATGGCGGTCACCGGGATCGGCATCGGTCCCGCGTTCGCCGTTTTCACACTGGCTGTGCAGAACAACGTGCCGCCCAACGAGCTGGGAACCGCGACGAGCAGCCTCACCCTCTTCCAGCAGGTGGGCGGGACGGTGGGGCTCGCCATCACCGGCTCGATCTTCGGGTCGGTTCTGCTCGAGGAGATGCCCAAGCAGATCGCCGATGCCGGCGTTCCCCAGCAGCTTGCGAGTCAGTTCGCCCAGGGCGGCAGCTCGGCCCTGAACAACCTGTCGGGCGTCGGAGACCTCGGCTCCCGGATCCTCGCCAGCCTGCCGGCGGATGCGCAGGCGCAGGTGAAGCTGCTCATCCCGGCGATCGTGCAGGGCATCCACGAGGCGTTCTCGATCGCCACCTCGGCGACCTTCGTGCTGGGGATCGGCGCGGCGCTCCTGGCCGCGGCGCTCGTGCTGTTCGGCCTGCCCGGCGGCCGGATGGGGGAGAGTGCCGCCGCCGTGGAAGCTCCCGCGCCGGGATCGGCCGAGCTCGGGGCGGAGCCTGGCTGAGAGCCGACCGCCCTCAGGAGTTGGCGCGGCGGCCCTCGGCCGCCTCGGCGACGATCGTCCGCACCCGGCGCTCGCGCGTCTCGGGGCGCTTGCCCGACATCACCCACCAGATCAGCGCGCGGCGAGGTGACTTCGGGAAGGCATCCCAGTGACGACGCGCGAAATGGTTTGCGTCGAGCGCGGCCCGGAGCTCAGGCGGCTCGATGAGGGCCTCGGCGGCGTCCTGCATCGACCACGAGCCGTCCGCCTTGGCAGCCTCGATCACCTTCAGGCCCGCCTCCGTCATGCGGCCGTCTGCCACCAGTCGCTCGATGCGCTCCTTGTTCGAGGGCGCCCAGGCGCTCCCCGCGCGTCGCGGGGTCAGCAGGTGCGCCTGTCGTCCGTCCTCGAGCGTGTTGGTGAGACCGTCGATCCAGCCGAAGCGGAGCGCCTCCTCGACGATCGCGCCGTAGTCGAGGGGCGTGTGCCCACTGGCCTTCGTCCATCGGGCCAGCCAGACGCCGTCGGTGTCCAGGTGATGCCGCTCGAGCCAGGCGCGCCAGGCGCCGATACTGTCCGGGAAGAGGAGCGGGCGACCCCGATACTCGGCCTCCATCCCTCAACGGTACACGCCGGGAGCCAGCTGTCAGAGGGTGGCGTTGAAGGTGTCGCAGTTGTTCGCGTCGCCGCCGTCCAGCCCGGTCTGGAACCAGTGCTGGCGCTCGGCCGAGGATCCGTGCGTCCACGTGTCGGGCGTGATGCCGCCCTGCGTCTCCTGCTGAATCCGGTCGTCGCCGACCGCGGCCGCAGCGTCGAGCGCCTGCGCCACCTGGTCGGGAGTGATCGGGTTCAGGAAGCCCGTCTCAACCGCGTGGTCGGCCCAGACGCCCGCGAAGCAATCGGCCTGAAGCTCGGTTCGGACCGACTGGCTGTCAGCCCCGGTGCCCCCGCCGCCCGACTGCAGGGTCCCGAGCAGGTCCTGGACGTGGTGGCCGTACTCATGCGCGATCACGTAGGCCTCGGCGAACGGCCCGCCCTTGGCGCCGAACTGCGTCTGCAGCGTGTCGAAGAAGCCGAGGTCGATGTACACGGTCGTGTCAGGCGGACAGTAGAACGGGCCGACGGCGCTAGTGGCCTGGCCGCAGCTCGTGTCGATCGCATCGGTGTAGAAGGTCGTCGGAGCGAGCGTGTACCCGTCCACCGCCGTCTTCCAGTAGGCCTGGATCGAGTTCACATAGCCCACGATGCGGCAGTCCTCGCGGGAGTTGGCGTCCGCGGCGGTCTGACATTCCTGGCTGAGGTCGTTCGCCTGCTGGTTGCCGACGGTGGTTCCATTGAGAATGCCGGTCAGGTTGGCCGCGTCCTGCGGCGAGCCGCCGAGCAGGAGCACGGCGACGAGGACGACGATCCCGCCCAGGCCTCCACCCACGGCCAGCACCCCGCCACGCCCGCGCATGTCGCGAACCTGGCCCGGATCCAGACTCGTGCCTGGTCGGAAGGTCATGTCCGCAGAGTATGAATGTCGCATTGCAGCGGCGCATCGAGGACGGTGTGGGCCATTACACGCGCCCTCAACACGCTGCGGCTACCATGGCCGCCATGGCCGACGACGCGCTCGAGCTCCTCGCCTCGTTGAGCCTGTTCGCCGACCTGGGAGGCCCGCAGCTCGAGGCGATCAGCCACACCTTCGAGGAGACGGCCTTCGCTGCCGGGCAGCGGATCCTGCGCCAGGGGATCACTGGCTCGAACTTCTACGTGGTGGTCGATGGTGAGGCGTCGGTCACGATCGACGGCGAGGAGCGCGCCAGCATCGGTCGAGGCGACTTCTTCGGTGAGATGTCGCTGCTACTCGGTAGCGCGCCCACGGCCGACGTCACCGCTCGGACGCCGCTGCGGTGCCTTGTCCTGGCCGGACCCGATCTCGAGGGGTTCCTGGCCAAGTATCCGAGCGTCACGTACCGCATGCTGGTGGCGATGGCGCGGCGGCTGCGCGCCGCCAATCAGCACTCAGCCTAGAGGATGGCCCCAGCCGCGGCGAAGAGGGGGCTGCCTGATCGGCCGTTCCCGCCCGGCGAGTACCCGGTGGTGGTGGTCGGAAGCGGGCCCGGCGCGATCCAGTTCAGCCACGAGCTGGACCGGCTGGGGATCGGTCACGCGACGATCAGCGCCGACCCCTCGCCCGGCGGGATGTTCCGTCGGCTGCCGCTCTACCAGCGGCTGCTGAGCTGGACCAAGCCGTACGCCCTGGGCGATCCGGCCGGCCGCGCCGGCGAGTGGTACGACTGGAACAGCATCGTCTCCGACGATCAGTCGTTGCGCTCGATCATGCCGACCCTTATGGACGGCAGCTCCTCGTTCCCGAGCCGCGCCAACATGGAGGAGAACCTCGCCCTCTTCGTGGCGCGCTCCAACCTCCAGATCCGCTACGAATGTCCGTGGCTGTCCACTAGCCGCTCCGCCGATGGCCGGTTCGTGCTCGGCACGCCGGACGGGGAGTACACCTGCGAGATCGCCGTCTTCGCGGTCGGCATGGCCGAGCCATGGAAGCCGCTCACCCCTGGCCTGGAGCTGATCCCGCACTACGTCGAGGCCGGGCCGGCCGAGTCGTACGCCGGGAAGCGGGTCTTCATCGCCGGCAAGCAGAACTCGGCGTTCGAGATCGCCACCGCCTACCTGCCGTGGGCCAGGCAGCTCGTGCTGGCGTCGCCGCGCCCAGCCACGCTCTCCGTGGTGGAGCATTCCCTGGCGGGAGTCCGCGCGCGCTACCTCCAGCCATACGAGGACGCGATGCTGCACAACGGCGTCTTCCTGCTGGACGTGAAGATCGAGCGAATCGAGCGCGCCGGCGATGGCTTTCGAGCCCGCCTGAGCCGGACCGATGGCGGCGGCGAGCTCACCTATGAGGCGGACGCGGCCATTGCGACGACCGGCTTCGCGGTGCCGCTGCGGGACCTCCCCGCGCTCGGCGTCGCGACCTTCGCGCAGGGCAAGATGCCGGCCCTCACGCCGCTCTGGGAGTCGGCCACCGTGCCGGGGATCTACTTCACCGGCACGATCACCCAGGCCGCCGCCGGCCTCAAGAAGCACGGCATCCCGGCGAACTCGGGTGCCCTCCACGGCTACCGCTACAACGCTCGCGTCCTTGCGCGCCACCTGGCGGCGAGCCGCTTTGGGATCGAGATCCCGCATCCGCCGCTCGACGCGGATCGCGTGTCGTCCTTCCTGCTCGACCAGCTCACGCTCGCGCCGGAGCTGTGGAACCAGCGGTCGTACCTGGCGCAGGTCGCATCGGTCACCGAGGACGGTTGGCGTGACGACGGGATCTGGCCGCTCGCCGACTTCGTGGATGCCTCTGGGCCCGATGCGGTCGCAGTGACCCTGGAGCCCAACCCGGATGCGAGCATCGTCCCGGTTGCCTACGTCCGCATGGCGGGCAATGTCGAGGAGCATCTGCTCGATCCCGACCCGATGAACGAGTACCGCGGCTCGCCGCATCGCGAGCAGATGGCGGCGATCCTGGCGCCGCTCATGCGGGGATGAGCGCCAGGCTGCCTCGATGACCGACCAGGACGAGCACGAGCACGATCACGACCACGACCACGAGGGGCACCATCATGGGCACGAGCCGCCGCTCCTCGAGCCGGCGCAGCACCGGGCGGAGGGGGTCGCGCTCTTCAACGCGGTGTGGGAGATGCTCGACGCCCCGGAGCGAACGCCCGAGCTCGACGACCGGATGGTCCATGCGGCTCACGCGTCGGCCTGGCACTGGTCGCAGGCGGGGGAGCTGGGCGGCGACCAGCAGCGAGCGATCGGCGAGTGGCAGTGCTCGCGCGTCTATTCCGTTCTCGGGCGCGGCGAGCCGGCGCTGCACCATGCGAGGGCCTGCCTGGCCATCTGCGAGGAGACCGGCCAGGGGGACTGGGTCGTCGCGGCCGCCTATGAGGCCCTGACCCGCGCTTGGGCCGTGGCCGGAGACGCCGGGGAGGCGCAAGCCTGGCTGGCCCGGGCGCGCACCGCGACGGCCGCGATCGCCGATTCGGAGGACCGCGAGGTGATCGACAGCGACCTCGCCGCGCTCGCCTCCCTGCCGATCCTCGCCGGAACCTAGCCGGCCTCAGCTCAGGTTGTAGACGTAGGCGAAGAGCTTGACCCCGGTTGCCGGTTCCCAGTCGAGCTCGGGAGCCCGCACGAAGCCGATGCGCTCGTAGAGGCGTTGCGCCCGCTCCATCCACTGCGTGGTATCGAGATACACCCGGCTCCGATCGTCCGCCCTCGCCCGATCGATGCATGCTCGAACCAGCGCCTCACCGATGCCGCGGCCCTCATAGGCGGGGAGCACGGCGAGCATCCGAATGCCGGCACCGTTCGGATCAGTGAACTCGGCATACCTGCCCCCGCGCCCAGGCACGTAGGTCACCGTCCCTGCCACCGTGCCGTCCACATCGGCGACCCAGACGAGCGCCCCGGATGCGAGGCGCTCCGCCACGTCCCGCAGCTCGTCCGCGTATTCGTCGAGGCCCGGAATGATGGACCGATAGACCACGACCACCAGCTCGCCAACGGTCGCGTATTCGGATTCCCCGACGTCGCGGATCAACACGATGCGGTGATGATGAGGCCGCGGCGTATCCTCGCGCCCAGATGATTCGCCGCCTCGCCGCAGCCGCCGACGCGCTGCGACGCGTCCTCGTCAATCCCGACATCCGACGCGCGCTCGTCGCCTGGATGCTCGGCTACGCCGGCGAGTGGTCGTGGCTCGTGGCGCTGTGGGTCTTCGCCTACCAGACCAGCGGGGTCGTGGCGGTAGGGGTCCTGGGCCTGGCGAGAACGCTGCCGGCCGCGATCCTGTCGCCGGCCCTCTCGACGATCACGGACCGGCTGCCTCGGCATCGGGTCCTGCTGGCCATCCACCTCGGGAGAGCTGCGCTGCTGGCCATGGCCGCGGCCTCCGTGGCGGCTGGGCTTTCACCGTTCGTCGTCTACGCCATCGCGCCACTCGACGCGCTGCTCGGCGTCCTGCACCGGCCAACCCACATGCCGCTCATGCCCGCCCTGGCACGCTCTCCGGAGGAGCTGGTCGCCTCGAACGTCGCATCGAGCACCTTCGAGGGGATCGGCACCCTCATCGGCCCGGCCCTGGGTGGGGTGCTCATCGCGTATGCCAGCCCGGCCTGGGGATTCGGCGTCTCGGCGCTGGTCTTCGCGGTGGCGGCGCTCAGCGTCAGCGGCATCCGGCCGGCGCAGCAGCTCCGCAGGGAGAGCCAGCGCGGTGGTGTGATCGCGATCTTCCTCGGCGGGATTCGTGCCCTGGCAACCTACCATCGCGCCGGATTGATCGTGGGTCTCTTCTGGGCCCAGATCATCGTGCGCGGCCTCCTCAACGTGCTCCTCGTGGTCGCCGCCGTTGAGCTGCTGCACGTCGGGGAGCAGGGGGTCGGCTACCTCAACTCCGCGATTGGGGCCGGCGGCTTCCTCGGCGTGCTGGCGACCATCACGCTCGTCTCTCGTCGTCGGATGGCCGCGCCGTTCGCGATCGGCCTCGTGCTGTGGGGGACGCCGATCCTCCTGATCGGCCTCCTGCCCTGGGCCCCTGCCGCCGTGCTGTTCCTGGCGGTGCTGGGCCTCGGGAATGCCGTCCTTGACGTGGCCGGCTTCACGATCATGCAGCGCAGCGTCCCGAACGCAGTGCGTGGCCGAGTCTTCGGCGTGCTCGAGTCGGGGGTGATGCTGGGCGGTGGGATCGGCTCCGTGCTCGCGCCGATGCTCCTGGCCTTGCTCGGCGTCCGCGGGGCGCTGGTAGCGACCGGTCTGGTGCTGCCGCTTCTGGCACTTGTCACCTGGCGCTGGGTGGCGCGTGCCGACGCGGATTCGGTGGTTCCCGAGCGGGAGCTGGCGATCCTGCGCGGCGTGCCGATGCTCGCGCTGCTGCCTATGACGATCGTCGAGCAGGTTGCCGGCGACATCGCGATGAGGTCCTACGCGGACGGAGAGCCGATCATCCGCCAGGGCGAGGTGGGGGACCGCTTCTACATCATCGCCAGCGGACGAGCCGAGGCGAGTGCCAACGGAGAGCGCCTGCGGGCCATGGGCCCCGGCGACTCGTTCGGCGAGATCGCGTTGCTTCGCGATGTCCCG
>DATCOX010000114.1:0-6026 GCA_036564495.1 Candidatus Limnocylindria bacterium
CCCGCTGGCCACCAGCTCGGATCTCGCGATCTCGACGCCGGTGGTCCGCTCCACCTCGACGATCCCATTCGGACCGGCGAAGAGGAGGACCGGCTGCGAGCCCGGCACCACGATCTGGGTCACGCCGGCGAGGCCGGTGTCGATCTGGGCGACCCCGGGCGGCGGGCCTCGCTCGCCGACCTGGGCGAGGAACGCCGTCAGGTCATAGGCCGATACCTCCCCACTCGCCGCGAGCCCGACCAGGAGACGGTTCCCATCCTCGTCGTAGGCGAGGCTTGCGATGGGGCCGAGCGCCGTCCACGAGGCGACCTGCTTGCCGCTCAGCACCTCGCGCGCGGTGATTCGGTCGTCGCCCGCCGAGGTGAAGACGATCGATTCGGGCCGGGTCTGCGCGGTCCGTTGCGGTGCCACCGCCATGGCGGTCGCCGGCGCAGTGAGATCGGTGCCGCCCACCACCTTGTTCGGGTCGGCCAGCACGATCCCGGCGGCGATCAGGTACTTCGCCAGCGGCGGGTGCGTCCACTCGTAGGTGTCGCGCGTCCAGCCCTCCTGCCAGTCGGCGAGCCACTCGGTCGCCGAACGCGCGTGGTAGACCTCGTCGAAGTGGGTGTGGCGCGGGATCTCGAGGCGCCACAGGCGGAAGACGAACGCAACCACGACCAGGGTCGCCAGCAGCAGGAGGTCGAGCCGATCGAGCCGCCGTCGCGGCTCGTCGCGGTACGGATCCACCGGATCGCGCTGGAGCCATCGCGGAAGGCGGGAGGCCCGCGGCTCCAAAGGGGTCTCGGCCTGAGCGTGAGCTGCGGGTGCCGGCGGAGTGGCCGGCATCGGTTCCGAGGGCTCTGGGCCCTCCTCGGGAACGCCGAGCGCCATCGCGGTGGCCCTCGTCAGCAGCCACGCCAGGGCGACAACGATCATCAGCGAGAGGAGGTAGACCCCAGTGTCGTTGAAGACCACCGTTGCGAGGAACGGGTCGCGCGGCATCGCCAGGCGTCCGAGGCCGGGGTTCATCGGGAACTCGCCGCCGACCCATGAGAAGTCGGTGGTGTAGAGCCAGTAGACGTTGGCGAAGAACGACAGGGTCAGCACCCCGTAGAGCACCGCCCACTTCCAGGTGCGAGCCACCAGGGGAGCCGCCAGGGCCAGGGCGGGGAAGAGGTATCGCTCGTGGACCCGGGTCGGCAAGGCGAAGAACGCAACGGCCAGGGTCAGTGCGCCAACCATGAGGCCCGCCGGGTCGTCGCGACGGGCGACCATCCACAGCGTGATCAGGGCGACGATCCCGAACAGGACCGCCCCCACCAGCTGCCAGCTGACCAGCATGGAGCCGAGGGTGAATGCAATCCCCTCCCCGCCAGAGCAGGTGGGCGGCGGTGAGTCGCATCCCCAGCGGTAGGCGTCGCCCAGCCCGGTCAACGGGTTGCGCCACAGGTTGAAGGCATTGATCGACAGCCCCTGGTACGTGTTGCTCGCCGCGATGAGGCGGTCTACGAGGCTGAAGGTCGGATCGGCGGGTGCCCAGATGGCGAGCCTGAACGGGAGGATGAGGATCACCAGGGTGCCCAGCCCGCTTGCGAGGGAGGTGAGGACCCGGATCGGGTCGCGCCGGCCGTCGTGATCGGGATCCGATGAGCGGCCGAAGAGGTGGCGCTTGATCCCCACCACCGCGACCACCGGGATCAGGAAGCCGAACTGGAACTTCACCAGCATGGCGATCACCGCGCCGGCGGCTGCGGCCTCGGTCCGGCCTCGGGCGAGGAGGTAGAGGCTCGCCAGGATGGCTAGCGTCCCGACCGCGTCGACCTGGCCCCACACCGCCGAGTCGAAGATGGTGCCCGGGTTGAAGAGGTAGATGACGGCCGCCACGATGCCCAGGCGCTCGCCGCTCCAAGAGCCAAGCCAGCCGCTCCCCCAGCGCCGGGCGTAGACGAAGAGGAGCCAGGCGACCGCTCCATCGGCGAGGATCGCCGGAAGCTTGACGAGCCCGGGGGTGATCAGGACCCCGGTGATCGGCCGGAGCACCTGGGCGATCGCTCCCAGGCCCCACAGCACGTACATGTAGCCCGGCGGGTAGTCCGCCAGGTAGCCCGGCTGGTAGAACTGGCCGGGACCCCCGGCCGCCATCCGGTTGGCCCAGATCGCGAAGTCGCCAACGTCGTTGCGAAGGCCGCTGAATGGAAGGTACGGCCCTGCGATGAGGAGGCGCAGCAGGACGCCAACGACGATGAGCAGGAGGACCAGGTTCGCGGGACTGAGCGGCAGGCCGCGTTCGATTGGCCTCGCGCCCCGCTCCCTGACGGAGTCGCGGGTCATCGGTGGCGGCACCTCGCTATCGGCGCCTGGGTCTGTCGTTCGCCAACGTGGGGCGGAGTATACATCCGGGTTTGGGACGCCCCGCGATGGCGGCCGGTTGCGTTAGGGTACCGCCCGTGACCGATGCCGCGCCGTCTGCCCGTCCGCGCCTGACCTTCTTCTTCCCCGCCTACAACGAGCAGGAGAACGTCGAGCGGACGGTCGAGCTGGCGCTCTCCCAGATCGGCCCGCTGGTGCCCTCGATCGAGGTCCTGGCGATCGACGATGGCTCGACCGACAACACGCCGGCGCTGGCCGACGCCCTGGCCGCGGCCGATCCGCGGGTGCGGGTGCACCATCAGCCGAACCGTGGCTACGGCAGCGCGATCAAGGCGGGCTTCGCGGAGGCGCGCGGCGAGCTGATCTGCTTCTCGGACGGCGACCTGCAGTTCGACCTGCGCGAGATGAGCCGGCTCCTCGACCGCCTCGCCGACGATCGCAGGCCGGTGGAGGCGGTGATCGGCTTCCGGATCAAGCGCCGCGATCCGTTCCACCGCATCTTCATCGCCAAGACCTACAACGCGATCGTATCGGTCGCCTTCGGGCTGCGCGTGCGCGACATCGACTGCGCCATGAAGCTTTTCCGGCGCGAGGTGTTCGATGGGCTGCGGCTGGACGCGGAGGGGCCCTTCCTGTCGGCGGAGCTGCTCATCAAGCTGCGAGCGCGCGGCGCCCGGATGGCCCAGGTCGGCGTCAACCACTTCCCGCGGGCCGCCGGCCAGAATACCGGGGCGAGCTTCCGGAAGATCCTGCGCACGTTCCGCGACCTCGCGAAGCTGCGCTGGGACCTGTGGACGAGGCGCGACGAGGTGCTCGGCCGCCGGGGCTGATCTCAGGCGCCTGTCTCTTCGGTCGGCGGACCCTTCTCGCCGCCCTCCAGGTCGACGTCGAGCGAGTTGACGAACTCCCGGAAGATGGCGAGCTTCTCGTCCGGCTCGTCGCCCGGCCGGGCGCTGTCAGGCTCGACCCCCGCCTCGTCGAGGACGCGCTCATCGACGTAGATGGTGGAGCCGGAGCGCACCGCCGTGGCGATCGCGTCGCTCGTGCGCGAGTCGATCTCGGCCTCTCCCCCGTCTGCCGTCTCGAGGTAGAGGCGCGCATGGAAGGTTCCGTCGGTGACGTGCGTGACGACGACGCGGCTGATGCTCGAGTTCAGGGCGGCCACGATGCTGACCAGCAGGTCGTGGGTCAGCGGGCGCTCCGCGTTGAGGCCCTGCAGCCGCATGGCGATGGCGTTGGCCTCGGATGGGCCGATCCAGATCGGCAGATACCGCTCGCGGTCGGACTCCTTCAGGATGACCACGTGCTGGCTCGAGAGCATGTGCACCCGCACGCTTTCGACGACCATCTCGATCAGCCTCACCGACCGATTCTAGATGAGGCTACTCGAGGACGACGCGGACGATCCGAGTCGGGGTCAGCAGGTAGGCCACCGGCGGACCGTCCGCTACCGAGGCGACGCTGAGCGCTCGAACGTCGTCGAGCAGGCCGGCATTCGGCCCGCTGCGCGGTGCGAGCCACTGGCGCAGGAACGAGCCGTCGGCGCGCTGGTAGGCGAGGATGCGCGCGTTCGCGGCGTCGTAGACGTAGAAGGTCTCGCGGTCGCCGATGGTCGCCCCGTCGAGGAGCCGATAGTCGAGGTCCGGGCGCAGCACTCCGTCGGGAGGCGGATCGAGCGAGTAGTCCGCCTGGGGGAGCGGCGTCCCGAAGTTCACGCGGGTGACGGTGCGTGCCTGGAGCAGCCACAGGTTGGCGTCGACAAACAGGTCGCGCGCCCCCGCGGCCGGAAGGTCCGGCCGGTCGGTCAGGTACGGCTCTGGCGGGCCGGGGTAGCGCACCGGGATCACGTCGCCCGGGGTCCACTTCAGCACCTTGCCGCTGACCGCGTCCACGACGTACAGGTTGAAGATCTCCAGCGGTGGGCGATGCTGGAGTGCCGACAGGAGCCGGCTCGCCGAGGAGATTGCGCCGAGCCCCTGCAACCCCAGCCGGTGGGGCAGCCGCTCGACGAGGTCGAAGCGCCACGCCTGTCGGTCGCGATCGATGACAACCACGTCGGTCGCCGCGGTGGCGATCATCCATGGAGCGCCCGCCGTCGCTCCCCCCAGCTTCTGCCCGGCGCGATACACCACCGCGGCCTCGCCGGTCGTCGCATCGACCCGGATGACCCGCCCGCGACCGACCTCGGCGACCCACAACGAGCCGTCGCCGGCCATCACCATGTCGGTCGGGTCCGCGGCAGTGAAGGCCGAGGCGAGGTCGGCGACCGTGCTGCTCTGCGTCAGGCGTCCGACCGCGTAGATCGTGTCGAGGCCGCGCTCGATCCGATCGCGCAGCGGGTCGAGCGAGGCGGATGCCACGCCAGCCTCGTCGGCCCGCTTGACAGCCGCCTGGGCGTCGGCCAGGAGGCCGGCGGCCCGCTTTGGGGCACGATCGACCAGGTCCCGACCGTTAACCCGCTCCTCGACGGTGCCGAGGAGATTCAGCGCATCGCCGATCGCGGCGCGCGCGATCGAGGCACGCAGGATCGCGTCGGTGGGCCGCGGGTTCGGCAGGCTGGCCACGCTGGCGCCGATCGCCAGCAGGGCGGCCACCGCACCGATCCCGATCAGCCCGCGGCGACGACGCCGACCCGCCTCCCGCAGCGCGGTGCGCGGGATGCTGGTGGGGTAGCGCGAGCGACGGCGCGGCACGAAGGCGAGGGCCATGTTGACGCCGACCAGCAGCGCGCGGGCCACGCCGCGCTGCGTTGCGTCGATCGCGTCCCCGGCCCGGTGCAGGAGATGCCCGATCGCGTCGGCCAGCGGCACGGGGCTGCGATCGGGGAGCCCCGCCAGCTCCTCGTTGGGGTGGACCGGCTCGAGGTGGTGCGTCGCGGTCGTCGGCGCCAGCTCGATCAGCTCGATCGCCATCAGGCCGTCGGAACCCTGGCCGCCGCGGATCTGGAAGAGCTGGTGCAGGTGCTCCACCGCGGCCGCGGGTCGCAGTGTGGCGAGGGCGCGTTGGACCTCGTCGACCCCCACCACCTGGGCCACGTTCCGGGACAGGAGCGCGACGCGGTCGCCGGCTGTCAGCTCGCCCTCCCAGGTGTAGGGCTGGATCTCCAACGCCTCGCCGAGGGACTCCGCCACGCGTCGCTCGCGAACGCGCGGGTCCTCCTCCTCGACCGACGGCGGGGGCGGCAGCTCGAACATGCGCTCCTCGCGCACGATCACCGCGGCCGCCGGCCCGAGCTTGGCGACGTGGCCCTCCCGCCCGCGCACGACCAGGGCCACGACGCTCACGCCGCCGCGGCGCGTCAGCCCGAGCCGGGCGCGCTGGTGGTAAAGGAGCCGATTGGCGGAGGCGAGCGCCTTGCTGATCGACCCGGTGGCGCCGGCCGAGAGGTCGTAGTAGTAGTCGCGTTCGATCGTCTCGAGCGCCTCGGCGGTCGCGCGGCCGAGCGCCGCGTCGCCACCGGTCACCTGCGCCAGGAGGAAGAGGCTTCCCTTGGTGCGCACCTCGGACCCGGTCGCCGGCTCGCGGAAGCGAACCAGGTCAAGCGCGCCGGGGGCGCGATCGTCGCCGGCCAACAGGCCGATACGGGTGGCCAGGCGGTTGCTCATCGGATCCGCGGACTCGAGCGAAGGACGGCGACGCGGCGATTATAGGGAGCGGCCACCCCCCGAACGAGC
>DATCOX010000118.1:0-4185 GCA_036564495.1 Candidatus Limnocylindria bacterium
GGGACATTTCAGGAGGCTGTGCTTCCCGCTATCGCCCGCCGGTGCGGACGCGGGAAGCGAGAATCAAGCGCCGGCTAAGCCTGTAGAAGCCATTCGTTACGCGACCGCGGACGCGGGTTCGATTCCCGCCGTCTCCATCAAACGCCCGGTTCGAGGATCACCACCGGGACCTCGCGACCGGCAATTTCGGCGAACGTCTGCGCCGCAGGAAGCCGCTCGATCCAGAGCCGCCACAGCCTCTGGGCCTCCTCACCTGCCGCGCGCCGCGCGGTGACGGCGAGGCTGCGTCCTTCGACCACGATCCGGGCCCGGGGCTCGCTGGTCAGGTTGAGAAACCAGGCCGGGTCGCGCTCGTTGCCGAGGTTCGCCGCCGTGGCGACGTAATCGGCGCCAACCCGCATGTAGGCGACCATCGTCGAGCGCGAGCGTCCGGAGCGGCGCCCGGTCGTGGTTAGGGAGAGGACCGGTTGCCCGCCGCCAAATATCAGTGAGCGCCGGATGTGCCCCCGGCTTGCGCGGAGCATCCAGGCCTGCAGGCGGCTGAATCGCGTCACCAGAGGCCGCGGGCGGGTGAGGAGCCTGACCAACCGCGCCAGCGCCCCGCTGACGCTCCACTGCCCACGCTCATGTTCCGCCTCCGGTGCCATCGAGCGCGAGCCTAGCCCCGCCAATCCCGGATCACGACGCGGGCCGCATCGTCGTCGACCGCCAGCGCGCCGCAATAGCCACTCGGCAGGTCGGTCAGCTCGACCAGGCGCCAGTCTCGGGCCAGGCGGACGGGCACCATCGTCCCGCCCGGCTGCGCGGCGAGCTCGAGCTGGCCGATCGGGACCTGCAGCCCGAGCCCGAGCCCCTTCGCCAGCGCCTCCTTGGCGGTCCAGTAGCGAAGGAAGGCCGCCGGCCGGTCTGCCTGCGGGAAGGCGCGCACGGCTTCGACCTCGGCCGGGGAGAAATAGCGATTGGCGACCCGCAATGGGTCGCGGCCGCGGCGCAGCCGCTCGACGTCGATCCCCACCCGTAGGCCGCGGCCGGTCGCCATCAGGGCGACGTCGCCGGAGTGGGAGAGGTTGAAGTCGAGGTCCGTCTGGTGGGTCTCGGGATCGAAGCCGGGCCTGCCGTGTGGGCCAAGCTCGAGGCGAACCGACGGCGGAGAGGTCCCCAGCTCGGCGGCGAGGATTTCGCGCAGCGCCCCGCGGCTCACCAGCCATCGCCGCCCGACCTCGGATCGGTGCAGGCGCGCCAGCCGCTCGAGCTCGTCCGGGGCGAGATGGCCCCGCAGCGTCTCGGCGGTGGGATCGTCGGGATCGAGCTTGATCCTCCACACCGTGACTGTGTGGTCGTCGGGCTGATGCCGGTCGGCGCCCACGGCGCTATCCGGCCATCATCGATTCGGGGAGGCCGCCGTTGCGGACCCGCTCTCTTGCTCCGCGGCCACCGTCGCCGGCTCCCGCTCCTCCCGGGCACGCGGTTTGGACGTGGCCGACTCCACGCCGTGATCATGGCAATTGGGTTGGCCGCGGCGCAACGCCGCGGCCAACATCACTTGGCGACCCGGTGGCGCGGCTCGAGCTGATCCGCGAGCGCCAGCGTCGCCCGGTCCAGCTTCACCTCGCCGATCTCGAATCGCTCGGCGAGCGCGGCCAGGATCGCCTCCTCGACCTCGGCGGGGGTCGTGCCGGGAACCTCGTCTTCGACACTGCCCACGGTCGCCGGCTCCCAGCCGATGTCAAGGGCCTCGTAGACCGGGACCAGCACGTCGCGCAGCCCGTCGCTGTCGCCGACGACGATCACGCAGCCGACGTGCGCTCCACCCTTGATCAGTCGCTGGCCGATTCCCGCCAGCTTCACACGCCCGCCCGCATTGACGCTGAACGCGCCCGGGCAGTACTCGCCCGCTACCTCGCCGATCCGCGCGTCGACACCGAGATCGGCCAGGGTCGCGCGCAGCAGCTCGGCCATCTCGGCGAATCGCGCTCGCGTGGCGCCGGCGGGACTGGGGTCCCGGTGCGCGCGCGAAAGGTTGAGCGCTTGACCGTTGTAGGCGGCGGCGCGCCCGCCCGCGATTCGCTCCACCACGTCATACCCGGCCGACCGCGCAGCCTCGACTGCTGCCGGGTAGCCGGCGCTGACCGCGTCACGGCGACCGAAGGTGACGAGGCGGCCTGGCCTCCCGAGACGGGCCGTTTCCGGCAGATCGCCCGCCGCCACCCCCTGCAGGATTGCGCCTGAGACCGCGGTGCCGTAGGCGGCGTTCTTCGGGCATGCGTCGCGGACCAACTGCAGGCTCGGTTTCACCCTGCCTCGCAGCTCACGCCTGAGCTAGTTGCAGATGTCTCGTTCTCCATCGCCGCTGTGACGAGGATCACACAAGCGGTTGGGGACGGATGCCACCCTGCCGCGTCCTACACGGAACAGGACCTCGGCAAGCGCCTATTGGGGGGCGCTCCATGAGAAATCCGCCGAGGCGAAGTCCGGACAGTCGCCTTTCTCCTGCACTCGCACGCGCGGTCGTCGGGAGCCAGCGCGGCCGCGGTACGCCGCAAATGGCGTACCCGACCGGGCATTTACGCACGAACGGAGGTGGTTATTCCGTGTTGTTCAACAGTTGGCGTTACCCGGCCGCGATCGCGGTCGCAGTCGGAATCACATTCCCGGCGCTCGCCGTGGCTGCCAATGGCTCCGGCGAACCGGTCCATGCCGGCGCCAAGCCCCGCCAAGCGAGCCAGCTCCGGTCGCCCGGCGCTGGCCTGCTGATCCGCCCGGCCAGCCAGCTGGACAGGACGATCCAGGTGCAGGTGAATGCGATCAGAGCCGAGAAGCGTCGCAAGCACAAGCAGGCGTTCGGGCATCTGCCCCGGGGCGTCTCGCTGGCGACCCTCAACGCGATCGCGGCCTGCGAATCGGGTGGCGATCCGCACGCGATCTCGTCGGGTGGCAGCTACCGCGGCAAGTACCAGTTCGACTACGGCACCTGGGCGTCGGTCGGCGGCCACGGCGATCCCGCCAAGGCATCGGAGGCCGAGCAGGACTACCGCGCGGCGCTGCTCTACTCGCGCAGCGGCTCCAGCCCCTGGCCGATCTGCGGCTAGGGGGAACGGGTTGGAAGCGATCGTGCAGTTTCAGTGGCCAGCTGTGTTGACCTGCGGGGCGGCAAAGCCTTCCCTGGAGGTCGCGTGAGGCTCGGACTGTGGTACATGCGGCGGCTACGCCGCCTGACATGCAAGTGCCGGCGCGCAACGCGCCGGCCAAGAACAACCGCCGCGGTTGCGGCTGTGTTGGCGATGACGTTCTCTGCGAGCACCCTCGCGGGCGGGTCGACTGCGCCCGAACCTGATTCCACCGTGATCGCGAAGCCGGTGCGGCAGGTGGTCCGGGCGCCCCGTCGTGTCTTCCCGATGCGGGCGCGGCCTGAGTACGGCGATGGGCTCGATGCCGGACGTGGCCACGAGGGCCAGGACCTGCTCGTTGCGGCCGGCACGCCGCTGGTCGCGGTCGCCGACTCGGTCGTGCTCGAAACCGGCAGCGACGGCGGCCGCGGCAACTACATCTCGCTCTACGACCCTGCCGCCGATCGCACCGACAACTACTTCCACATGCTGGCACCGGCGCTCGCACAGCAGGGCCAGCACCTGCAGGCGGGCCAGAGGGTCGGCAGGGTCGGCTGCACTGGGTCCTGCTGGGGTGATCACCTTCACTTCGAGCTGCGGGCGGGACGCGATCCCTATGGGCCGGTGCTTAATCCGACGCCGTTCCTGCACCGGCTCGAGGATCGCCCGAACCCGCTCCAGCTCACCTGGTTCTAGTCAGGCCGCGTCGTCGGGATCTGAGAGAAGCGTCTCGCGGAAGAGGCGCGCCTCCTCCTCGAACAGCGGGCCGAAGTCGCGCTCACGATCGAGGAGGATGCGGCGCTTGGTCTCCAGCGTCGCCTGTCGCGGCATCGCGGCGATGCCGGTCGCGAGCTCGAGCGCCCGTTCGACCGATTCACCTTCCGGCACGACCTCGTTCACCACGCCCAGCCGCAGGGCCTCGGAGGCGTCGAACACCCGACCGGTGAGGGTGATCTCGGCCGCCAGCGCCGGGCCCATCGCCGCCCGCGCCGAGGCGTAGGAGGGCGGGATGCCGCGCGGCAGCTCGGGGAATCCGAAGCTGGCCGGCTCGGCGGCGATCCGGATGTCGCACAGAAGC
>DATCOX010000009.1:0-1739 GCA_036564495.1 Candidatus Limnocylindria bacterium
GGCGGGGCGGCCACCCTCGCCAGCGCCCGGGAGCTCCTCGACCGCGCCGAGGCCTGGCGCGGCGAGGTCGCCCAGACCGGCTGAGCCAGCGCCGCGTGCCCCGACTCGACGGCGCGATCGACGAATACCTGACCTACCTGCGCGTCGAGCGCGGCCTGGCCCCGGCCACGATCCGGGCCTATCGGGCCGACCTGCACGATTTCGCCGCGGCCCGCGGCGTCTCGCGCGATTGGGCCGGCGCGCCCGATCCGGCGGTCGGCTACCTGGCCGCTCGGACGCGGCGTGGCCGGCGAGGCGACCCGGGGCTGGCACCCAGCAGCCTCCGCCGTCGTGCGGCTGCGCTCAAGGGCTTCTATCGATTCGCCTACGGCGAGGGGCTGATCACCGTCGACGTGGCGGCGCACCTCGACCTGCCGCGACCCTCGCGCTTGTTGCCGGAGACGCTGACGGTCGCCGAGACCGAACGGCTGCTCGAGTCGGCCGGGGGCGAGGAACCGGCGGCCGGGCCTGCCGAGGCCGGGCCCGCCGAGGCCGCCACCACGGGGCGTGCCCTGCGCGATCGGGCGCTCCTCGAGCTGCTCTACGCCGCGGGCCTGCGCATCAGCGAGGCGGTCGGTCTGGATCGCGAGGACCTGTCGACGGATGGCGCATTCGTGCGGGTCATCGGCAAGGGCGACAAGGAACGACTCGTGCCGGTCGGTGAGATCGCGCTCGACTGGCTCGGTCGCTGGGTCGCCGGGCCGCGGGCGGTGCTGCTGGCCCAGAGTCGTGTCGCACCAGCCCGCGGCGGCCCGCTCTTCCTTGGCGATCGAGGCGGCCGGCTGGCGCGCCAGCAGGCGTGGGCCGTGGTCAAGCGCGCGGCCGCTCGGGCGGGCCTCGGCGACCGGGTCAGCCCACACACCCTGCGCCACTCCTTCGCGACGCATCTGCTCGAGGGCGGAGCCGACCTGCGCATCGTCCAGGAGTTGCTCGGGCATGCGAGTATCTCCACCACGCAGCTGTACACGCATCTCACCGGGGAACGGATCCGGGACGTCTACAGCCGGGCCCATCCCAGGGCCTGAGAGGGAGGCACCAGCCACATGAGCTACGCCGATGGGTTGCTGTCGACCGGTGAGCGGATCAGCTACCGCAACAAGCAGCATCCATTCGTCGCCATCTGGGGCGCGCGGTACGCGATCCTGGCGATCGTCATCGCGGCCGTCCTCCTGTGGGTCGGCAGCAACATGGATCCCAACGGTGCCGTCGGATCGCTCAAGTTGGCCCTTGGCTGGGTGACCGCCATCCTGTTCATCGGCGGGATCGCCGTTGCCATCTGGAACGGGCTCCGATACATCAACCAGGAATATGTCCTGACCAATCGCCGGGTGATCCAGGTCGAAGGCGTCCTTAACCGCAACTCGACCGACAGCTCGCTCGAGAAGATCAACGACGCGGTCCTGAGCCAGTCGGTCTTCGGGCGGATGTTCGACTTCGGCGACCTGACCATCCTGACCGCGTCGGAGGCCGGCATCGACAAGATGCGCATGCTCCGGAGCCCGGTCACCTTCAAGAAGGCGATGCTCGACGCCAAGCACGAGTTCGAGGTCGGGATGGAGCGCGAGGGCTGGGCGCCCGGCCCGCCGATACGCAACGGCGCCAGCGCCCCGATGCCGGCCCAGACCGGCGCACCCCGGGCCCCGGTCGCGCCGGGCGGCGCCCCCCAGGCCCAGCCCGCGACCGCCGCGCCGCCCATGGCG
>DATCOX010000015.1:0-4447 GCA_036564495.1 Candidatus Limnocylindria bacterium
GGTCGGGTCGCGCATCGTGAAGCCGGAGTAGCCGTCCTCCCCGTTGCTTCCCTTGCGCACGCTCGGACCGGCGACCACCAGCCCGGGATGGAGCTCTGCGCCCCAGGTGCCAGCCACGCAATGCACCGGCCACACGCCGCCATCCTTCGCGAAGTGCGGCGTCGACGGCGGATGCCAGTCCTGGGTGTAGACGACGAGCGCACCCTCGCTCGTCGCCAGCTGCAGCTCGTCGTTGATGCGGCCCACGACCTCGTCACCACCCCGCACGAAGAGGCTCCCTGAGGGGTCGGCGAAGTCGTTCTGGAGGTCGACCACGACGAGCGCGGTCCGCGGGTCGTAGTCGGTCATGCGCGAATCGCTACTCCAGCGCCGATATCGGGGTCGGCTCTGAGCCCTCGGCTCCCTGCGCTCCCACTCTCGCCGGACCGTGGTGCGTGCGCAAGGGCAGCTCTGGGAGTCCGATTGCCGTCACAACGAGGCCGACGACCGCAGCCGCCACGCTGATCCACAGGGCACTGGCGATCGCCAGGCTGAAGGCCTCGTGGAAGCTGGCGACGATGCGCGGGATGTACGGCTCGACGACCGGCCGCAGCTGCGCAGGGAGACTGCCAAGAATCCGCGCCCCGAGGTCGCCGACCGAGCTGACGTCGCTGGCGACCCCCGAGGACGCGAAGCGGGAGCTGATCTCGGCAGGAACCCCGGCCTTCGCCATCTGGCGCGGAATCTCGGTCACCAGCGACGACCCGAAGAGGGTGCCGGCAATGGCAAGGCCGACGGTGCCGCCGACCTGGCGGAAGAAGGTGAGCGCGCCTGTCGCGGCCCCGAGCTGCGCGAAAGGGGCGGCGTTCTGGACGACGATCGTGAAGGCAGCGAGCGTCGGGCCGATCCCGATCCCGGCGACCACCATCCACAGCCACATCTGCGGCAGGCTTGTGGTGCCACGCAGTCCTGTCATCAGGAACAGCCCGACCGAGAGGAAGGCCATCGAACCGATGATGATCCAGCGGTATCGGCCGGTCCGGCTGATGATCTGGCCCGAGATGACCGAGCTGAGGATCAGGCCGGCGAGCAACGGCAGGATCTGGTATCCGGACTCGGTCGCACTCGATCCGAGGACGACCTGGAACCAGCGCGGGACGAAGATGATTGCGCCGAAGAAGCCGAATCCGGCCAGGAAGACCGCGAGCAGGGAGACGCTGATCGAGCGGTTGCGGAACAGGCTCAGCGGCAGGATCGGCTCAGCCGCGCGGGACTCGACCCACACGAAGATGGCCGACAGCACCAGCCCGAGGAGGATGAGGCCGCCAACCTCTGGGCTCGTCCAGTCCATCGTCTGCTTGTTGGTGAGGCCGATCAGGATCGGGACCAGGGCGGCGGTGAAGACCGCGCTGCCGAGGTAGTCGATGCTGCGGGCGCGTTCCGGGTGCTTGATCGGGGGCAGCAGGCGCCAGATGATGACGAGCGCCACCGCGCCGATCGGCAGGTTGACGAAGAAGATCCAGTGCCAGCCGACGTTGTCGGTCAGGAACCCGCCCAGCGCCGGGCCGATCAAGGCGCTGATGCCGAACACCGCACCGAACAGCCCCTGATACTTGCCGCGCTCGGCGGGAGTGAAGAGGTCGCCGATGACTGCCAGCGCAATTGGGAAGATGGCGCCCGCCCCGAGGCCCTGCAGGCCGCGGGCCGCGATCAGCTGCCATGCCTCCTGGGAGAGGCCGGAGAGCGCCGAGCCGATCAGGAACAGGCTGACCCCGATCATCACCATCGGTCGCCGCCCGAACTGGTCGGAGAGCTTGCCGTAGATCGGCCCGCTGATGGTGGCAGTCAGCAGGTAGATCGTCACCACCCAGGTGTAGAGGTTGTTGCCGTGGAGCTGGGTCATGATCGTCGGCAGGGCCGTGCCCACGATCGTCTGGTCGAGGGCCGACAGGAACATGGCGAGCAGGATCGCGATCAGGATCTCCGTCCTGGCTCGGGGATCGACATGCACCGGGGCGTCCATCGGCTGAGAGGTGGCAGTCACGCGTTGTCTCCTTGGGGATTCACGCGGGTGAAGGCCGCGCGAAGGGCTCGGACCGACGCAAGGAGCTGGGTGCGCTCGCGATCGGACATGTTGCTGAGGGCGGTTGCCATGCGCTGGCGACGGCTCGCCTGGAGGTCCTGGATCTCGGCGGCCCCGTCCTCGGAGAGGCGGAGGGTCACCACGCGACGATCCTCGGAGTCGTGCTGGCGCTCGACCAGGCCATGCTCCTGCATGCGGGACACGATCCCGGTGGCGGTTGGCAGTCCACATCCGAGGAGTTCTGCGACGCGGCTCATTGGGAGCGGGCCGTGCGTCTCCAGGAGGGTCATGAGGAGCAGGTGCGTCATGCTGATCGAGCGCTCGTGGCAGCGAGATGCGAAGGCGGCACGCTCTCCGGCGATGATCGGCGCCAGCTCATCGAGCAGCTGGGTCGCATCGGTTCTTGTTTCGTGAATCATTCGTGTCACACGAACCATTATGCAAACGCGAAGCATTTCGCGCAAGCCCCAGATTCCGGGTGGTCAGTACACGCGGGGCACGAACCGCTTCGACCGTTGCCGGTACTTCTCATAGCCGGGGTAGCGCTCCACGAGCCACGCCTCCTCTCGACGAGCCTTCGCATCCAGCAGGGCGGCGAGCAGCAGCACAGCGGCGAACGCGGCCAGGCTTCGGGTGATCGAGCTCCAGCCGATGCCGGCCAGGATCATCCCCGCGTAGATCGGGTGTCGCACGTGGGAATAGATCCCGGTTGTGACCAGGCGACCGTCTGATCGCGGTCGCGGCACCGGGGTCAGGCTCCGGCCCAGGTCAACGAGGGCGCGGCCAACGGCCCAGGCAGCGACGACCAGGGCCGCCGCGCCGAGGGCGACCTCCAGCCAGGCGAGCGGATTCGCCGGGATCGGGCGTCCCAGCCCCGGCCTGCCAGCCAGGACAATGAGGCCGATCAGGACGATCTGGCCGACCACCCAACCTTCGCCACGAGGTCCCAGGTCAGGCAGCCGCGAGCTGCCGCGGCGAGGAGCGTCTCCCGTCAACCGGGGAGGAGACGCCGGAGCCTGCGGTACGCAGCAGCGGCCGGGCCTTCGCGAGGGCGCAATCGGCCGGCACCGCTGGCGCCTCGCCGCAGCTCGGCGGTGACGTCCGCCGGTGGCCGTGGCGCAATCGGAGGCTCGGGAGGCGGCTCCGCCTCGAACGCCCAATCGTCGATGGCTGGGGCCGCGGCGTCGTCCGGAGCGGGCTTGGTCCATTGACGGGAGCCATCGGAGCCGAAATCGCTCCGCACCGGCACCGCCTCGAGCGCAGCCATCGCCTCGTCGAGCTCGGACGCGCCGGGCAGCACGACGCGTGGCTCGGGGGGCGGGGTGATCATGGCGCGGATGGCCGCAACCTCGGCCTCATCCCAGCCCTCATCGAGGGCGAGCCGGGAGAGCTCCTCCTCGGTCATCGCGAGGGGTGGTCGCACCACCTCGACGGCGGGCGTGGCGTCTGCGGTGGGCCACGCCTGCACCTCAGCCTGGCCCTGGACGGGTGGCTCATCCGTAACCGGCTGGCTCGCCTCGGGCTCGGCACCCAGCCACATGACCTCCTCCTCGACATCCTGCACCGCCACCGCAGCGCTCATCGCCTGCGGTTCGGGGGCATCGGCGATTTCAGGCTCGGAGGCCACCTCTGGGACCGATGCCGTCGGCGGCCGCCATGACTCAAAATCGGCAGGCGTCTCGAACTCGAGGGCGGGCTCCGGCGTCGCGGGCGGCGCAGGCGCCGCCTCCGCCTCCACCGGTGTATCGGCAGGAGTGGGCTCTGGCTCGGCGATTGCATCGTGCTCGGCGACCGCGTCGACCTCGTCGGTCGCTTGCTGCGGCTCCGGCTCGGCAGTTTCGAGCCCAGCCACGTCGACCTGGCCACTAGTCTCCAACTCGGCGGCGTCGAGCCAGGCGAAGTCGCCATCGGCGAACCAGTCGGGCTCGACCACGACCGCGCTGTAGGTCGGCCCCTCTGGCTCGGCGACCGCCTGATCGGCTTCGGGGGCTTCGACGGCAAGGTCCGATGCAGCGATAGGCTCCTGCTCGGCCGGTTCGGGCGCCTCAAGGGCCTCGGGCGCAGCGTCGCCGACGTCGGGCGCCTGGACGGGGCTCTCGGTCCGGTCGCGTGGCTCGTCGGGGACGGCAGCCTCGGTTTGGGCGGCGCCTCCCAGGTCTGCCGCGTTCGGATCCTGCGCTCGCGCAAGCGCATCCGCGAAGCCTGCGACCGTCTCCCGCGCCGACGGGGCGCGGCGCGGCCGGGGCGGACGTTGCACGGGAGTACGCGGCCGTCGAGGAGCTCGCGTGGCCGGTGAGGGCGCTTCCGGCGCGGCATCGGGACCGCTGGTCGACTCCCACGCGACCGGGGCCGCTTCCAGGGGCGGCGGCAGGCGCAGATCGAAGC
>DATCOX010000017.1:0-2978 GCA_036564495.1 Candidatus Limnocylindria bacterium
ACATCGGGTCTTTCCCTTGACAAGCGCAGTAGGAATTCCTACTCTCTTCGTATGAAAGCAGTCGTTTCCGAGAAGGGCCAGGTGACGATTCCGAAGGCGTTGCGGACGCGGCTGGGCCTCCGACCCGGCGTCATCCTCGATTTCGATGCCGAAGGGGGGCGGCTGGTGGCCCGCAAGGCAGCGGGGAAGGACGCAATCGACGCGGCCTGGGGAATTCTTGAGCTGTCCGAGCCGGTCGATGCGTTCGTCGACCGCACCCGCGGGCGAAGATGATCACCGCGGTTGACACGAATGTCTTGCTTGACATCTTCACAGCCGATCCCCGACATGGCGCCGCATCGCGTGACGCGTTGCGGCGGTGCTGGGCAGAGGGAAGCCTGATTGCATGCGAGGTGGTGTGGGCGGAGGTTGCCGCCGCGTTCGTAGATGCAGCCACGGCATCCCGCGCGTTGACCGGCCTCGAAGTGACCTACGACCCCCTCGATCGCGAAACGGCATTGTCCGCAGGCCTCGCCTGGCAGCGATACCGATCCGCCGGCGGCCCACGGCGACGGATCTTGCCTGACCTGCTCATCGGCGTCCACGCCTTGTCGCGAGCGGAGCGGCTGCTCACGCGCGATCGCGGGTTCTACCGCTCGGCGTTTCAGGACCTCGCGATCCTCGATCCCTCCTGACAGACCTCGCCACGACCTAGACCCGGTCCAACGTCGCCGGAATGTCGAGGCCCACGTGATGGGCCAGCGCGTGACGGACGCGTCGCCGCAGGACCGCATCGGTCAGGAAGCCGACTGGCGCGCCGACCATCCGCTGCACGGAGATGGTGCGCACCTGGCTGCAGATGATCACGCCCGGCTTCGTCTGCCCGGCTTCGCCCGGCGGAATCGCGACGTCCCCTGGGAAGCGCGCCTCCGTGCGAGCTGCCGTGACGGGACAGACCGTCATGAGCCCGGACCGATGAAACGGCTCGTAGCTGACCACCAGTGCACGTCGCGTGCCGGCCTGCTCGTGCCCAACCACCGGATCAAGCGCCACTACCACCATCCCCCACCGCAGTGGCCCGATGCTCAGGCCGGCCACGTCTCGCGATCGGCATCGCGGTAGGCGTCCTCGATCCCCTGCGCCTCCGCGCGGAATGCGGGATCCGCCGCTGCGGCCTCCCACGCGGCCGACTCCTGCTCGTCACGCAGCCGCCGTGCCAGCTCGGAGACGGCCAACTCCACGACCGCGTCCTGGGTGGGGGCCGCGTGGTAGTCATCGGCCAACTCGCGCACCGCGCGCACGGTCGCGGGGGTGAGGTTGTAGGTCCGCTTCTCCCTGGTTGGCATTGGCGCAGTGTGATGGGTCCGGATTGACGTGTCAATCAGCACCCATCCAGGCATCGGGGCTCTCGTCAGCCGATCAGGGCGGCCAACGCGTCGTCGTCCAGGGTCTCGCCCTCTGCCCAGGCCCTGTCCCCCTCGTCCGTGGCGCCCTTTTCGGCCAACGCGGCCCGCGCCTCGGCGGTCATCTGATCGTTATCCACCACGAAATTCGGTGTCCCGCCGCCGACCTGGGCCCGGCGTCGCACGGCTGCCGCCAGCAGCCGAAGCGCGTCTGCGGGGCGCCCGTCGCTGAGTGCCTGGGCGGCCCCAAGGTCCAGGGTGAGAGGGAAACGTGCAACGTCCCGCATCTCCCTGATGGCCGCAACCGCCTTTCGCAAGTTGTCGCGCGCCTTCTCGACCTCACCCCGCTGCAGGTAGATGTTGCTCAGCACCATCGTGTTGTCCGTGGCCCGGGCGTGGTTGCCCTGCTCAGCGTGGAGGCGGCGCCCCTCCTCCATCAGGTCGCGCGCCTTGTCGAGGTTCCCGGCTCGCATCTCGAGGGCGCCTAGCGCAGCGGTCGAGTCGGCGAGGCGGTCCGACTGACCCGCCGCGGCAAACGCCTTCCCGCTCTCCTCGAATCGTTCCCGCCCGGTCTGGATCTCCTTGCGCACGATCGCCACAAAGGCGAGGTTGTACAGGTCATCACCGATGCGGTCGAGCCGATCGTGGGCGCGGTCGAGCTCGTAGGCGGCGAGGTAGTGCGCCTCGGCCTGATCCTGGTCGTTCTGCCAGTAGACGACTCCCCCAGCGGCGGTGTGCGCCGCAGCGAGCACGCCTGCGTCCACCGAGTCGGCCTCCGCAGGGTCAGGTATGAGCCGATCGAACCAGGCGCGACCCTCGATCAGATGGCCCCGCTGCTGCCAGAAGCGCCATAGGGCGGCCGCGATCCGCAGGCCGATCTCCCGTTGACCGCTGTCCACCGACCAGCGGAGCGCCGCGCGCACGTTGTCATGCTCCGCCGCCAGCCGGTCGAGCCACTCGATCCCGCTGCCCGCCTCGAGCTCCGGACCGGCGATCTCGACCATCGCGAGGACCCACTCCGCGTGCCGGCGGGCGACGACTGCCGCCTCGTCCGTCTCGGCCAGGCGCTCGACGCCGTACTCCCGGATCAGCTGCAGCATGTCGAAGCGCGGCTCCCCGGGGCCATCGGCCGGCGGTCGCACGAGGCTCTGGTCGACGAGCGTGCCGAGACCGTCGTAGATCTCGAGGTCCGCGCCGGGATCCAGGACCACCACCTGCTCGGCCGCCTCAACCGTCCAGCCGCTGGAGAAGACGGAGAGCCGCCGGAAGAGCGCCTGCTCCGCCGAGTTGAGCAGCTGGTAGCTCCAGTCGATCGCGCCACGCAGGGTGCGTTGCCGGGCGGGCAGGTCCACGCTCCCGCCGCCGAGCAGCGGAAGGGCTGCCTCGAGGCGCGCTAGCATCGTCTCTGGCGAGAAGATCTTGATGCGCGCCGCCGCCAGCTCGATCGCCAGCGGCAGGCCGTCCAGTCGGCGGCAGATGGCGGCGACCGCGCTGGCGTTGTCATCGGTGAGGCGAAAGTCCGGGCGAATGCGCCGCGCGCGCTCCACGAAGAGGGCCACCGCGTCGATTCGCGAGAGGTCCTCAACGCCCTGCTCC
>DATCOX010000019.1:0-8282 GCA_036564495.1 Candidatus Limnocylindria bacterium
GGCCATGGCGGCGATCGGCGTGCCCTCGACCCGGGCGATGCCCAGGTACCAGCCGTCCGAGGCGCTCAGCTCTGACGCGAGCCGCTCGAGGAATTCGGGCGAGCGCACGCGGAAGTCACCGTGCTCCGCGGTCAGGGTCAGCAGTTCGTGGAGGATCGCGATCTCGGCAGGATCGGGCTCGCGCGTGATCGTGACCTCCGTCCCTTCACGCTCGGCGCGACGCGAGAGCCGACGCCCGTCGGTGTGCCAGGAGGCCTCGAGCTGATCCACCCCGCCCGACAGGTCTACGAGCCGCGTGGTCGGGGCCTGCAGGTCGGGTGCAGGGCGGAGCTTGTTGGCCTTGGCCAGACCGGCGAGGTCAGTCGCATCGCCGGGCTCGGCGCGGGGGTCGAGCTTGACGACGAGCGCCTTCTCCTTGCGGGCGAGGGTGCGCAGGCCCTGGAGCAGCCAGGCGAAGAGGCGGTCGGCATCGGGAGCCGATCGGTCCCAGATCGGGCCGTGGGCGACGTAGGCTACCTGCCGGCCGAAGCCGGCCGGGCGCATGAGGGCCTGGGCGACGCCGCGGATCTGGCCGTTGTCATCGAGCAGCAGGCGGGCCGGCGGCTCGCCAGCGAGGGCGGTGCATTCGCCCCAGGCCCAGCTCTGGAGGAGATCGGCCTCGGGGCGGGACGCGATGAATGCGTCCCAGGCGCGGCGGTCGGTGTCGTCGGCACGACGGAGGATGGGAGGCATCGGGGTAGAAGCCTACCCGTTGGCCTGGGCTGCCACCTGTGCACGGAGCTTCTGCAAGTAGACGGCGGCACCTGGCCAGGCGGCCCACGATGGCCCGTAGGATTCGCGGGCCTCCTCGACGGCGTGTCCTCCACCCAGCGGCAGGGCGCGGTTGCCCGCTGCAGCTGCGAGATGGCGGTCGAAGGTCAACAGCTCCGCATCCGCCGATTCGGCAAGCGCCAGATAGGCGGCGTCGTAGGCCGAAAGGCCACCACGCCCCATTGCGTCTATCGTCAGAAGCAGCTGCGGTCGTTCAAGTTCGACCGATTCGAGGCCAAGGTTCTCGAGATCGACAAGCGCTTCGAGAACTACTCCGGGCGCCAACCGGTGGCGCTTGATGAGGACGTTGACCAATTCGAGCCAGAAGAATGCCGGGACGATCAGCTTTTCGCCGGCTGCCCCGCGATCCCGAAGGATGGAAACGGCCAGGTCATACCCCGGTTCCTGGACAGCAATCGCGATGGCGACTGATGCGTCAACGACCAGGGCTCGCGCGGTGTCAGAGGTCATCTCGCGCTCGCTCCTCACGGATCGCCGTCACGGCATCGGGCGCGTCTGCGGGAATGAGACCCGATGCGCGAAGCCACTTCCCGCGGGCAACGAGACGGTCCAGGGCCCCAAGGCTGCGGGCGATGCGCGCCTGCTCATCACCATCCAGGCGGGCGGCGTCCTCGTACGGGACGAGGAGCGCCATTGGCCTGTGGTCGCGCTCGATGACGATCCGCTCACCGGCGGATGCCGCATCCAAGATCTCGCCGAGACGCGCGCGAAGTGCCATGGCCGTCACGCTTCTCATAGTTAAGCATCATGACCGACTATGAGAGTCAAGTCAAGCGTGCGAACAGACTCTAATCGTCGTTGCCGGCCAGGCGGCGGCCGGTGAGTCGCAGACGAGCCCGTTGGGCGACGCCGTAGGTCGGCAATAGCACACGCAGCGCGGCGTCCTGGGCGGGACGGAGCGGGAGGTCGCGGGCGCCGACGTAGTCGACCTGGCGGCCGCCGAAGCCCTCCTTGAACTGCGCGATCCCGCCGGTGGCCAGGCCCCACAGGTCATAGGCGGCGAAGCCGGCGGCGCGGAACGAGCGGATCGCCTCCCACTTGAGCAGGTAATTGGCGCGTGACTCGGCGCCGGCATCGGTCATGCCGCCGTAGGCCTCAGCGGCTCGGTCACCGCAGGTGAAATGAAAGAGAGTGGCGACGCGCTCGCCGTCCAGGGTTGCGAACGAGAGGCGGGCGTGGCCGGGGGTGGCGAAGAGATGCCAGACCTCCTCGTAGTACGCGGCCGCGCGCGCGACGAAGCCGGCTCGCTCGGCGGTGTGCGTGTAGATCCGATAGAAGTCGGCCAGGGCTTCTGCGGCCGTGACCTGGTCTGCCGCACCGTCGAGATGCTCGATCGTTACGCCGGCGCGTTCCGCCTTGTGAACGTACTGGCGGTGCTTCTTGCCGAGATTGGCGAGCAGGGTCTCTTCGTCCGGCGCAAGTTCGATCAGCCGCGTGCGGGGTGGCTGGACCTTGGCAGCGGCCCGCCACGGGGAATGGAGGAGCGTCGAGCCGAGTGCCGAGTCCGTGGTCGCTTGGGGATCGACCTTGAGGGTGGCGATCTGCTCGGAGCTGCCGAGATCTCGGAGAGCCGCAAAGAGAGCCGAGCGGACGCGTGGATCGTCCAGCTGGCCGATCGGGCCGCGCGGCGCGTAGCCGAGGCGCCAGCCGACCAGCGGGACAGAACGGATGAGCACCTGGGCGCCGGCCAGCGGCTGGTCGGGGCGCTCCCCCACCGCGACCCGGATCGGCCGCCAGCCAGAGGTCTCGCGCAGCTCACCCCACTCCCACAGCTGTGGGAAGCTGCGGTACGGGGCGTGCTCGACGAAGGCGTTCCACGTATCGCGGTCGGTGACGCGGAAGGCGGCGAGCTCAGGCATCGGCCTTGTAGCCGGCCGCGGCGAGCTCCTGGCGAGCCACCTCGCGCTCGTCCCACCAGCGCTTCTCGTTGGCGTAGAAGATGCTCCCCTCGTGCCCCTTGCCGGCCAGCAGGATCATGTCGCCCGCTCGCGCAAGGCCGATGGCGTGGGCGATTGCCGCACGCCGGTCGTCGATCACCCACAGGTTCGCGCCATCCACGCCGCCGGCTGAGCGTGCGCCCTCGGCGATCGCCTCGTTGATGGCGTGGCCGTCCTCCAGGCGCGGGTCCTCGTCGGTGACGATGGCGAGGTCCGCGAGCTCGGCAGCGACCTTGCCCATCGCGGGGCGCTTGACGCGGTCGCGCTCCCCGGCCGAGCCGAAGACGACGATCAGGCGTCCCTCCGTCAGGGGACGCAGCGTGCGAAGCATCTTGGCCAGCGAGTCGGCGGTGTGGGCGTAATCGATCACGATCCCGAAGGGCTGCCCGGCATCGATGCGTTCCATGCGGCCGGGGACGCCAGCCACCGAGCCGATCGCCGTGGCGGCGGCGGCCAAATCCACCCGTTCGACCTCGGCCAGGGTCAGCGCGGCCAGGGCGTTCTGGACGTTGAATGAGCCGGGGAGCTGGAGGCGGACCTCGCCGCTCCAGCTGGGAGTGATGGCGATGAAGGTCGTGCCATCGGCGCGCGCTTCGGTCTCGGTGGCGCGCACGTGGGCGCGCGCATCGGTGCCGTAGGTCACGACGCGATCGCGTGCCCGGTCGCGGAAGTAGCCGAAGGCCGGGTCATCGGCGTTGAGGATGGCAACCGGCGCCTCCTGGACGAGCATCGCCTTGGCCGCCCTGTATGCGTCGAGCGAGCCGTGGAACTCGAGATGCTCGCTCGTCACGTTCGTGACGATGGCCACGCGAAAGCGGCAGTTGCGCACCCGCGACTGGGCAAGGCCGTGGCTGGTCGCCTCCACCACGACGCAATCATTCCCCGCCTCGACCATTTCGGCCAGCAGGGCCTGGAGCTCGGGCGCCTCCGGGGTCGTGTTGCGGTCCTCGTTCGGGCGGATCTCATCCCCGACCCGAAGCGCGACGGTCCCGATCATCCCGGGCCGCCGGCCCCCGGCCTGGAGCGCGGCGACGGCGAGGTAGCAGGTCGTGGTCTTGCCGTCGGTGCCGGTCACGCCGATCACCTCGAGCTGCTCGGAGGGCCGCCCGTACCAGGCGTCGGCGGCATCGGCCAGGGCGTCTCTTGTGCGGTTCACCATCAGCTGCGGGACGGCCAGGCCGTGGGTCTCGCGCTCGGCGACCACCGCGGTCGCCCCGCGCCCGACCGCATCGGCGATGAAGTCATAGCCGTCGACGTGGTCGCCCGGGACGGCGAAAAAGAGCGTGCCGGGTTGCGCCAGTCGCGAGTCGTAGGCGATCGAGCCGATCTCGCCGACCGGCATGCCGACCACCCGCTCCGGACCGATGACGTCCGTCAGCTCGCCGAGGCCCATGCGCCGTGGCTCGCTCATCGGGACCTGCCGGGGATGACCGAGCGCGCCATGGAGACGGCTGCCCGCAGTCGATACAACGTGGGATCGATGACGACGTCCCAGGTGCCTGCCCAGCGCACCTCGCGCCCGCCGAAGCCCTTCTTGAAGAGCCCCACCCCATGCCACGGATGGTCGGGGGCGGCGCCGGCGGGGGCGATCCCCCACAGGTCGTGCTGGCGGCTGCCGAGCTCACGGGCGCGCCGCATCATCTCCCACTGCATCAGGTAGCTGGCGTAGTGCTTCGGCTCGCCCTGGTCCTCGCGCCGCGATCCGGAGAAGAGGTAGAAGGAGCGGTCGCCCTCGACCACCAGCATCCCTGAGGCGAGGAGCTCGTCCCCGCGGCGGGCCTCGAGGATGGAGGCGCGGCCGGCGCCCGCGAGCGCTCGCCAGGCGATGCGATAGCGGTCGAGCGGCGGCAGCGGGAAGCCGGCGCGACGCTGCGTCTCGATCACCAGGCCATGGAGGTCGTCGATGGTTGCGGAGTCGGCGCCGTCCGTGAAGAAGCGGACCGCCACCCCCTCGCGCTGCGAGCGGCGCACCGCGTAGCGGGTGTCCTTGTCGAAGCTGGCCATCAGGGTCTCGTCATCGGTCAGCTCCACGATGCGCGTCTGCCCGACCTGGATAGGACGTGGATCGGCGCGCAGGCGCGCGAAGAGCGCGACATCGGCGGACACCGCCTCGACCCGTGGCTCGAGCTTGGCCGCAACAACTCGCAACGGCCGCCCGACCTCTCGGAGCCCGATCGAGAGCGCTCTGAGCCATTCGCCGGCCCGCGGATCGGCGTAGTCGAGGACCGGGCCATGCGGGACGTACCAGAACGCGCGACCGAGCGGCAGCCGTCGCTCCTGCGCGGCGACGAGCGCCACGATCGCGCCATCCTCCTCGAGCACGAAACGCCGCTGCGGCTGGCCGTCGAAGGCGGCCACCTCGGCCCAGGCCCAGTCGTGCAGAAAGTCTCCTGCGACACTCCGGCCCAGGAGGGTCTGCCACGCGGCCTCGTCAGCGGATGTCGCGGGACGGAAGCGGCTCATGACGCTTGGGCTGCCGCTCGGCGGCGCGTCAGGTAGCGGCGCACCTGTCTCAGCTCCTCGGAGCGCATCGCCATCGCGACGAGGAGGAAGACCGCCGTTCCGCCGCCCGCCAGGATCAGCAGCGCGAGAATGCGTCCGGCTCCGTTGGCAAGGAGCGCTCCGAACCAGGCCTGCGCGGCCGTCAGCCCGGCGAACATGACCGCCGCGGCGACCGCTGCGGCCAGCGCGGAGCGCAGGCCAGATCGCAGGATCGTCCCCTCGTCGATCGAGTCGATCCGGCGCCGCAGGGACCACGCCAGGGCGATCACCTCGATGCTGGCGCTGATCGAGAGGGCGAGCGCCAGCCCCTCGATCCCCATCGGCCCGGACAGGATGACCATCAGCGGCACGTTCATCGCCACCGCCACGATCGCCCACAGGACCGGGATGCGGGTGTCCTGCATGGCGTAGAAGGCGCGGGTCAGCACGTGTACCACGATATGGCCTGTGAGGCCGATGCTGAAGAAGACGAGCGCCCCCGCGGTCCGATCGGCGGCGGCATCCGAGAAGAGGCCGTACTGGAAGAAGACCGCCGCGATCGGGCGCGCCAGCACGATCATGATCGCGGTGAGGGGAGCTGCCAGGAAGATGAGGATGCGAAGGCTGGTGGACAGCTGGCGCCGGATCTCCGAGATGCGGCCCAGCGCGGCATCTCGAGAGAAGGTGGGAAAGAGGGCCACCGCCACGCTCACGCCGAGCACTCCCACCGGGATCTGACTCAGCTGGAAGGCGTAGTTGTAGGCCGTCACGCTCCCCACCCCGAGGTTGCTGGCCAGGATCGTGCTGGCGATGAAGTTCACCTGCCCCGCGGCCAGGCCCAGCAGGCGCGGACCCATCAGCCAGGCCACCCTGCGCACCCCAGGATGCCCAAGGCCGATGGTCAGGTCGTAGTGGTGCCCCACCTTGCGCAGCTGCGGCAGCTGGATGGCGAGATGGAGGATCGAGCCCGCCACCACCCCGATAGCGAGCCCCTCGACCCCCAGGATCGGCGCCAGCACCACCGCCGCGGAGATGATCGCCAGGTTATAGACGAGCGGCGCCAGGGCCGGCACCGTGAAGCGCCCGTAGCTGTTCAGCAGGCCGGTGACGACGGCGCCCATCCCGATGAAGACCGGGCTCAGCAGCATCAGCCGGCTCAGCTTCACGGTCAGCTCGGTGGTGGCGTCGTCGAAGCCGGGTGCGATGATCGGTACTACCCACGGCGCCAGGATTGCCATCACGACGCTGAACGCGACCAGCGCGATCAGGACCAGGTTGATGACGCTGCTGGCCAGTTGCCATGCCTCCCGCTCGCTATCGCGCGCGCGGTAGCTGCTGAAGACGGGGATCAGAGCCGCCGACAGCGCCCCGGCCACCACCAGCTGGAAGATCGCATCGGGGATGCGGAAGGCAGCGAAGTACGCGTCGAGGTCGCGTGACGCGCCGAACTGCGAGCCGATGACCAGAAGCCGGATCCAGCCCAGCAGGCGGCTGGCCAGCGCGGCGACGGTCAGGATCAGGCTGGCGTTGGCCAGCACCCGACCAACCGATGGACCGCTCGCCTCCGGCGGCGTCTCCACGCCGACGGCGTCGCTCACTCTGTCGGGCGGGCGGAGCCGGTCCGGCCCGATCGAGGGTGCGCGGAGCGATACGCCGAGCGCAGCGACGCGTCGGAGAGGTGCGTGTAGATCTGGGTGGTGGCCAGGCTGGCGTGGCCGAGCAGCTCCTGCACCGTGCGCAGGTCGGCGCCGCCCTCGAGCAGGTGCGTGGCGAACGAATGGCGAAGGGTGTGGGGCGAGGTGCTGGCCGGCGCGCCGGAGGCCGTCACCCAACGATCCACGACCATCCGCGCGCCGCGCGCCGTCAGCGATCCGCCGCTGCTGTTCAGGAAGAGGGCTGCGACCGGGCGGGTGCCACGGGCGGCCAGGGTCGGGCGTCCCGAGGCCAGGTAGGCGCGCACGGCCCGAGCCGCCGGCTCACCGAAGAGCAGCTCCCGTTCCTTGCTCCCCTTGCCGATCACCCGCAGCCGGCGCCGCGCGAGGTCGAGGCGGTCCACGTTGAGCGAGGAGAGCTCGCTGATCCGCATGCCGGTGGCGTACAGCAGCTCGAGCACGGCGGCGTCCCGACGCGCGGTGGCGTCGGCGAGGGCGGGATCCCGGCGGCGGCGTCCGGCGAGCTGGAACGTGCCCGGCGCCTCGACCAGGCGGGCCGCGCCATCCACCGACAGCACCCGCGGCAGGCGACCGGGTCGCTTCGGCGAGCGGACGCCGGCGACCGGGTCGCCGTCGATCCAGCCCTGCCGGGCGGCGTGGCGATACAGGGAGCGGATGGCGGCCAGCTGCCCGCCGACGGTCGAGGCGGAGAGGCCGCGCTCCGCCAGCGTGCCGAGGTAGGCGCGAACGGTCGCCCGGTCCGGTGAGCGCCAATCGATCCCGCGCGAACCCAGGAAGCCGAGGAACTGGGCGACGTGGCGGCGGTACTCGCGGATCGTTCCGGGCGAGGAGTTGCGACTCGAGAGATGTCCCAGGAAGCGCTGCAGGGCCGCCGCGGCATCGCCGCTGAGCGCGGGAGCGTCAGCCATGGGCGGCCGCTGCTGCCGCGGGAGCCTCGCCCTCCTCCTCCGGACGCCCGGGACGGGTCCAGCTGGCGTAGTCGCAGTCGGGATAGCGGTCGCAGCCCCAGAAGGGGCGTCGTCCGCGGCGGGCGCGCTTGGTGACGACCGTCCCGAGCCCGCACTTCGGGCAGGTCCCGAACTGCTCGGCGGCGGGCGTCTCGCGCTTCACGTAGCGGCACTCCGGGTAGCGGTCGCAGCCGACGAACGGGCCGAAGCGACCGGTGCGCGCCACGAGGTGGCCCTTGCCGCACAGCGGGCACTCCTCCCCGACCCCGGGCAGCGCGGCGGCCTCGGCCTCCTCGCCGGGGAGCGGCATGGTGTGCTTGCACTCCGGGTAGGCGCTGCAGCCGAGGAACCAGCCGTTCCGTCCGAAGCGCTTGACCATCAGGTCGCCGCTCACCGGGCAGACGATGTCGGTC
>DATCOX010000071.1:0-21956 GCA_036564495.1 Candidatus Limnocylindria bacterium
CGTTCGCGTGACGGTCGAGCAGCTCCCGCTCCCGGTTCCGCCCAGCAGCGACACGCCCGCTCGACGCCTGCCGTCCCGCATCTCGCCGATGCAGGCGACGCAGGTCGACGCCCCGTTCGACGATCCGGGCTACCTCTTCGAACCGTGGTGGCCCGGCGCGCGAGCCATCGCCTTCTGCGAACGCGGGGTCCTGCGCCTCCAGATGGCCGGCATGGCCGATGCGCTGGCCGCCTTCCCCGAGCTGATGCCGATGCCCGAGCAGCTCGTCGAGGACGGCGTGATCCTCGACGGGACCCTGCTGGTCCTCGACGACGCGGGGCGCCCCGACCCGGATCTGCTGCGGCAGCGCCTGGCGGGCAAGGGACGCCCGGGGCGTCCCGCCTACGTTGCCGGGGATCTGCTGTGGAGCGGCGGGCAGCCGGTCGTGACCAGGTCGTTCGCGGTGCGGCGTCGGTGGCTCGACTCGATCCTGACCCCGGGCGACCGCGTCACCGTCGGTCGCGCCTACGTCGGCGACGGCACCCTGGTCGCGGAGGCCCTCGCCGCGCTTGGGATCGACGGCCTGTCGGCGCGGCAGCTGAGCGCGCGACACCGGGCTGGGGCGGCGGGCGACGCATGGCTGCGCGCCTCGCTTCTCGCCCCGGAGCCGCGGCCGCGGCCGACGCTGGCGCTGATCCTGCGCCTCCCCCTGGAGAGCTAGCGAGCAAGCAGCGGCTCGAGAACCCACGGCCAGGGGCCCGGCGAGAGCAGCCTCTGCGCACCGGAGACGAGCCCGTCGGCCGGGATGGCCCGCAGCGCCGCGATGTCGCGAGAGAGCGTGGGGATGCTGCCCGGGCGCGGCGCCAGGGGCCTGCCGCGGGTCACCGCGCCGACCCGCAGCGCGAGGTCGTCGTCCTCGCCCCAATGGCGTCGCAGCAGGGCGTCCAGATCCCAGGTGATCGCGTCGTCCGGCGTCTCTCTGATCGCCGCCGCCAGGGCCTCTCGCGCGGACGACGTGTCACCAACCATGGCGAAGGCCAGCGCGCGGATGCTGGCCGACGCATAGGCGGCCGGTTGGAGTGACTCGTCCTGGACGCGACGCGCGACCAGGAGGCTGAGCTGCTGCAGCTCCGTGCCCCGTTCGGCCGGGGGGTCACTCCCCAACGGCACGCGGTGGGGCCACTCCACGACGAGGGCCGTCGGCCACAGCTGTTGGAGGGAGGCGAGGTAGGCTGCATCGGCCTCGGCGGGCCTGCCGGTGGCGGCGAATACCCGGGCGGCATTGATGAGCGAGAGCCCCGCATTGGCGGACGCGCGCAGCGCGCTGTCCGCAGCCCGGCCGGCGCACTCCTGGTCGCCCGCTGCCAGGCATAGCACCGCCAGGTTCGTCCAGGAGTTGGCGTCGCCCGAATTGAGCTCGACCGCGCGCTGTGCCATCTGGCGCGCACGGGCGGGATGGCCGTTCCAGTCCGCCGCAATGGCCAGCGCCTCCGCTGCAGACGGCTGGAGCGGATCCAGCCTCACCGCCATCGAGAGGCGGTCCTCGGCCACGGCCCAGTCCCGGACCGCGGCCGCGTCAGTGCCGGCGCGAAACGAGGCGGCTGCGGCGTCCGCCAGCAGCCCGCACACGACGAGCGCTGTCACGCCCGCGAAGGCGGGTGCAGCGATCCGGAGGCTTGGTTGCACCCGGCGCCAGGTCACCGCGCGAGCGTCGAGCAGGGCAACCGCGGCCGCGAGCATCAGGAGGAGGTTGAAGCCTGGCAGGAAGGTCAGGTCCTCCCCGAGGAAGCCGATGGCGATCCCAATCAGGACCGCGAAGGCGACCTTCCCGGCCATGCTCGAGTCGGCCCTCGGCCGAGCGACCCAGGCGAAGACCCCGAAGACCAGCAGCGCGGCCCCAAGGCCGACGATCCCGGCATCGCCGAGGATGCCGAGCGGAACGTTGTGTGAGTGCGGTTGTAGAAGAGGGGCAACGGTCTGGCGCGCGTACGGCATGGCGCCGGGCCCGATCCCGAGCCAGGGATCCCCGCGCCACACCGTCAGCGTGGCATCCCAGAGGCGGGTGCGGTACGCGAGCGAAGAGGTGTCGCCAGCCCGCGACGCGACGAAGGCGATCGCCACGCCTGCCAGCCCCACGCCCGCAAGCAGCACGGCCAGGTGGCGGAGCGACGGACGCCGGACCCATCGCAGCTTCCCGGTCCGCGAGACGAACAGGACCGCCGCCGTGGCCGCGATCGCGATCCAGACTGAGCGCGAGCCCGACAGGACCATCAGAGGCAGCCCGATCGCCAGCAGGGCGGCGACCATTGCCCGGCGCAGGCGCGGCCGGGTCACGGCCAGCGCGACGGGCAGTGTGGCCAGGATGACGAAGGGCGGCACCGCGACGGTGCCGAATGACGTCAGCTCGTTGGCGAGACGCACGGGGGGCAGGCCGCTGCCTCCGGCAAGCACCCATTCGATGCGGCGCTCGACCATCGACAGCAACGTGCCCGCCGTCAGCCACAGGATCGGCGCCACCACGACGACGGCGGTCCAGTCCGGCCGATGCCGAAGGGCGATCAGGGCGACCGGAAGCATCGCAGCCGTCGCGACGATACCCGCCAGGGCGGGTGCCGAGAGGCCGATGTTCCAGGCCGACAGCGTTGCCAGCGCGAAGGCGATGAGGAGTCCCACGACGGGAAGGTCCAGCGGTGTGCGCGGCATCTCCCCACCTCGGACTGCGTAGACCACGACGCCGGCAACCGCCATGGCGGCGAGAAGGTGCAGGGCCAGCTGCAGCCGCGGATCCCACAGAGCGGCATCCCAGCCGATGGAGGCCCAGACGGCGAGGCCGGCTCCGACGATGGCCAGCGTCAGGATGCCCTTCCTCACGTGGGCAGCGCCGAAACGATGTCCAGGGCGTGCTCGAGCTTCGTGAGCGGATCGCGTCGAAGGCCATCCACCCTGGACAGCGCACTGGCCAGCGGTTGCGGATCCAGGCCCTCGGCGAGTGCCGCAGGGTCGAGCTCGAGCTCGACGACCAGCAGGCGCCCGATCTCTTCCCCGCCGTGCAAAACCCGCACGCGATCCAGCGTCAAGAGCCCCGCTCGCGCCCCTCCCTGCAGCACCTCGCGCTCGGTGCGCCGCTGGGCCACGGTCAGGCGCTCGACGAGCGGCTCCTCGCCGGTCATCTCGAGGAGGAGGTCTCTCGCCTCAGAAGGAGGCCACGCGTCCGGCCTGAGGTCGGGGGTGGCAGGACCCTCGACCTCCCGGCGCTGGTGCAGCGCAGCGCCCGACTCGTGCTCGGCGGGGCCCTTCAACGAAAGAATCGTTCGTTCCTCACGCGTCCGCAGCCGGCACGCCCAGCGGCGGGCCTCCAGGCGCAGGCTCGGCGTGTCGAGGTACCGGTCCACCTCGTCGACGGTGCGTACCGGGCCGAGCGTCGCGGGACCGAGGGCCGGCGCGGCGGCCAGGGCGATCAGTGGCGCCTCCTCGTTGGCGCGGTATTTCAGCTCGGATTCGAGCCTCGGCTCGGTCACGCCGGGTAGCGCGCCGCGGCCCGCCGCACCACGTCGCGGACGGACGCGCGCAGCTCAGCGGGAGCCAGCACCTCGACGGCATCGCCCCACGACAGGATCCATGGCCGGATCTCGATGATGCCCGCGACCCTGACGTACAACTCGACGCTGCCATCCGGCAGCTCGGCGAGCCGTTGGGAGCGGTGCCAGACCACCTCTTGCACCCGGTGCGCGACGGACGGATCGAAGCGCAGGCGCACGTCCACGGTGGCCGTCCCCTCGGATGACCAGATCCCCCACGAGTTGGCGAGGAAGCGGTCGGGGTCGAAGTCGTCGGGGATCTGGTAGCGGTCGGTGGTGAGCGTCGAGCTGCGGATCCGCTCCACCTTGTAGGTCCGCAGCGCACCCACCGTCTCGTCGAACCCGATCAGGTAGACGCTGCGCCCGGCAGCATCGGGCTCGAGGAAGTAGGGGTGCACGCGAGCGCGGCGGCGCTCGCCCTCGCCAGGCTCGTAGTCGAACTCGACGACCCGTCCATCGGCCCAGGCCTGCGCCACATGCGCGAAGTTGCGCACGAACTGGTCGTTCGGCTCCGCCTGGCCGACGGTTAGCATCGTCGCCGCCACGTGGCGCGCGATCGGCTGGGGAAGGAGGTCGGCGAGCTTGGTGAAGGCGCTGACCACCGCCTGGTCGTAGGCATCGGACCAGCGCGCGATCAGCCGAGACGCGAGGAAGAGGACCACGGCCTCCGGCACCGAGAGGTGCAGGGGCGGCAGGAAGTACTTCTTCTCGATCCCGTAGCGCCCCTTGCCGGCCTGGAAGATCGGCATCGCGAGCTCCTCCTCCAGCGCCCGGATGTCGCGGTAGACCGTGCGCGTCGTCATCCCGGTCAGACCCGCGATCTCGGCGACCGGCACCCCCGACTCGCCGCTGCCGCGGGCGTAGAGGATCGAGGCGACCGAGAGGAGACGAGCCAGTCGGTCCCGCTTGCGGGAGAGGCGATCGTCGCGGGCGTCATCGGCCCAGGCGTCCGATTCGGTCATGACGGTGACGGCAGCGCGCTCGGAGCACCGCTGGGCGACGGGACCGGGGTGGGGGTCGGCGGCGCCTCCCCGGGGAGGGCCGCGAGCATGGCCATGTTCTGCGGATCGTTGACGCCGATCATCAGGAAGACGAGATCATCTGCCACCCAGGTGTAGACGCGGGTGCCGGGCAGTGTCGCATTGTCCTCCGGCCGCACCCAGACGACGTGCCCGAGCACGGTCTGGAGCTTCCACGGCTCGCGGTGCAGGCCCGCGATCCCCACGTACTCGCCGGCGGCCGCGAGGTACGGCTCGAGGTCGGCCGTCGTCACGCGCGGAGGGTCCATGCGCATCGCGTACAGCGAGAGGCGCGGCTTTGAGACGAACGCCAGCTGGAGCGTGCGGAAGCGCAGCCCGATCTCGCCATAGACCTGGCCGATGTCGCCGGGCGTGATCCCGAATTCGGTGATCGCCGGGATCTGGACGGTCTTGCCGGCAACTTCGGCGGGGATCAGCGCCACCAGCTCGGGATCCGGGACATTGCTGAAGAACGGCGTCGGCTCCGGGGTCGGCTCGGGGGTCGGGGTTGGCGCCGCGGTCGGGACCGGCGACGGGCTTGCAGGCGGCGTGGGCGACGGCGAGGTGCACCCGGCGAGGATCAGGAGCAGGGCCGGCAGCGCGGTGAGGGGCCGGCTCCTGGTCGCGAGCCGCTGGCGGGCAGCGTCCGGTCGGGTGGTCGGCATGGGAGGCGCCATGATAGCGCCGGTCGAGGGCCGAGGTCGGTCAGGCGGCTCCCCGCTCGCGGGCCTGCGCGTCACTGCGGCGGCGGCTCTGGCCTCGATCCGCCCGGGCGGCGACGACCGTGGCGAGGGCCTCCACCACCTCCGCCCGGTAGCGCGTGCCCACCCCCGCGCGCAGCGTCGTGAGTGCGCCTGCGCGGCCACGTCGCTTGGAGTCGGCACCGCTCACCGCCGAGTCGTAGGCATCGGCCACGGACACGATCTGCGAGCCGATGAGCGCCTCCTGCGGGTTCATCCCGGCCCGGTGCTGCCGGACGAGGACCGCCGCGGGACGAAGGGTGTGAATCGCCTGGAGCTCGCTTCCGCCCACCAGCTCGAGTCCGTGCAGCCGGGCGGCGAGCTCGATCTCCGCCGTCTGCTGCGGATGGCAGCCGAGCTGCTTCGCGAGCCTGCCGGCCAGGATGGCGACGCGGTCGGCGTGGCCGCGCCCCGCCGGATCCCGGACGTCCATCGAGCGGGCCAGGGCCAGGAGGGCCTCAATGACCCCCTCGTCCGCGTTCGACATGATCGGGGTCCCCGAGCCGCGCTTGGCCGTGGCGCTCTCGCCTTCCTCCGCGGCATCGGCCGGGCGGAGGAGCGCCGTGCGCGCAGATCGATCCAGGGTGTCGCGCAGGTCCCGCATCTCGCCCGGCACGTTGGACGCGCGCACCACCCGGCCGCCGCCGGACTGCTTGCCGTGGTAGAGCGCGATATCGGCCGCGGCGATCAGCTCATTCTTGTCATCGGCATCGCCGGGCATGGTTGCCACGCCGATCGAGATGGTGACCGGCGACGGGTCGTTTGACGTGAGCCCAAAGACCGCCTGCCGGACCCGCTCGCCGATCGCGGCGGCGGCCTCGCCGTCGACCACGGGCAGCACCAGGGCGAACTCGTCGCCGCCGTAGCGATAGACGCGGTCGTCCGTGCGGGCAGCCCCATAGATGGCCGTCCCCACCGCGTGCAGCAGCGCGTCACCCGCGGGGTGGCCGAGGCGGTCGTTGTAGCCCTTGAACGAATCGAGGTCCATCATCAGCAGCGAGATCGGGCGCTGCTCGGCCTGCGCTCGCTTCCCGCGGCGCCTCCCTCGCTCGGCGACGAAGTCGCGTGCGAGATCGCCGAGGTCGCGCTGGAACGATCCGTGGTTGCCGAGCCCGGTCAGGGCATCGGTGTCGGCCCGCTGCGTGACGGCGTGGTGGGTGTCCGCGTTGCGCAGGGCGATCGAGGCCTGGCCGGCGAAGAGCTTGATCAGCTCGAAGTCGGTCTCGCCGAAGTAGCTTTCGGCCCCGCCCACCCGCGAGATGTTCATGCAGCCGATCACCTCGCCCTGGCTCACGAGCGGGACGACCGCCAGCGACTCGGGATCCGGAGGCGTGCCGGGGATCTGCACCGAACGCGGATCGTTCAGCGCGTCGTTGGCCAGCACCGACTCGCCGTGCTCCACCGCCCAGCCCATCAGGCCGCGGCCGAAGGGGGCGAGGTAGGCCATCACCTGCTCGGCGTGCCGCTCCCTGGTGAGCACCGGCACCATGACCCGGTTGGCGGCGTCGGCGCGATAGATCGACAGGTTGTCGTAGTGGACGACCGAGCGAAGGCCGTCGGCGATCGTCTCGAGCACGTGCTGCTGGTCGAGGGTCGACAGCAGGCGCTCGTTGATCTCCAGCAGGCGGCGCTGGGACTGGAGCTGCCGCGCCAGCTCGGTCGACTGCAGCTCCATCCGCTCATAGGCCGATGCGTTCGCGATCGCCTGGGCGGCATAGCCCGCGAAGATCGTCATCGTCTGGAGGTCGTCGTTGCTGAACTGGTCCTTGCCCAGCTTCGAGAGCGCGACCACGCCGACCGACCGACCCTCGAAGACCATCGGCACCACCAGCATCGACTCGTCGATGTCGTCGGTCCCCTCGATGGTGTGGCCGCGCAAGTCGTTCAGCGCGTCGTTGATGAGCAGCGGCTCTCCATGCTCGGCGACCCAGCCGGTGAAGGAGCCCTCACCGATGGCGACCCGCAGGCGCTCGTGGAAGTCGCCCTTGCCGAGCAGCCGATCGGTGTAGGCGACCGGCTCGCAGAACCCCGCATCCCAGTTGACGACGTACACGCGGATGTCGTGGTAGGCGGCGAGCGAGCTTGCCTCTGAGACGATGGCATCGGCGATAGCCTGGACATCGGTCAGGCGGTTGAGCCTGGAGGAGAGGTCCTGGATCGAGCGGATGCGGGCCGCCTGGTCCGCCACCGAGCGGTACAGGCGCGCATTGCTGATGGCAACCGCCGCCTGGTTGGCGAACGACTGGGCGAGGGCGATCTCGTCGTCCGGCCACTCCCGATCGCGGGTGTGATAGAGGCCGATGACGCCCAGGGACTGGTCGTGGCTGACGAGCGGCACGAGACAGGCGGTCTTGATCCCCTCGTTTTGGTAGACATGCTGCATCGCACCGACCCCGGCGCCACTGTCAGCGTTGCGCACGACCATGCTGCGGCGCTCACGAGTGGCCTGCACACCGACGGCAGTGCTCTCCCAGGTGAGCCGCCTCGTCGAAGCCAGGAACTCCTCGCCCAGCCCTCGCACCGCGGCGATATGGAACGGGAACTCACCCTCCTCGACCAGCCAGAGACCGGCCTTGTCAGCATCGAAGAGGGTGCGGGTGCGGTCCACGATGTCGTCCAGGACGGTGCTCAGGTCCAACTGGCCGGCGAGCTCCTGGGCGACGTGGCGGAGGGCGCGTGACCGGGTGACCTCGCGCTTCGCGCGGCTCAGCGACCGGGCCGTGACGACGTTCGCGGCGACCGCCATCGCAACGGTGCGCAGGAAGGCGAGCGCGACGCCGGCCAGCGGCCCACCGGGATCGTCCTCGAGCACGAGCGCGCCCACGACCTCACCACCGCCACGCAGCGTCAGCTGGCGACGCAGCGGCCCGACCAGGACGTCAGGCACCGCGGCGGCGTCATCGGCGTGCTCGACGCCCGAGGCCAGGTCGAGCGTGTCGGGCGGAGAGACCTGGTAACCGGCGTGCGTCTCCAGCTGCAGGGAGCCGTCACCGCCCTCGCGGGTCAGGTAGGCGGCGACTCGCGCGACGCGAAGGTGCGAACGCAGGGCCTCGACAGCCGTCCGGCACACGGCCGTGGCGTTTGCCGCGCCGGAGCCGGTCGTCAGTCGCCCAAGGACGGCGAGCTCGGCCTCAACGTGGCGCTCGCCGGGGGAGGGGAGACCCTCGGACGTGCCCTCGGACGTGCCCTCCGCGAGGAGGCGCTGGACGTCGCCGCTCCGGTAGCGGCGATCACCTCGGGCATTGATGCGGAAGGCGGGGAGCCTGCCGGCATCGGTCCAGGCGCGGACGGTATTGGGGTGGACGCCAAGGAGGGCCGCCGCCTGGGCAACGCTGACGAGGGCCTCTGGGCCCTGTGCGCCGTCACGAGCTGCGTATGCCACGCTCCACTCCTGCTGGAAGGTCGATGGAAGTTCTGGTAGGTCCCGTGTAGCGGATGGTAGAACTGGGTAGGCGCGCCCTCGATACCCCGTTCGTACTCCGTCAACCGGTACTCGCCGACGCAGGAGACCGTCAGCCGCCGGCGACGCCGGCAACAAGAAGGAGCGCGGCCAGGAGAAGGAGGGGGATCGAGAGGACCAGGCAGGCGATGCCCGCCAGCATCAGGCGAGCGCGGGGACCACCCAGCAGCCGCATCGCGTCATCGAGCTCCAGCGCGCTCACGATGTACCCGCCGGCTGGCGGGGCCAGCGTCACATCCCCATTCGCGTCCCGCGCGACCGTCGCCAGCAGGAGCAGGCGGTCGACGACGCTCACCATGCGGGTCACGGCTCGTGCCCCAAGGGCCGGCCCGGCCTCGGCCTCGATCCTCGCCAGCGCCGAGGTATATGACTCATCCAGCTCCTCCGCGCGCCCGGTCCACACGTGCGGGAGCACGACCAGCGGCTCGGCGGCGTCTGCCGGATCGACCTCGATCGAGCCATCGTGGTCCCAGAGCTCGAAGGATCGCGTCTCGCGCAGCCGCTCGATGCTTCGCCAACGGCCGGCCGTAGATGCGACCTCCACATCGCGATGGAAGGCGACGAGCCGGTCGTCCTGCGACGTGATGATCGGAGCCGCGCACCGAATTCGGCCGGCAACCCGCACCGGGCGGCGAGGCAAGGGGTCCCCCGGGCCGAGGTCGAGCAGCTCTCCCACCCGGACGGGGCGCGCTCCGGCAAGCCGCCGGCCCATCCCGGGATGCGCGCCCGAGCCTCGGATGAGGAGGAGGCCGGCTCCCAGCAGCAGCAGGCCAGCGACCGCTGGCAAAACGGCGGAGATCAGGGATTGGGGCATGGGCTGCCGATCATGACCCGATAAGTCTGCGGTAAGCGGACGTGGCTAGGCTCGCAGCCATCGTCGTCCCAGCCATGGAGGTCTGTCGCCAACCGAAGCGTTTCGTGCATGGGTCGTTCACTCAAACGCTACGGAGGTCTTCATGTCCACGTCCGCTGGCGCATCTGCGCGCCGCCACCCGCCCAACGACCGTCGCCTCGCCACACTCGCCGCACTCCCCATCGTCTTTGCCGTGCTTGCAGTCGGCGTCGCGTCGGCCGACGTGCCCTCCGGCGCCGTGCGCCTGAGTGCCGACGACGCCCAGCGATCGGGCTCGGCGATCCGCCTCACCCGGCAGCCGGTCGGCGGCTCGACCCTGGTCCGGATCCAGCCGCCGCAAACGGCCTCTCCAAGCCTGCTGGCCGTGTCGCCGGATGGCACGCTGGCCGCGCTGGCGGACCGCGTCGGAGAGCTGTCGGGCTCGCTGACTGTGGCGAGCGTCGACGGTGGCCAGCTGCAGCTGCAGCTCCCCGGGCTGATCGGCGCGGCATTCGCCGGCGACGCGTCGTGGATCGCCGTGATCGACGGCCGCGGAGCCTTGTGGCGGGTTGACGTTGACTCCGGCCGCGCCGAGCTGATCGCCGATGGCGCGTTCCTCGGCTCGCCACTGGTCGCCGCCGATGGCTCACTGCTCCTCCTCTCCGTCCCATCGGTCGAGGCGCCCTACCGGTCTCGCCTCGTCCGCTACGACCCCGCGACCGGCATCTCGGCTGAGCTCTCGGATGAGGAACTCGTGTATGGCGCATTTCCGCTCGACGGCGGGGACCTGGCCGTCGTCGCGCACCGCCCTGAGGGATCGGTCGTGCAACGCCTGACGACCGCCGGCGCGCGGGTGATGGCCACGCTGAGTCCGGGCGCGATCAACGTGGCCGTGGCCGGCAACGGCCGCATCGCCTTCGAGCGGGACGGCGAGGGGATCCTGCTGCTTGACCCGCCCGGCTCGGCGCCGCGGCCGCTTGGGATCGGCTCGCGGCCGTGCTTCGCGCCCGACGGATCGTCATTGCTCATCAGGCGCGGGGATCAGAGCATTGCGCTCGGCCTCGACGGTTCGGTGCTCGCCGTCATCGACGAGCTGGCCGCCTTTGCCGGCGCTGCCGGGTGCGCGTCATGAGGCGCATTGCACGGAGGGCGGCCGCCTCCGCCCTGCTTCAGCTGGCGGCCATCGTCATCGGCTCTGGAACCGCGGTCGCCACCGATGACTACACGCTCCCCTTCTACGACCCGGCCGTGACCCTGAGCTACGGCGTCGATCGTGACCGCACCGTGAACCGCCAGCTGGACTGGACCGGCCAGGTATGGAACGACGGCCTGACCCACTACGGCCGGGTGTACGACCAGCACACCGGCACCGACTATCCGATGGCCCTCCGCAGCGAGGTCGCGGCCGCCAAGGACGGGACCGTGGTGGACCTCGAGGGCGGCTACGGCACGACGCAGTTCGGCTCGTTCGGCAACTTCGTCAAGGTCCAGCACACGGACGGCCGCGAGACCCTGTACTACCACCTGGCCAGCGCGACCGATGGCGGGATCTCCGTGTCGATCGGGGCGAAGGTGATGGCTGGGCAGCGGGTAGGCCGATCGGGGTGCAGCGGCCTGTGCTACGGCGCCCACCTGCACTTCGAGCTGCTGGTCTGGAGCCAGGCGGCCGAGGCGTTCAAGCTCGCCGATCCGATGTCCGAGCGTCGCTGGACGACCTGGCCGGGGCGAATCCCGTTCGACGCCGCCTACGTCCGCGAGAGCAACCCTGGCACGGAGTACATCCCGCATGGCTGGGTGATCACGCACTGGGTCGAGTTCCGCAACACCGGCGGCCGCGTCTGGCGAAGCAGCGGCGGCGGGCGAGCCGCGATCGCGACCTGGGACCCGGCTGCCCACGCCTCGCCGTTCAGGGCCGTGGCGTGGCCATTCAGCTGGCTGGCGACGTACGTCGACCAGGCGAGCGTCTCCCCCGACGGTGTCGGCCGTTTCACGTTCAACCTCTATGGCGCGCCGCCCGTCGGAAGCTACAGGGAAACGTTCAACCTGCAGTCCTATGGGGTGCACTGGTTCGACCACGGCCGCCTCGGCAACTTCTATGTCCCGATCGTGGTTACCACACCATGAGGGCCGCCGCGCTCCTCCTCGCCCTCGCGTGTGCCGGCTGCTCATCGCCGGTGACGCGGTCGCCGCCGCCGCCCTCGGTTCAGGGGACGACCTTGCCGAGCGGCTTTCCGGTCATCGAGGGCGCCGTGCCGATGCCGCTGGCCCGCGACGACCCGGGGTTGATCGCGCTGTGGGAGAGCGACCGCCTGGGGTCGTCGACGTACGACTTCTACGCAGTCGCGCTGCCGGCGGCCGGATACCGGGTCATCGGTCTTTACCCGGGCGGAGAGGTTGCGCTCATCCGCTTCCAGGCAGCGGGCGGTGCTGTCTGGCAGATCGTTGTCCACGGGGCGGCGGATGGCCGCGCGGCGATCGAGGTCCGACTCGATCGGCCATGACGTGGCTGGCGGCGGGGGCCGCGTGCTACCCTTCGGGCGACAACCCCAAGAGCGACAGGGGAGCGCGCGAGCGCTGAGAGTGCGGAAGGCCGCAGACCCTCGAACCTGATCTGGGTCATGCCAGCGAAGGGAGTCGGTGTGAAAGCAATCGTGGTGGCCGGCGGCGATGCCGCTCCGGACGACGCTGCGCTCCTCCGCGGCGCCGGCCTCGTGATCGCCGCGGACTCGGGAGCCGAATGGCTTGACGAACAGCGCCGTCTCCCGGACGTGCTGGTCGGCGACCTCGACTCGATCGACTCCGGCCTTCTTGACCGGCTGACGGCGCAGGGTGTGACGATCGAGCGGCACGAGGCGGAGAAGGACGCCTCCGATGCCGAGCTGGCGCTGGCCAGGGCGGTCTCCGAAGGGGCCGATGAGGTCGTCATCCTCGGGGGCATAGGCGGGCAGCGGCTCGACCACGAGCTGGCGAACCTGCTCCTCCTGGCCGACCGACGCTGGGCGATGCTGAACCTGCGTATCGCGCGCGGTGGCGCGGTGGTTCGAGCCGTCCGCGATGGTCAGGAGGTAGAGCTTCAGGGCGAGCCAGGCGACCTGGTCACCCTCCTCCCGATCGGCGGCGATGCGAGCGGCGTGACGACGAAGGGGCTCCGCTATCCGCTGCTTGGCGAGACCCTCAGCTTCGGCCGCACGCGAGGGCTCTCGAACGAGGTTGAGCACGCGCCGGCATCGGTCTCACTCGAGCGCGGGACGCTGCTGGTCATCGAGACAGGAAAGGAGCCGCGGCCGTGACGATCGCGAGCAACGCACAGAACGCTCAATGGCGGACGGTCGACATCGTCACGTCGGCGGTCCTGGCCGTCGCATTCGGGGCGGTGTTCCAGGCGTGGAATCTCCTGTGGGACGCCACGACCTGGGTCCTTCCGCCGTTCCGCGGGTTGATCTACGGGACGTGGATGCTGCCGGCGGTGCTGGTCCCGCTCGTGGTGCGCCGACCCGGCGCCGCGCTCCTGGCCGAGACGGTTGCCGCCGCGGCCGAGGTGCTCTTCGGCGCGCAGTGGGGGCTCGTCCTGGTGGTGTACGGCCTGGCGCAGGGAGCGGCAGCGGAGCTGGTCTTTGCGTTCGGGCTCTATCGGCGATGGGGTCCCCTTGCAGCAATCCTCGCGGGTGCGGCCGCGGGTGTAGCGGGCGCTCTCCTGGACCTCGCCTTCTATTACCCAGATTGGGGAACGGGCTGGATGGCGCTGTACACGGGCCTGGTTGCCGGCAGCTCTGGCCTCATCGCCGGCCTGGGCGGCTGGCTCCTGGTTCGGGCACTGGCCCGCACCGGGGTCCTGAGCGCCTTCCCCTCGGGGCGCCAGCAGCCGGAGGTCTGACCCGCTGAGCGCGCCAGCGGCCATCGAGGCGCGCGGCTGGGGCTGGAGGCATGCCGGGCGCCGCGCGTGGGCGCTCCGCGGCGTCGACCTGCGCGTCGAGGCCGGCGAGCGCGTCATGCTCCTTGGCGCCTCTGGGTCGGGCAAGTCGACCCTGCTCGCGGGACTTGCCGGCATCCTGGAGGGTGGGGAGTCGGAGGGCGAGCTGCTCGTCGACGGGATGGACCCCCGCGCCGCTCGCAGCCGGACCGGCATCGTGTTCCAGGACCCGGAGTCGCAGCTGGTGATGGCGCGCGCCGGCGACGAAGTGGCGTTCGGCCTGGAGAACCGATGCGTCCCGGCAGCTGAGATCTGGCCGCGCGTCGACGCCACCTTGTCGAGCGTCGGGTTCCCGTACGGGCGAGACCGACCGACGGACGCCCTCTCAGGTGGTGAGCAACAGCGCCTGGCATTGGCGGACGCCCTCGCGTTCGAGCCCGGCCTCCTGCTCCTCGACGAGCCAACGGCGAACCTCGACCCGGATGGTGCGGAGCTGGTGCGCGATGCCCTGCGGCGGGTGCTCTCGGGTGGCGGGCGAACCATGGTCCTGATCGAGCATCGGGTGGCCGAGGCGATCGACCTCGTCCATCGGGTCGTCGTGCTGGAGGGAGGCGCAGGGCTGGTCGCCGATGGAGCCCCGGCCGAGGTCTTCGCGCGGCGCGGCGATGAGCTGGCGCGTGCCGGTGTGTGGGTGCCGGACCACCCGCTGCCTGGCCCGCCGGAGCGGCCACGGTCCGCGCCTGAGGCTGCGCTTCTAGCCGACCAGGTTGCCTATCGCTTTCCCGGAGCGTCCTCGCTGGCCACCGGGCCGATCAGTCTCGAGGTTCGATCGTCAGAGGCGCTCGCCATCGTCGGGCCGAACGGGTCCGGCAAGACCACGTTGGCTCTCCTGCTTGGCGGGCTCCTGCGCCCGGCCGGCGGATCCGTCACCGGCGTCGATCGCCAACCGATCTGGCGCCTCCCCGCGCGCCAGCTGGCGGGGCGGATCGGATCGGTCTTCCAGGACCCGGAACATCAATTCCTCACCGGGAGCGTCAAGGACGAGCTCACACTCGCTCCCGAGCGGGACGGCCTGCCGGCTGCGGAGGCGGCCAGCAGGGCAGCGGTGCTGATGGAGCGGCTCCGGCTGACGCCGCTCGCGGAGGCGAATCCCTTCACGCTGTCCGGCGGGGAGAAGCGGCGACTCTCCGTCGCGACGGCACTCGTAACGGAGCCGAGCGTCCTGATCCTGGACGAGCCGACCTTCGGACAGGATCGACGGACGGCGGTCGAGCTCCTCGACCTCCTGTCGGGGCAGCGCGACACGGGGACGGCGATCTGCTTCGTGACCCACGATCTCCCGTTCGCGAATGCGCTGGCCGACCGTCGGCTGGCCATGCCCCGATGAGGCGGTTCACGCCGCTGCGGCCGGACCCGCGGGCGGCACTGGCTCGCGCCAACCCGGTCGCCAAGCTCGCGGCGGCCGCGATCCTGATGGCCGTCCTCTTCTTCGGGTCGGGCCTGCGGCCGCCGATCGTCATCCTCCTGGGGATCCTGTCGATCCTTCCATTCAATGGGCTCCGGACCCGGCAGCTGCTCGCCCGCTCCTGGCCGCTGCTGGTCGCGGCCATCCTGGTCGGAACGTTCAACGTGCTGCTTGCCCCCGCCTCCCCGGCCGGCCCCGATGTGACGGGTGGCGTCGCACTCGGGCTGCGGCTGATGGGGATCGCGCTGTCCGGCGTCCTGGCCGTGGCCACCAGCGATCCAACCGAGCTGGCCGATTCGCTGCAGCAGCAGGCGCGTCTGTCTCCCAGGCTGGCGGTCGGCGCCATGGCGGCGACCCGGATGTTGCCGATCCTGGCGGTCGAGTGGCAGCTGCTTGGCATGGCGCGGCGGGCGCGGGGCGTCAGCGCCGGTTGGTCACCGATCCTCGCCGCCAGGCTGGCGTTCGGGAGGCTGCTGGCGCTCCTGGTCGGGTCGATCCGGCGTGCGACGCGCCTGGCGCTGGCGATGGACGCGCGCGGCTTTGGTTCGGAGCCCTGCCGCACCATCGCCCGGCCGCAGCGAATGGGGCTTGCCGATTGGGGACTGATCGTTGCCGCGGGAATCCTTGGTGCGGCGGCGCTGGGGATCGGCTCGGCGATGTAGCGCCGCGGCGCGTGTACCCTCGTCCCATGGCCCGCCGGGAAGAGATCTCCGTCCGCGCCGGCGACATCGACCTCGCCGCGACGTTGACCTTGCCGGACGAGTGGGCAGCGGGAGCGGAAGGGCGCTTCCCGAACGTCCTCCTCCTCCCCTCCTGGCTGCCGCGCGACCGCGACGGCCGTTACGACCGGGTCGGCCACCCCGGCTGGTTTGCTGCGGACGACCCCGGGCCAGGGCATGCAGGCCTCCTTGCCCGCCTGGCTGACGCTTTTGCCGCGCGCGGCGTGGCCTCGCTGCGGGCCGATCCGCGCGGGTGCGCCGCCTCGCCGGGCGCGTGGGAGGAGGTCACTCTGTTCGCGAAGATCGACGACGCACGAGACACGTTGGCCGCGATGCGCGGCCGGCCCGAGCTCGACCTGCGCCGGACCGGGATCGTCGGGCATGGGGAGGGCGCCGGCATCGCGCTCGCCGTCGCCATCGGGGACCCGGTGGTGTCGGCGCTGACCCTCATCGGCCCATCCGCCCGGTCCTTCCGGGACACGCTTCGACATGCCGCGGCGGTGCGCGGTCACGGCAAGCACCAGCACCCGATCGTCGCCGCCCTCGACGGTTGGAGCGAGGACCTGATCGAGCGCGCCGAGCGTCGCGAGCCGGATCTCACGGTCAGGCTTCGCGGCGGCGGCTCGGTGACCCTGTCCCTCGCTCCGTTCGAGCAGGCGATCCACACCCCTCCTCTCGCCCTGGCCACGATGCTGCATCGGTCGGTCACCCTCGTGCATGGCGCGTCGGATACCTGGAGCGACCCGGAGGAGTCGACCCTCCTGGCGGCGGCCCTGGCGGGGAGCGGCAACGAACCGGCGACGCGCCTCGTCCCCGGTGCCGGCCACGATCTGGCCGAGGCGAGCGACGAGCTCATCGGTGAGGTTGCGGCCGACCTGGCGGGCCGCCTCATCCCGCGCGACCTGCCACCGGTGCTGCTTGCGATCGAGCGGATGGGGTGAGTTACGATGCCGGCGTGAGCTACCCGCAGGTGGGGGACCCCGTTCCGCCGTTCGAGATGCAGGCTGATGACGGGCAGACGGTCTCGAACGAGAGCCTCCTCGGGCGGCGCTACGTGATGTACTTCTATCCGAAGGACGACACCCCCGGCTGCACGACCCAGGCCTGCTCGCTGCGCGACAACTACGAGCGCCTGATGGCGACGGGGGTCGAGGTGTTCGGCGTGTCGCCGGACTCAGTCGCCAGCCACGTGAAATTCCGCGAGAAGTACGACCTGCCGTACCGACTCCTGGCCGATGTTGGTCATCACGTCGCCGACGCGTTCGGGACGTGGGTCGAGAAGACGTTCGCCGGGAAGACCTACAAAGGCGTGGAGCGGAGCTCCTTCATCATCGGCCCGGACGGGCGGATCGAGCACGTGCTGCCGCGGGTCAAGCCGATCGAGCATGTCGACCTGCTCATTGAGCGCCTGGCCGCATGATCTGGACCGGGATCGCCGTCACGCTTGTCGCCTGGTTCATCGGCCTCCTCCTGCAGCTCGGGCCGCTGGTGAACCTGCTGCTGGTGATCGCGGCGGTGCTGCTGGTGGTCCAGGTCATCAACGAGCGCCAAGAGGAGTCGTGAGCCCGGGCTGGGGATACCTGGCCTGGCGATCGCTGCCGGTCGTCCTGGTGCTGGCCTGGTTCCTGGTCCTGATCGGCGGCTTCAACCTCGCCGGCCTGCAGCACCTGATCCTGCTCGGGGCCGCGGCGGCCTTCGGGTACCAGGTCTGGGCGGACGCCCCTCCCTGACCTCGGCGGGGTGTTCGAACGCGACGGCCTAGGTGTCGCGCTGGCGGCTAGGCTTGCCGCATGCGGCTCCTGCACTTCGCCGACCTGCACCTGGACGCGCCGTTCGCATGGGCGCGGCCGGAGGTCGCTCGCCTGCGGCGCCGCAATCGTCGCGAGACGCTGACGCGCATCCTGCAGCTCGCCGAGCAGGAGCGCGTCGACGGCATCCTATCGGCCGGTGATCTGTTCGAGCACGAACGCTTCACGCCCGACACCGTCACGTTCCTGCGCGAGAGCTTCGCCCGAACCGATATCCCGATCTACCTCGCAGCGGGCAACCACGACTGGTACTCGCCTCGCAGCCCGTACGCCCTGGTCGAGTGGAGCCCGAACGTCCATCTCTTCACCGAGGCACGGCTGACCTCCGTTGCCCTCGCCGATGGCCTGACCCTGTGGGGTGCGGCGCATCGCGCTCCGGCCGGCACGGGCGGCTTCTTCGCCGACTTCCAGGCCGATCGCGGCGGCGTTCACCTCGCCCTTGCGCACGCATCCGAGAAGAGCGCCCTCCCATTCCAGGAATCCGGCAAGGAGCCGCACTCGCCGTTCGATGCGGCCGAGCTCGAGGCGGCTGGCATCGCGCATGCCTTCGTGGGCCACTACCACGTGGCGCGCGACCGTGAGCGATACACGTATCCGGGCAATCCAGACCCGCTCGAGTTTGGCGAGTCGGAGGGCCGCGGCGTGGTGCTGGCAAGCATCGCCGACGATGGGACCGTGACGCGCGACCGACGCACCGTTGCCGTCAGCCAGGTCCACGACCTGACGCTCACGCTCGACGGCTGCCACCATCTCGACGACGTTCGCCAGCGGATCGCGATGGAGATCGCACCGCTCTCGGGCTCCGTGCGGGTGACCCTCACGGGCGAGGTGCCGGCCGAGCTGCCGATCGATGCGCGAGCCCTCACGCAGCTTGGCGAGCATCTCGACGGATTCGTGGTCCGCACCGCCGGCCTGCTCCCCTCCTACGACCTCGAGGCGATCCACGCGGAGGCGACGGTGCGCGGCCAGTTCGCGCGCGACACGCTCGACATCCTCGACGAGGAGCGACGCCGCAGGGTACTCATCACCGGGCTGCGGGCCCTCGAGGGTCGCGCGGACCTCGAGGTCGCCTGAGCATGTGGATCGAGCGGGTCATCGCCCGCGCCTTCGGCCCGCTCACCGACGAGATGCTGGAGCTCGGCGAGGGGATGACCGTCATCGGCGGCCCGAACGAGGCCGGCAAGACGAGCTGGCATGCGGCAACGCGCCTGGCCCTGACCGGCGTTCGCCGCGGCCCCGGCCGCACCAGAGAGACCGCCGCCGTCATCGAGCGACACCGCCCCTGGGACTCCCCCGATAGCTGGGAGGTTGGGGCCCGCCTGCACCTGGCCGATGGAAGGACGATTGACATCAACCAGGATCTCGCCGGTCGCGTCCAGTCCCGAGCCCGCGACGTCGTCCTGGGTGACAACGTCTCGATGGAGATCATCAACGAAGGGACGCCGGACGCGACCCGCTGGCTCGGCCTCGACCGCGAGTCATTCGCGTCGGTCGCCGCGGTGAGCCAGGCCCAGATCATGGCGGTCGCCGACAGCGCCGCCGCCCTGCAGGATCACATGCAGCGCGCTGCGGCCACTCGCGGGACCGATGCCACGGCGGCCGAGGCGATCGAGCGACTGAAGGCGTTCCGGCGCGAGGCCGTGGGGGCGGTGCGCGTGGGGGCCACCGGACCGATGTGGGCGGCCATGCGCGAGGAGGAGGCTGCTGAAGCGGCTCTGGCCGAGGCGCGCAGCGTCCACGCCGACTACCTCGACCGCGAGGCTCGGCTGGAGGACGGGGCGCGAGCGAATATCGCCGCTCACCAGGAGCTGGCCCGGGCCGAGGCGGCCCTGGCACGCCACGAGGCGGACGACCTGGCGGCGCGCGCCGAACGGGCGACCGCACTGGCCGCAGCGCACCCCGCCGCTCCCGCGGCGCTCACGACGCGGGACGAGCTGGCCGACGAGGTCGCGGCGGCCCTCGAGGCGTGGCGACGCCGGCCGTCGCCGGTCGAGCTGACGGGCCCCTCCGCCGCAGAGCTGCAGGATCAGCTCGCGGCGTTGCCGGCCGTGCCGGACGGAGATCGGCGTCCGGATCGCACCGTGCTCGATGCGGCGCGGGCGCTTGACCTGGCAGAGGAGGCGCTGCGCCTGCACGCCGAGCGCCAGGAGGCACCGACGCCGGTCGCTGCGACCGGCGAGGGTGGCGTGCGACCCGTGCCGGTGGTCAGCGCTGCCGTCGCCCTCCTCTCTGGTCTGGGCCTTGTCGTCGTGGGCCAGCTGATCCCGGGCCTGGCGCTGCTGGCAGTTGGGCTCGGTCTCGGCGCCTGGGCATGGTCGGGCCGCGCCGCCGGCGCCACGGGAATCGGTCCCGATCTCGCCGCCTCCCAGCAGGCCGGTGCCGGCCAGCTGCGCGAGGCGATCACCGCCGCCAAGGGTCGGTTGCGGGCCGAGCTCGAGGCGCGTGGAGCGTCCGCCGGCGACGACCTGCGGGCCGCGGTCGCCTCGTACGAAGCCGACTGCGCGGCGCGCGAGGATCAGGCTCGAGGCGCTGCCGGTGCCGAGGGCCTGCGACGCGCCATCGAGGCGCGCCTTGCCGCAGAGGACGCCTGGGCTCGAGCAGCGCAGGCAGCCGCCGCGGTCGAAGCCGCACTCCGTGACGCTTCCCGGCACATCGGTGAGCCGGGAGACGTCCCGCCCGAGGCCATGGCGGCCACCCTTGCCGCATGGCAGGGCCGGCGTGCAGAGACGGCGCGGGTCAGCGAGGTCGCCATCCGCGAATGGCAAGAGCTTCAGGGGCTCCTCGCCGGGAAACCCCTGGCCGAGCTCCAGCGCCATGCCGCGCTCCGTGTTGAGGAGGCAGCGAGGCTCGCCTCCGCCGCCGGCGAGGCGCAATCGAGCGGCACGGTCACCGGCGAGGCGGTCGCATCGGCTCGACTGTCTGCCTCGCGCGCTAAGGAGGTGGTCGACGCCCTCACCGGTGAGCTGCGCCAGCTGGCCACCACGCTGCCCGACGTGGCCGAGGCGGAGGAGCGTGCTGACGCGGCGGGCATCGAGCTGGCTCGGGTCCAGGAGCTGGCCGCGGTGATCGACGAGACGCTGGCGCTACTCGAAGCTGCCGAGCGGCGCGTCCATCGTGACCTGGCGCCGATCCTGACCGAGTCGGTGCAGCGCCACCTGTCGGAGATCACCGGCGGCGCCTACGTCGAGGTCGGGATGAACCCTCGTGACCTGTCGGTCGACGTGAAGGAGGCCCGCACCGGCCAGTGGCGCGACGCGCGCCTCCTCTCGGAGGGGACCAGGGAGCAGATCTACCTTCTGCTGCGGGTCGCGATGGCCGAGCACCTGGTGACCACCGACGAGCGCGCACCGCTCCTTCTCGACGAGGTCACCGCCCAATCGGATCCCGAGCGCAAGGGCCGCATCCTGCAGGTTCTCCACGCACTGAGCGCCGACCGGCAGGTGATCCTCTTCAGCCACGACGCAGAGGTCGTTGACTGGGCCGCCGGAGCCCTCAGTGGGCCACGCGATCGGCTGATCCGGCTGGCCGCGCCGAGCAGCTCGCCCCTCGCCGAGGCGGCCAGCCGCTGATCCCGGCCTCGGCTGGTAGGATTCCGGCGCATCCCCGATCGGACCCCGCACCAGTGACCGATGCCCAACGACCGGCTCCCGACTCCTGAACGCGTCCTGGTCGTGGCCGCGCATCCGGACGACATCGAGTTCGGCGCGGCGGGCACGGTGGCGCGCTGGATCGGCGAGGGGTCGCAGGTCCACTACCTGCTGATGACCCGCGGCGACAAGGGGAGCGACAACCCGTCGGCCGACCCAGTTGCGCTGGCTTCGCTGCGCGAGGGCGAGCAGCGGGCGGCGGCCGCGGAGATCGGCGTGACGACGGTCGACTTCCTGGGCGAGCCCGATGGCCAGGTTGAGCCCAGCCTGCGGCTGCGCGAGCGCGTGACCCGCGCGATCCGCTCGTTTCGCCCCGAGATCGTGATGAGCCACGACCCAACGGTCCTGTTCGTGAACAACGAGTGGGTCAACCATCCGGATCATCGAGCCGTCGGAACGGTGGTGGTCGATGCGGTCTTTCCGACCGCGCGCGACCCCTTGAACTTCCCCGAGCACCTGGCCGAGGGGCTCGAGGCCTGGAAGGTGGCCGAGCTGTTCCTGTGGAGCACGAACGAGGCGAACCAGCTGGTGGACATCGGTGACACGCTGGAACGCAAGATCGCCGCGCTGGCGCACCACGCAAGCCAGTTCCGCGACTTCGGCGAGACCGCACGCTGGCTGCGACGGGGCGCCGAGGAGCTCGGCGAGCGCGCCGGCTACCCCGCGGCCGAGGGATTCCGAAGGGTGATGCTCGCGCGATGATCCGGTCGCCGCTGATTGCGCAGATGGCCAGGCTGCTGCTCATCGCGACGCTGCTGGTGGGGTGCGTCGCGCCGACCGTCACCCCGAGCCCCAGCGC
>DATCOX010000079.1:0-4491 GCA_036564495.1 Candidatus Limnocylindria bacterium
GCCCTGGTTCTCGCCGCCTGCGGGATCGAGCGCCCGAGCCAGGGCAGCAGCGCACCCTCGATCGGCCCGACGCCGACTGCGACTGCGCTGCCCGAGCCCAGCGCGACCCCGGGACCGAGCCTGCGCGAGCGGATCGGGCAGATGCTGCTGGTCGGCTTCCGCGGGTTGACGGTCGATGCGGCGGCCGAGATCGCTGCCGACATCCGCGAGCGCAACCTCGGCGGAATCCTTCTCTTCGACACCGACCAGCCGACGCACAGCGCCATCCGCAATGTCCAATCCCCGGCGCAGCTCACGGCGCTCGTGGCGGGCCTCCAGGCGATCGCCGACACCCCGCTCCTGGTCGCGATTGACGAGGAGGGCGGCCTCGTCGCTCGTCTCGACCAACGCCACGGGTTCCCGCCGACCATCTCGGAGGCCGACCTCGGCGCACGGAACAACGTCGCCTTTACGACCCAGGCGGGGAGGGAGCTCGCTGCGACCCTGGCATCGGTCGGCGTGAACCTCAACCTGGCGCCCGTGGTCGACCTGAACGTGAATCCCACCAACCCGATCATCGGTGCACTGGGCCGCTCGTTCTCCGCGGACCCGGCCGTCGTCACCGCCCAGGCGGAGGCGTTCGTGTCGGGGCACCGCGCGGTCGGCGTGCACACCACCCTCAAGCACTTCCCGGGCCACGGCAGCTCGACCGGCGACACCCACCTGGGCGTGGTGGACGTGACGGCCACCTGGTCTCGGAAGGAGCTCGAGCCGTTCGCCAACCTGGTGCGAGACGGCCTGGCCGATGCGATCCTCACCGCGCACGTCTTCAACTCCACGCTCGACCCCGACAACCCGGCGACCCTCTCGCAGCTGACGATCACGGGGATCCTGCGCGAGCAGATCGGCTGGGATGGCGTCGTGATCTCCGACGACATGCAGATGGGCGCCATCCGGCAGGCGTACGGCTATCCCGACGCGGTCCGCCTGGCGATCCTGGCGGGGGTGGACATCCTCACGATCGCGCAGCAGCAGGTCTTCGAGACGGGAATCGTGGCCACCACGATCGACCTGATCGAGGGGATGGTGGCGGACGGGAGTCTGACCGAGGGGCGGATCGACGAGTCTTACGCGAGGATCCAGGCGCTCAAGGCGCGCTGATCAGCTGCGCTTCGATCCCTTGGCGCCCTCGGCTGCCATCTCGTCGGCGGCCTTGCGGGCCAGAAAGATGGACCGATACGACTCCTCCGACGCGGCCTCGTGATCGGACCGCACCTGCCATCCGCTCAGCTCCGGGACGTACACGATCTCGAACCCGGCACGCTCCTCGGAGGGGTGGTCGCCGTGCGCCACCAAGAGCGCCTTGCGGCCGGCCGGCGTGCTGGACGCCCTGATGCATCGGCCACAGCGCGAGGTGACCAGCCCGTGCGGGCAGGTGCGACAGGAGGTGCACTGTTCGGTGCGGAATCCGTGGATGCAGGGGGCCGTCATGGCGTCCTTCATGGGGCACCAAGGGTACCACTTCCGCCATTCGAGGCCGATCGTGTATCATTTCGAAAACGTGTTCGATAGGCGCTCCGGTCCGCGCCGCGGCTTCAACCCCGTCCCGATCCCGATTCAAACCACCGCCCTGACCGGGCCCCGCATTGAAGCGGGAGGGCCTCGTCAGGAGCTCTCATGTCCTTCTCCACGCTCGGGCTTGCGCCCGGCCTGCTTCGCGCCGTCGCGGGGCAGGGCTACACCGAACCAACGCCCGTCCAGCGCGAGGCGATTCCCCACGTCCTCGCGGGGCGCGACCTGCTGGCCGGCGCCCAGACCGGCACCGGCAAGACCGCGGCCTTCGTGCTGCCGATGCTCCAGCTGCTCGCCACGACACCGGCGCGCACCGGAGGGCGGCCGCGCATTCGCGCGCTGATCCTGGTGCCCACCCGCGAGCTGGCGATCCAGGTCGAGGAGAGCGTCCGCGTCTACGGCTCGAACAGCCGGCGCTCGACGACGATCTATGGAGGCGTCGGCTTCCCCGGCCAGCTGCGCGCCCTGCGCAACGGTCCGGAGATCGTGGTCGCGACGCCGGGACGCCTGCTCGACCACTCTCGCCAGGGGACGATCGACCTGGGAGCCGTTGAGATCCTCGTCCTCGACGAGGCCGATCGGATGCTCGACATGGGCTTCATTCGCGACATCCGCTCGATCATCGCCCTGCTCCCGCCCCGGCGGCAGAACCTCCTCTTCAGCGCGACCTTCAGCGACGAAATCCGGCGCCTAGCCGAGGGCCTGCTCGATCGACCCGCGTCGGTCCAGGTCACGCCGCGCAACACCCCCACCGACCTCGTGCGCCAGGTCGTGCACCCGGTCGACCGCTCCCGCAAGCGGGAGCTCCTCTCCCTGCTCGTGCGCACGCATGCCGTCGACCAGGCGCTCGTCTTCACGCGCACCAAGCACGGGGCCGACCGGCTCGCGAAGCAGCTCCTCGAGGATGGCATCGCCACCGCTGCGATCCACGGCAACAAGTCGCAGCCGCAGCGGGTGCGCGCGCTCAACGACTTCAAGGCAGGACGCGTGACGCTCCTGATCGCGACCGAGGTGGCAGCTCGCGGCCTCGACATCGAGCAGCTGCCGCACGTCGTCAACTACGAGCTGCCGATGGTGCCCTCCGACTATCTGCACCGCATCGGCCGCACCGGTCGCGCGGGGGTCGAGGGGGACGCCATCTCCCTCGTCTGCATCGACGAGGGGCCGATGCTGCGCGAGATCGAGCGCCTGCTCGGGCACGCGATCCCATCCGAGGTCGTTCCCGGCTTCGAGGTCGACACCCGGATTCGCCCGGAGCCGATCCGCCTGCGCAGCGCCGGAGCAGGCCGGCCGCAGGCGTCACGCGGACCGCGTCGCCCCGGGACCGGCGCATCGGCGAATGGCTGGCGTCCTCGCCATGGACGGCGGCCGCAGGGCCGGCCTTCGGGGTCCGGCCCAGCCCAGCGCGGCGGATCCTGGGTAACCCTCCCCGGCGAGCGGGGCCACCGCTAGATCCAGCACCATCCCGACGGTGGCGGCCCGGAGTTGATCTCATCATCGGGCAGGGTGAGCGTCGGCGCACCCGGGCGATCGCAGTCGGCGAACCAGATCCGCGTCCGCCATGCATCCGGAGCGAGCGGGCTCGCGGTCAGGATCGGCCAGAAGAAGACGAATGAGAGGGCGATCGCCCCCGCGGCCATGGCCAGCGAGATCCGGCCCGCCAGGGATCGCCACGCGTTTGCAGCGACCAGGCCGAGCGCGGCATACAGAAACGGGATCGTCGGCAACAGGTACCAGATGAAGACCTGCGACCGGGATCCGGAGAGGATCAGCCAGGGCAGGTAGGTGGAGAGCGCGGCCGCCAGCACCACGACCTCGGGGCGCGCCAGGCTCGCGCCGGACCGGACCCAGCGCACGCCGACATACCCCAGGGCGAGCGCGCCCGGCCACCACGTCAGCGGGTTGCCGATCGCCACGACCTCTCGGTAGCCGGTCCCGTCCGCGAACGAGTACGCGACGGGGCGCTTCAACAGCAGCCATGCCCAGGGCGCCGACTCGTACGGATGGTCTCCGGCCAGGCCGGTGTGGAAGCGCAGCATCGCCAGCTGGTGCTCAAGGATGACCCGCCAGGCCGATCCCTCGCGCCACGGCAGGGCGAGCAGGTCGCCGTGCACCCTGCCGGTGTACGAGGCGAGGTACACCACGACCGGAACAGCGCCGAGCAGGACCAGCGACGGGACAGCCTCGCGTCGGAATGCGGTGCCGAAGGCGGACCACCAGCTCGATCCTTTGCCCTCCGCCGGCCGCTCGGTGGCGGCCACCTCCCACGCCACCAGCAGCACGACGAGGCCGATCGCGAGGTAGCCTCCCGACCACTTGACGGCGATCGCCGAGCCGAGCGCAAGGCCGGCCGCCAGGCGCCACGGCCGTCCGAGCGCGAGCCGACGCAGCCAGCCCGGCGCATCCAGATCCTCGCCGCGGGACCCTTGTCGTCGGCGCCCGTCGAGCACGGCGAAGAGGACCGCAGCGACGACGAATAAGGTCACGAACGAGTCGAGCATGGCCACGCGCGACTGGACGAGGTGCAGGAAGTCGGTTGCCAGCAGCGCAGCCGCGGCGGTGGCTCCCGCGGTCGCGGCTGGCGCCGTGACGTGACCGGCGAGCAGGCGCCGCACCAGGAGGTAGAGGAACGCGACCGTGACGATGCCCGCCAGCGCCGAGGTGACGCGCCAGCCGAACTCGTTGTAGCCGAAGAGCCGGATGCCAATCCCGATCAGCCAGTTGCCGAGCGGCGGGTGAGCGCCGCTCACGAGGTCCTCGATTCCGCACCGGGCCGTGTCGATGACGAAGCGGCAGGCGATGCGGGCGTAGAAGATCTCGTCGAAGACGAAGCCCGATGGCGTCGACAGGCCAACCAGACGAACGGCCGCCGCGCCGAGCGCGACGAGCGCGATGGCCACCCAGTCGCGGCGCGCCCAGGCCGAGGGATGGTCGATGGCT
>DATCOX010000091.1:0-2849 GCA_036564495.1 Candidatus Limnocylindria bacterium
CTGGAGCTCGCCGGGCGCGGGTACGGCATGGGCGCCACGATGCACGCCGACACGCTCGACGAGGCGCTCGGCACGCTCCGTGACCGGCTCGGCGCGAGCGATGCGGACCTGTCGGGGCTGACGCTCTATCTCCAGTACTCCGCCTATCGGACCCCGGCCGGCATGTACCGCCGCATCGAGGAGGCGTGGCACCTGCGGCTTGACGACGGGGCGCTCGCCCCGGTCCAGCTGGCGGCGCTCGAAGGCGGCCGATCGCCGAGCCTGACCGGCGCCCAGCACGATCCGGAGCCGCCCCTGCTCGGCAGCGACGGCGGCCGCTCGAGCCGAACGCTGCTGCACGACCCCGGGGCGTACGCTGTGCTCGCCGCCAGCCTTGGCCTCGCCGCCGATGCGCTGGAGGCGGAGCTGACGGCACGCTCCGCGTATCTTTCTGCCCTCGCCGATCAGGGCGTCTGCGATCCGCCGTCGGTCGCAGCCGCGCTCAGCCGGTACCCCGCGTTGCCCTTAGGAGCCACGACATGACCGAACGCCCCACCATCGGCACCCTCGGTGAGCTGCGCGCCAGCGGATATCGGTCGCGGAGCGTGAAGGAGGAGATGCGCTCGAACCTGATCGGTCGCATCCGCCGCGGGGAGTCGCTCCTGCCGGGGATCATCGGCTATGACGAGACGGTCCTGCCGCAGGTGGAGAACGCCATCCTCGCCGGCCAGGACATCATCCTGCTCGGCGAGCGCGGCCAGGCCAAGAGCCGGATCGCCCGATCGCTCATCGGCCTTCTCGACGACTGGATGCCGGTGGTGCTGGGTGCCGAGCTGCACGACGATCCCCTGCGGCCGGTCAGCCCCTTCGCGCGAACCCTCGTGGCGGAGCAGGGCGACGAGACGCCGATCGGCTGGGTGGCGGCCGCGGATCGCTACGGCGAGAAGCTGGCGACCCCGGACATCACCATCGCCGACCTGGTCGGCGAGGTCGACCCGGTCAAGGTGGCGGAGGGGCGTTACCTCTCGGACGAGCTGACGATCCACTACGGCCTGCTGCCACGCACCAACCGCGGCATCTTCGCCCTCAACGAGCTGCCGGACCTGGCCGAGCGGATCCAGGTGGGGCTCCTCAACCTGATGGAGGAGCGCGACGTCCAGATCCGCGGCTACAAGGTCCGCCTCAACCTCGACCTGTTCGTGGTGGCCTCCGCCAACCCGGAGGACTACACCAGCCGGGGGCGGATCATCACGCCGCTCAAGGACCGATTCGGCGCGCAGATCCGGACGCACTACCCCGAGGATCCCGAGACCGAGATCGCGATCATGGAGGCCGAGTGGCTCGCCTTCGACGACGAGACCGCGGCCGCGGTCCCGGTGCAGGTGCCGTCGTTCATGAAGGAGATCGTCGCCGAGCTGTCGCAGCTCGCCCGCCGCTCCTCGGAGGTGAGCCAGCGCTCGGGGGTCAGCGTGCGGGTCACGATCGCGAACCACGAGACGCTCGTGGCGGCCGCCCTCAAGCGAGCGGTGCGCCTGGGTGAGCCGATCGCGGCGCCGCGCGTCAGCGACCTGGGCGCGATCGTGGCCTCGACGGCCGGCAAGATCGAGCTCGAGACGCTCGGCGACGAGACGCGCGAGGAGAAGGTGATCGAGAAGCTCGTGCAGCGGGCCGTCGTGAACGTCTTCAACCGCCACTTCTCGCTCTCCGAGCTGGTCGGGTTGGTCGAGCGCTTCGAGGCCGGCGCGGAGGTCGAGGTGGGCGAGTACGTCGCCTCCGAGGAGATGGGTCGCACGGTCGCCGAGATGCCTGAGCTCAGCCGCGCCGTGGGCCGGCTGGATGTCGGTGAATCGCCGGCTGGCGTTGCGAGCGGCGTGGAATTCGTGCTCGAGGGGCTGCACCTCAACCGACGCCTGAACAAGGAACGGCGGGGCGGTGGCGTGCGCTACGCCCGCTAGCCTCCAGCACCGATGAGCCTCTTCCGCTACTCGCACTGGGACGGCAGCCAGAGCCTGCCGCCCTTCGACGCGGACGACGTGCTCGACGCCCTCTCCGACGACATTCTGGCCGAGGGGGACATCCGCAGGGCGCTGCAGCGCCTCATGCAGCGAGGGATGCGCGGCACGCGCGGCGGCGACGTGCCGGGGCTGCGCCGCATCGTCGAGCAGCTGCGCGCCCGTCGTGCCGAGGAGCTGTCCCGATCGCACCTCGACGGCATGCTCGACGACGTCGCGTCGCGGCTCGAGGAGATCGTGGGCCAGGAGCGCGCCGGGATCGAGCGCCGGGTGCACGACGCCGAGCAGCGCGCGCTCGACGCCGCTCCGGGACCTGCCCAGGATCAGGCGCGGATGGCGGAGCAGGTGCTGAACCGGACGGCACAGCAGCGACGCGATCGGCTGGACGCCCTGCCCGCCGACCTGGCGGGACGCCTCGCCAGCCTGCGCGACTACGAGTTCATGGACGCCGACGCGCGCGACGCGTTCAACGCCCTCACCGACGAGCTTCGGCAACAGCTGTTGCAGACCTACTTCCAGGGGTTGAAGGAGGGCGTTGCCGGCATCTCGCCAGAGGACCTCGACGGGGTCCGGGCGATGGTGCGCGACCTCAACAAGCTGCTCGAGAAGCACGCGGCGGGGGTCGACACCTCGGCCGACTTCGCGAGCTTTATGGTTCGCCACGGGCACTACTTCCCGCCGGGGATCGAGACGGTCGACCAGCTGATCGACCACCTCCATCGCCAGTCCTCGCAGATGGCCTCGCTGATGGCATCGCTCAGCCCCGAGATGCGCGCCGAGCTGCAGGGGATGATGGACGAGCTGCTGCGCGACGACCGCCTGCGCTGGGACATGGCGCGCCTGGCCGGCACGCTCCAG
>DATCOX010000127.1:0-15093 GCA_036564495.1 Candidatus Limnocylindria bacterium
CCGTGTAGGCCGCCGGCAATAGTCGTCGAATGCGGCGTGCCCAGAACTGAGTGACGCTGACGGTCCGATCTCGGACCACCTCGCGCAGGAGGTGCGACGTGATCAGGAAGCCGGAGATGACGAAGAAGACATCGACGCCAACAAACCCGCCGGGGACCGGCCCCGGCCACAGGTGGTAGACGAGGACGAGCGTCACCGCGACCGCGCGAAGCGCCTGGATCTCTGGCCGCATCGGAGATCGCCCTTCGGCTGTCGGTGGCTCCTGCCATGCCGGGAGAGGTGCCTGCACCTCTCTACCCATTGGGCCGCGTTGGTCCAGCGGTTCTTTCGGGCGGCCGTCGACCCGCGTTGTGGCCCCGCAACCACCGGTAGATGACGTATGCGACACCCACCAGGACAACCACGTAGATCAGCAGTTCGAACGGGCGGATCCCGTCGTACAGGTGACGGTAATTCTCGCCGAGCATATAGCCACCCAACAGCAGGGCCGCGTTCCACGGGAGAGACCCGAGCGCGCTGAATAGCAGGAACCGCCCGACCGGCATGCGCGCCACCCCGGCGGGGTAGTTGATCAACGCCCGCAGCAATGGCACCAGGCGAGCAATGAGCACGGCCCGATCGCCATACCGGGCGAACCAGGCATCGGCGCGGTCGAGGTCGTCGGGCTTGATATGGACGTAGCGGCCCCATCGGTCGAGGAGCGGACGGCCACCCCAGGCACCGATCAGGTAGCCCGCGAAGGACCCGGCAACTGCGCCAACCGTCGCGATCACCAGCACGATCAGCCAGCTCCAGGGCGCATGTGTCAGCGGTTCGAGCACGGACGGATCGGTCGCCGATTGGCTCACCTTCCAGCCCGCCATCGGCACAATCACCTCCGAGGGGATGATCGGCACGAAGGTCTCCAGGCCGATCGCGATCGCGACCCCCAGGTAGCCGACCGCGTCGTACAAACTCAGGAAGAAGGGGATGACCGTCCGATCGATGAAGTCGAGCATCGGCTAGGCGGGAACGCGGCCGTCCACCGCCAGCGAGTAGACCGCCACGATCACCGCCAGCAGGGCGCCGCCGGCCATCCAGCCGCCGAGTAGGTCGATCGGGTAGTGCGCGCCGAGGTAGAGGCGGATCAGGCTGATCGCCGCGATCAGGCCAATCGCGACCCAGTAAGCCAGCATCCCGCGTCGCCGATCCGTGCTGACCCGAGCCACGCAGAAGGCGAGCAGGCCGTAGAAGACGGTCGCGCGCAGGGCGTGCCCCGCTGGGAAGTCGGCGATGTCGTCGAGGCCCCGCCCGCCCACGTTGAAGATCGCGTTCCAGAGGGTCGCGAGGCTGATCTCGGGAATTGCGGTGAAGTACTTCAGCGCCCACTCAATCGGGAAGGCCAGCGTCCCGGCGGCCAGCAGGAGCGCCAGGTCGCGGCGGCCCCGCGACAGGGCGACAAGCCCGGCGACGGCGAATCCAAGTGCCACGAACCAGCCGGAGCCGAGGCCGCTGATCCCAACCAGGAGCGCATCAAGCGGCGGCGCCTTGGTCGCCACCCAGTGCTGCACCGGGGGCACCACGCTCGTCATCAGCCAGTCCTCGGGGACCGTGTGGCCGGTCGTGCGCTTGAACGTGACGAGCCAGAAGAGGCTCGGCAGGGCGATGAGGGTCAGGAGGAAGGCGAAGGCCGGGCTGGGGACCGCGCTGCCCAGATCCGTAGCCCCGGCGGGCGAAGTCGGACGGCTCATAGGGTCCGGGGCTCGTCGCACGCTGCGTAGTATAGGGACGGCCCCCGGCGTTCCCGGGGGTTCGAACCGGATCGCAGGCCGATCGAAAGGAGCCGCGCCACGCCTGTCGCGCCGACCTCGCCGCTCCTCCTCACCGGCCGCGACCTTGTCGTCTCCGACGTGGCTGCGGTTGCCCGCGAAGGACGCCGGGTGGGCCTTGATCCCGTCGCCGCAGAGCGCATGCGCGCCTCGCGAGCGGTGATCGAGCGGCTTGTGGCGGAGGACGAGACGGTCTACGGCGTCACCACCGGATTCGGCGACCTCGCCAACGTTCGGATCGCCCCGGAGCAGGTCGCGGAGCTCCAGGTCAACCTCGTCCGCTCCCACACCGCCGGAGTCGGCGAGCCACTTTCCGAGGACGTGGTGCGGGCCATGCTCGTCCTCCGCGCCAACGCTCTGGCGGTCGGCCTCTCCGGCGTTCGCCCCGTCCTGGCCGAGCTCCTCTGCGGGATGCTCAACGCGGGCATCCACCCGGTCATTCCGTCACGCGGCAGCGTCGGTGCCAGCGGCGACCTGGCACCGCTCGCACACCTCGCGGCGGTATTGATCGGCGAGGGCTCGGCCGACACTCCCACAGGGCCGATGTCCGGCGCCGATGCCCTCGGCGCTGCCGGCCTGGCTCCCCTGACCCTCGGCGCCAAGGAAGGGCTCGCCCTCCTAAACGGGACCCAGTTGATGGCCGGGATCGCCGCCCTCGTGCTCTTCGACGGGCAACGGCTTGCCGCCTCAGCGGACGTCATCGGCGCCATGAGCCTGGAAGCGATGGAAGGGACCGGCGTTGCCTTCGACGAGGGGCTGATCGGCGCCCGACCGCATCCGGGCCAGGTGGCCGCAGCAGCACACCTTCGCGCGCTGCTGGCCGGGAGTGAGATCGGGGCATCGCACGCCGACAGCTCGCATCGGCTCCAGGACGCCTACTCGATCCGCTGTATGCCCCAGGTCCACGGCGCGGTGCGCGACGCGCTCGACCAGCTGGGTCGGGTCCTGGCGGTGGAGATCAACTCAGCAACGGATAACCCGCTGGTGCTCGAGGATGGCCGCGTCGTGTCCGGCGGCAACTTCCACGGCGAGCCGCTGGCGCTCGCGATCGACTACGCCAAGATCGCGCTGGCCGAGCTCGCCTCCATCTCCGAGCGACGAACCGCGCGGCTTGTTGACGCGCATCTTTCTGGCCTGCCGCCCTTCCTGTCGGAGGCGCCTGGGGTCAGCAGCGGGCTGATGATCGTGCAGTACACCGCCGCGTCCCTCGTCAACGAGATGCAGACGCTCGCCCATCCCGCATCGGTCGACACGATCCCGACATCGGCCAACCAGGAGGACCACGTCAGCATGGGCGCCACTGGGGCGCTGCACCTGCGGGCCGTGCTCGAGAAGGCGGAGACGGTGCTGGCCATTGAGGCGCTGTGCGCCGCACAGGGACTGGATTTCCGGGCACCGATGCGTCCGGGCGCCGGCCTTACCCGCGCCCATGCGCTTCTGCGCACGCGCGTGCCCCACCTGGCGGAGGACCGATCTCCCGCGCCCGACATTGCCGCAGCCCTCGAGCTCGTGCATGCGGGCGACCTGCTGGCCGTCGCCGAGGGGTCCTGACCGGTGGCCGAGTCCGGCCTGACCTTCAGCCTCGTCGACGCCGAGTCGATCGCCTCGATCCCCGCGCCGGCTCAGCCCGGCGCGCGCTGCCAGACCTGCGACTACTGGGAGCGCCTCGAGGGGCATCGCGAAGCGTCAGAGTCGGAGGCTGCCGCGAATCTGAAGCTTTCGCGCCTGCTGGCCGGGACTCGCCTGGCCGGTGCGTACGGGATGCTCGCCTGGAGCGTTGATCGGGCCGGCGACCGGGTCGCCATCGGCTGGGCTCAATTCGGACCGATCTCCAGGTATCCGCGGGCACAGGTCATCCGCGATCGCTACCCCTCCCTCCCCGACTCCCCAGCTCCATGGGTCGTGACCTGCCTCCAGGTCGTGCCGGAGACTGCCGACCGCGAGGACGTGGCGGCCGAGCTGCTCGGAGCGGTCTGCGAGGAGCTCGACAGGCGCGGGATCATCGCCGTCGAGGCGTACCCCGAAGGCGTACCCGATCCGTGGTCGCTCTCCCCTGGACCGGCCTCGATCTACGAAGCCGCCGGGTTCGCCCACGCCGCCGGCGAGGATCGGTACCCCGTCTACCGTCGCGAGCTCGAGGGAGCATCAGCCGACGTGGGCTGGGGCGATCTCCTGTCGCACACGCGCCCGGCTGACGAGGGCGAGGAATGGCCACCGCCGCTCCCCAAGGGGCCGAGCGAGGAGGACCTGTTCCGCCTCCCGCCCAAGCCCTCCCGGCCGAATCCCTTCGGCGACGACTGACCGATGCTCGAGGCCGGCCTCTGGGGATTGGGAGCGGCATCGGCCCTCATTGTGGGGGCGCTGATCGGCCTCTCCGCCAAGGTCCCTCGTCGCCTTGTCGCGCTTGCGATGGCGTTCGGGACCGGCGCCCTCATCAGCGCCCTGGCATTCGACCTCACTGAGGATGCGTTCGCCCACGGAGGCACCCTCCCCGTTGCCGGTGGCCTTGCTGCCGGCGCTCTCGTCTTCTTCGCCGGCAACAAGGTCATCCACCGCCGGGGCGGAGGACGACGCGCGAAGAGCGCCGTCAAGGCGGCAGATAACGGCCCGGCGATCGTGCTCGGTGCGATGCTGGATGGAATCCCCGAGTCGGTTGTGCTCGGCACCACACTCCTCGCAGGCGGCGGGATCGGGGTCCCGTTCCTGGCAGCGGTCTTCATGTCGAATATCCCAGAGGCGCTGTCGGCAGCGGCTGACCTGCGACAGGAGGGCCACAAGCCGCCGTGGATCATCGGCCTTTGGGTAGGCGTGGCTCTCATCTCTGGCCTGGCCGCCGCCCTCGGGTACGCGCTGCTGGGCGGAATGGGAGAGAGCGCGGTTCCGCTCATCCAGGCATTCGCCGCAGGAGCGATCCTGACCATGCTGAGCGACACCATGATCCCCGAGGCCTTCAGTGAGGGCGGTGACCTGACCGGCCTCGCGACCGTCTTCGGCTTCGCGACGGCCTTCCTGTTGTCGACGGTGAGCTAGCGACCGGGCATATCATCGGTTCATGACCGCGACCGCCAAGCCCGTCTCTGGACCTCGCCCCGTTCACGCACCCCACGGGACGGAGCTCTCTTGCAAGGGCTGGGGGCAGGAGGCTGCCCTCCGGATGCTGATGAACAACCTCGACCCCGACGTGGCCGAGGACCCCGACCACCTGATCGTCTACGGCGGCACCGGGCGGGCGGCGCGCAGCTGGGAGGCATTCGACGCCATCGTCCGCGAGCTGCGGCGACTCGAGAATGACGAGACCCTCCTCGTCCAGAGCGGCAAGCCGGTCGGCGTCTTCCGCACCACGACCGAGGCGCCTCGGGTCCTGATCGTCAACGCCATGCTCGTCCCCCACTGGGCGACCTGGGAGCAGTTCCGCGAGCTCGAACGCGCCGGGCTGACGATGTACGGCCAGATGACCGCCGGGTCGTGGATCTACATCGCGACCCAGGGGATCATCCAGGGCACGTACGAGACGTTCGCCGAGGCCGCCCGCCAGCATTTCAACGGCTCCCTCAAGGGCACGGTCACCCTGACCGCCGGCCTGGGCGGCATGGGCGGCGCGCAGCCGCTGGCGATCACCATGAACGGGGGCGCGGTGCTGGCCATCGAGGTCGACCCGGCTCGCGCGGAGCGAAGGCACAAGGCTGGCTACGTCGACGAGCTGACGATCGACCTGGACGAGGCGGTCCGGCGTGTCGACGCCTGGCGCGCTGCTGGGGAGGCCCGCAGCGTGGCCCTGATCCGAAACGCCGCGGACGTCGAGCCCGAGCTGGTCAAGCGCGGCTGGCACCCAGACATCGTCACCGACCAGACGAGCGCCCATGACCCGCTGAACGGGTACGTGCCGGGAGGGATCGGCCTGGCCGAGGCGGTAGCACTTCGTGAAAGCGACCCCGAGGCGTACACGAAGCAATCCCTGGCATCTATCGCCGAGCACGTGCGGGCGATGCTGGCGTTCCAGCGGTCCGGATCGGTCGTCTTCGACTACGGCAACAACATCCGCAACTTCGCGCGCGACGCTGGCGTGGAGAACGCCTTCGACTTCCCGGGCTTCGTGCCGGCCTTCATCCGGCCGCTCTTCTGCGAGGGGAAGGGGCCGTTCCGCTGGGCTGCCCTGTCGGGCGACCCGAACGACATCCTCAAGACCGATGCGGCCCTGGCCGCCCTCTTCCCGGAAGACGAATCACTGCACCGATGGCTGCGCCTGGCCGAGGAGAAGGTGCCGTTCCAGGGGCTGCCGGCCCGGATCTGCTGGCTCGGCTACGGCGAACGGGCGAAGGCGGGCCTGAAGATCAACGAGATGGTGCGGTCGGGGGAGCTCGCCGCGCCGATCGTGATCGGGCGCGATCACCTGGACGCAGGCTCGGTCGCCAGCCCGTACCGCGAGACGGAGGGGATGAAGGATGGGTCGGACGCGATCGCGGACTGGCCGATCCTCAACGCCCTCGTCAACACCGCCGCGGGCGCGACCTGGGTCAGCGTTCATCACGGCGGTGGCGTGGGGATCGGCTACTCGCTGCACGCCGGCATGGTCGTGGTCGCGGACGGGACCGATGAAGCAGCCGCACGCCTGCAGCGCGTGCTCACGACTGACCCCGGCATGGGCGTCATCCGGCATGCCGACGCCGGCTACGAGCGTGCCCTCGAGGTCGCTCGGGAACGTGGCGTGCGCGTCCCGATGGCGGAGGACTAGGCCAGTAGCTCCTCGGTGATCTCGGCGATGGAAGCCGCCCCGGCGAGCGCCATGGCGTTCTCGAATTCGCGGCTCAGCAGGTCCAGCACCGCGCCAACGCCCGCCTGGCCGTCCACGGCAAGTCCCCAGATCACCGGCCGCCCGATGCCGACCGCGGTGGCACCGAGGGCCAGGCTCATCAGCACGTCCACCCCGCGTCGGACGCCGCCGTCGAGCAGGATCGGGACCCTGCCGTCCACCGCCTCGACCACCGCCGGCAGCGCATCGAGGCTGGCGATGGTGGCGTCCAGCTGCCGTCCGCCGTGGTTGCTCACCTCGACCGCCGCCGCGCCATGCTCGATCGCCAGCCGGGCATCGTCCGGATGGAGGATCCCCTTGACGATCACCGGGAGGCCAAAGGCCGCGAGCCACTCCAGGTCGGACCAGGTCAGCCGATTGGTGAACGCGACCGAGGCCACCTCGCTGGCCGGCACGCCGGCCGCGATCGCGACGTTGGGGATCTCGACTCCCTCGGGGATGCGGAACCCAACGCGGATGTCGCGCTCGCGGCGCCCGATCCGCGCCAGGTCCACGGTGAGCACCAGCGCCTCGTAGCCGTGGGCCACGGCCCGTTCGATGAGTGCGCGCCGCGCGCCGGGATCGGCGAGGAGGTAGACCTGGAACCAGCGCGGACCGCCGACCTCGGCAATCTCGGCCAGGTCGGTGCTGGCCGAGGTGGAGACCGCCATCGTCATGCCGCGCGAGGCGGCCGCCCGGGCCGTGCCCAGCTCGCCGTCGGGGTGCGCCATGCGGTGGAACGCGGTCGGGGCGATGAAGATCGGCGACGGCCAGCGGCGCCCAAAGACCTCGAGGCTGGTGTCCACGATGGAGACGTCGCGCATCACGCGCGGCACAAGCGCCTGCCGGCCGAAGGCTGCCCGGTTGTCGCGGAGTGTGGCCTCGTCACCCGCGCCGCCGGCGAAGTAGGCGAGCGGCCCGGGAGCCAGGCGCCCGGCGGCGACGCGTTCGTAGTCGTCGAGGTTGATTAGGTTCGGGTCGGCAGGGAGCGCCGGCTCGAAACTGGCCCCCGGCCCCACCGGCACCCCTGCTTCGGATGGCATGCAGGAAGCGTACCGCTCGTCGCGGGGAGGCGCGATCATGCCGTAGCATCGGCCCATGGTCGCCTTCGACGCCGGCATGCCGCTCCCCAGCGCACCTGACCCGTGGGCGGGCTCCGAGATGCCTCAGCATCGCGAAGGCCCGCCGTACGTGATGACCGAGATGATCGCCGCCGAGCCGGCGCTGTCGGAGCGGCTGCTCCGGCGGCTCGGCAAGGACCGCGTGCTGGGGCAGGTGGAGGTCCTGCTGCGCGGGGCGGCCACCCAGGGACGCCCGATCGTCACCACCGGCTGCGGCACCAGCGAGCACGCGGCCATGGTCGCCGCCGAGCTGCTGACCACCGTCCTTGACGCGGGCAGCGTGTGGCCGATGCAGGCGCTCGAGGTCGCGCGTCGTCCGCCGCTCAACGGCGTCCTGCTGGCGGTCTCGCACGAGGGCGGGACCTGGGCGACCAACGAGGCGCTGCGGGCGGCACGCACGGCCGGGTCCGCAACCGCACTTATCACGGTCAGCGACCGCTCGCCCGGCGCCCAGCTCGCCGACCACGTGCTCGTGACGAAGGAGCAGGACCAGAGCTGGTGCCATACCGTTGGCTACCTGTCGCCGCTGATCGTGGCGGCGGCCATCGCCGCGGACCTCGGCGGCCGGCCGCTCGATCGGGTCGCCGTCCGGGCGCTGCTCGACGCCGCCGAGCACGAGGCCAGCGCCAGCGCTGTGGCCGCGAGGTTGGCCGGCTGCTCGCGCCTGCTGATCGTCGGCTCGGGGATCGACTACCCCGCGGCCCGCGAGCTGGCCCTGAAGATCGAGGAGGGGGCCCGCCTCCCTGCCTCCGCCCTCCAGCTCGAGACAATCCGCCACGGACACCTGGCCGCGGTCGACGAGCGCACCGGCCTGGTGCTGGTCCTGACCGACGGCGAGGACTGGGGCGAGACCGTCGCCGAACGCTCCCGCGCCGTCCTGCGCTCGGCGGCCGAGCTCGGCATGCCCGCCGCGGCCCTCCTTGCCGCCGACCTTGGCGACGACATCCCGAGCAGCCTGACGCCGGCTGGACGACTGCCGATTCCCCTGGCCGGCGCCCTGCCTCGCGGGCTGAGCGCCGCGCTCGCCACCGCCATCCCCCTCCAGCTCCTTGCGGAGCGGCTGGCGCGAGCCCGCGGCCAGAACCCCGACACGATCGGCCGGGACGATCCCCGCCAGGCTGCCGCCGCCGACGCCTGAGCGCGGGACCGCGGGTATCATCGGCCCAACGTGCCCAGCCTGATCGAATGCGTCCCGAACTTCTCCGAGGGTCGCCGCGCCGAGGTGGTGGAGGAGATCGTGCGGACCGTTCGACAGATCGACGGCGTGTCGGTCCTGGACTTCTCGCGTGACGAGACCCACAACCGGAGCGTCGTGACCTTCGCCGGCTCGGCCGAGCCGGTGGTGAAGGCGGCCACGGCGGCGGTCGGTCGCGCCCTGGAGCTGATCGACATGGAGCTCCAGACGGGGGCGCACCCCCGCATCGGCGCCGTCGACGTCGTCCCCTTCGTGCCGCTGGGGACCACCCGCATGGAGGAGTGCGTGGACCTGGCCCGTCGCTTCGGCGAGCAGATCGCCCGGACCTTCGACCTGCCGGTCTATCTCTACGGCGAGGCCGCCCTTCGTCCCGAGCGACGACGCCTGGCGGACGTGCGCCGCGGACAGTACGAGGGGCTGAAGGCAGAGCTGGGGGTCGACCCTGAGCGCGACCCGGACTACGGCCCGAAGCGTCCGCATCCCCGCGCGGGGGCCGTGGCGGTTGGTGCGCGCAAGCCGCTGATCGCCTTCAACGTGAACCTCGCTACCGACGACATCACCCTGGCCCGCCGCATCGCGGAGACGATCCGCGAGTCCTCCGGCGGGCTGCCCGGCGTGCAGGCCATGGCGGTCCAGCTCGAGAATCCCGGCCAGCCTCGCTACGCCCAGGTGAGCATGAACCTGGTCGACTGGGAGCAGACCGGCATCGCCCGGGTGGTGAACGAGATCCGGCACCTGGCGCGCCAGTTCGGCGCCGACATCGACCACTGCGAGCTGATCGGGCTGGCCCCGGCCGGCGCGCTGCTGGAGGTCGCCGCCGAGGCGCTCGCCCTGCGCGGATTCAGCGCCGACCAGGTCCTCGAGCTGCGACTGGCGAAGGACCGATGAGCTCGCTGCGCGCGGACCTGCGCGCAGCCATCGAGGCTGCCAGGGACCGCGCCGAGGCGGCCGGCGATCTCCGCCGGGCCGCGGCGGCCACCTGGCCGCCGATCAGCATCGAGCGACCGGGGCGTCCGGAGCATGGCGATTACGCCACCAACGCGGCCATGCAGCTGGCGCCGGTCGTGCGTGACTCTCCCCTGCGCATCGCCGAGACCCTGAAGCGGCACCTGGGGCTGCCGGAGGGCGTCGCGGAGGTCAGCGTCGCGCCGCCGGGCTTCCTGAACATGCGCCTCGCCCCCGGCTGGGTGGCCGGGCAGGTGGGAGCCATCCTGTCCGCAGGTTCTGCCTTCGGCGGCGTGCGGGCCGAGCACCCGCGGCGCATCAACGTCGAGTTCGTCTCGGCCAACCCGACCGGGCCGCTGACCGTCGGCAACGCGCGTGGCGCGTTCGTCGGCGACCTGCTCTCCAGGGTGCTCGAGGGGGCCGGCCACGAGGTGACGCGCGAGTACTACTTCAACGACTTCAACGCCCAGGTCCTCAACCTGGGCCTCTCGGTGCAGGCGCGGCACGAGGACCGCGACGTCCCTGAGGACGGCTACCACGGCGACTACGTGACCGAGCTGGCAGCGCAGGTCCCCGACCAGGTCTGGGCGGAGGCCAACGCCGCCGGCGCCGATGCCGGGGCGGTGCTTGGTCGCTGGGCATCGGAGCGGGTGCGCGCCGGGATCGAGGAGAGCCTCGCGCATCTGGGGGTCCGGTTCGACGTGTGGACCAGCGAGGGCTCGATCCACGACGAGGGCTGGGTCAGCCGCGCGGTCGAGCAGCTTCGCAAGGCCGGGCACATCTACGAGGCCGATGGGGCAACCTGGTTCCGCTCCACCGCCTTCGGCGACGACAAGGATCGGGTCGTCATCCGCTCCAACGGCCAGCCGACCTACTTCGCGTCGGACCTCGGCTACATCGCCCAGAAGTTCAGCCGAGGCTTCGAGGAGCTGATCTACCTGTGGGGCGAGGACCACCACGGGACGGTCGCCCGCAACCGGGCCGCCGCTCAGGCGCTCGGCTTCGATCCGGCCGCGGTCCAGTGGATGCTGATGGCCTGGGTGCGCTTCGTGCGCGACGGGGTCGAGATCGGCATGAGCAAGCGCTCCGGCGAGTTCATCAGCCTCGACGAGCTGCTGGCCGAGATCGGCCCCGATGCGGCGCGCTGGTATTTCGGCTCAAGGGCAACCACCACCGGGATCGACCTCGACATCGAGCTGGCCAAGAAGCAGAGCGCCGAGAACCCGGTCTACTACGTCCAGTACGCGCACGCCCGTTGCGCCTCGATCCTGCGCCGGGCCGCAGAGGCCGACCTCGCGCCGGACGCCAGCGAGACAGCAACGCTGCTGCTCCACCCCGCCGAGCAGGCGCTCACCCGCCGGCTGCTGGCGATGCCCGAGGTGGTGGCCGATGCCGCCGAGCGACGTGAGACCCACGAGCTGACGCACTACCTGCTCGAGGTGGCGCAGCTCTTCAGCGCGTTCTATCGCGACTGCCGCGTCCTGCCCGATGAGCCGGACGAGATTCCCCTCTCGCGAGCCCGCCTGGCGCTGACCGATGCCGCCCGCCAGGTGCTGGCCAACGCCCTTGGCCTGCTCGGGATCTCCGCCCCCGACGCGATGTAGGGCTAGCCGCCTGCGAGCGGCGCCATCGTCGAGAGCACGTCCGCGGACGAGGCCTGCAGCACGATCGTCTCGAGGTCGGAGGCGTGGACGATCCGCGACTTGAACGGCAGCTGTGCCTCGACGCCCGCGTAGGCAGCCTCGAACTCGGTGGCGTCATTGGGCGTGTCCCACGCGATCCGCCAGCCGAGGGCCCACGCCCCGCCAGGACTGGTGGCGACGGATAACTGGTCGCCGCCCCATCCGGCCGCTGCTTTGTCGGCGGTGGAGGTGGAGACCCCGATCCCCTCCAGCCAGATGCCCATCCACGCCTCGCCCAGCGTGGTTTCGCTGGCGGGGACCCAACCCGCGCCGAGCGCCCTCGCCAGGTCGAGCGGAGCCACGACGTCCGGCGCCTCGTGCTTCGCATAGGCCTCGGGATGGAGGATCTGCTCGGTCGAGGCCGGCAGGTCGCGATACGCGGCATCGACCGCAGCCCACCCACCCGACGCGTACAGCTGGCCGACGAACTCGGCACCCGACAGGTATGGGAATTCGAGCAGACGGACCATCCACGCCGGGATCCCGGTCATGTCCGGCACCGGCGCCTGGACCACGCCGGCGAGCTCTTCAGGCGTGAGGTGGGCGACCGCCCACAGCACCATCGAGGTGGTGGCGTCCCCCTCCTCGAGGCCAAGCAGGGCGAGCTCCCGATCGCGCTGCCCCGCAACTGATTTCTGGGCCGCGGAGCTGTCGAAGGAGGCGTCCTGCAGGGCGTGCGTGTATTCGTGGGCGTAGGTGATCTCGGCAGCGGGGGTCAGGCCGGCATCGGTCACGACGACCATCCGCTTCGTGTCGAAGTCGTAGAAGCCGGCCACCTGGGCCTCGTACAGCTGCTCGGTCAGCGCCACGATGTCCTGGCCCGCGTCGAGCAGGCCGAGCGCCCGTAGCGTGGTGTTGTCGAGTGCCGGCTCGAGGAGCCCGGGCAGGACCTTGGCGAGCTCGGCACGGGTCAGGATCTGGGGTGGGCCGATGTCGGCGGCTGGCAGCTGGCGAAGCTGCCTGACCTGCTGCTCGATCCGATCGATGGCGGTCAGCAGATCCTCCGACGGCGCCGGCTGGGAAGGCGGCGCTGTTGCCGCCGACGGGATCGGGGTCGAGCTCGGGATCCCGATCCCGCGCAGGCCGACGACCGCGATCATCGCCAGGCTCAGCAGCAGAACGCTCAGCGCGGCGAACCGCCTGGCCAGGAGGGACATCGGTCGCATTGTCGCACCCGTCCTGAGCGGCCTTAGGTTCAGGTTTCTTATGCCAAGCCCCCCTTTGGGATTCACCGTGGGCTTTTAGGGTGGTCCCTGCGAGTAGGAAACCAACGGGTTTCCGCCTCCACCCTCCCTCCTTCGAGCGCCGGTGTCATTGGGCGGGCACCGGCGCTCGTGCGTTTCCAGTAGCATCGGCCATCCCATGGAGATCACCTGGTACGGGCGCGCCTGCTTCCGGCTGAAGGGGCGCGAGGCGACGGTCATCACCGACCCGTGCCCGCCCGCAACCGGGTTCGTGGCGGGCAAGCACGACGTCGACCTGCTGACGATCTCGCACGCCCATGCCGACCACAGCTACACCCGCTCGATCACCGCTGGCCTCACCCTGACGCGGCCCGGCGAGTACGAGTACCGCAACCTCCTCATCACCGCGGTCCGCTCATTCCACGACGGCGTGCGCGGCGGCGAGCGCGGGGAGAACGTGATCTTCGCGGTCGAGATGGATGGCGTGCACGTCTGCCACCTGGGCGACCTGGGCCATCTCCTGACCGATGAGGAGCTCTCAGAGCTCGGACCGATCGACGTCCTGCTTGTCCCCGCCGGCGGCAACTTCACGATCGGTCCGGCAGAGGCCGCCGAAGTGGTGGCGCAGATCAGCCCGAAGATCGTGATCCCGATGCACTTCGCCACCGACGGCGCGTCGACCGATCTGCTCGGCCCTGAGCGCTTCCTGCACGAGCTGGCGGTCAGCGAGCCGATCCGTCAGCCGAAGGCGGTGGTCCAGGCGTCCTCCCTGCCCGAGGAGACGCAGGTGGTCCTGCTGGAGGCTCGCGGCCGAACCGGCTGAGCACGTTCGGTGCCCTTGCGCACCACTCCGTTGTGCACTCCTCTCCAGCACGCATGACCGCTCTGAAAATTACTCGACAAAAGTACTAGTCAACGTAGTACTTCCAGTGTATTCTGCCGAGCCTTGGACCCCAGGGGGGTCTGCGTGGATTCCCACGCGGAACGCCAGGGGAGTTGGAAGGCAAAAGGAGACCAGGTTATCGTGAGTACTCGCACCTCCCTATCGCGGCCCGCCGCGATCATCGCAGCGCTCGCAGCCCTTGCGCTGTCGATGCTGTACTTCATAGGCCCCGTATCGGCCGCTGGGTTCAACCCCGGTCAGAACGGGGCCCCCACCGGCGGGACGCCCACCTCTGACCTGTTGGGTGGAACGGCAACGTTCACATTCGAGCAGAACGCCATCCTGTTCTGCAATGGTGACAGCGCCACCAGCTTCGACTTCGTCATCGACTACAGCGTCGACGGAGCCGCGCTTCCCGACGGCGCGACCCTGGTCGTCTACCTCAGCCCGAACCAGGGCGCCATCAACAACAACGGCGGCAGCGACCCGGCCGGCTACATCTCCGCTGTTGAGTCGAACTACTTCGTCGCGAATGTCGGCGGCCTGATCGGCACCGGCTCCTTCACCGTCACCGTCACGGTCACGAGCAGCTTCGACCTGAGTGGCGGCGGCGTCCTGGGCGTCTTCGCCGACGAGGCGAGCTATGCCGGGACGCCCGGGTCGGAGTGGACCAGCAAGTCCAACTCGGTCCAGTGCTCGGAGGCCCAGTCGGTCGCTGAGTCCGCGTCCGTTGCCGAGTCGGTGCCCCCGTCGGTGGCCGAGTCGGTGCCTGCGTCCGCCGAGTCGGTGGCAGCGTCCGCATCGGGCGAGCAGTCGGTCGAGGCCGGCACCGGCACCCCTGCCGGCAGCATCTCGAACGGCGCGTTCTTCGGGAGCAACTCCAGCCCGCTGCCGACGATCGCCTTCAGCCTGATCCTGCTGGCATCGCTCGGGACGCTCGCGTACGCGAACGTCAAGACGGTCCGCAACCGCAGCTAGGCCAGCAAGCGACACGGCGCGAGCCGGTCACCTGAACGAAGCAGCCCCCGGTTCGCCGGGGGCTGCCTAGTGTCCGACAACCACCTTCACGGAGTCCCTTCGGCCATTTCGGAGGTGGGACTCCGATTGATCCAGCCCCCCTGGCAGGGACGGGGTAGAGGTTCGCCTCTACCCCGTCTTCTGTTGTGGGCGGAGGACTCCGCGACGGCCAGCGACGGATTCCGTTGCGGGGGTGCAACAACCAGACCGCCCACGTTCAAACCGGACCTCACCAGACCTCTCCGAGGGCCTATCCGGAGGTACTAGGCAGGGGCAGTACTTCCGGATATGGTCCGGCCAGTTCATCCCCCAGGGGGCCGCCCGGACAGACCGCGCGGAGCATCAGGGGAGCTGGAAACGTCTAAAGGAGACCGGTTATCGTGACTACTCACACCGCAAAGGCTGGGACTTTCTCCCGCCGCATGCTCGCCGTCGCCGCCACGGCGGCAATCACCTTGTCGCTGGCGCT
>DATCOX010000129.1:0-6744 GCA_036564495.1 Candidatus Limnocylindria bacterium
CGGCGACGGGCTGGCGGTCGTCGGGATCGTCTTCCGGGATCGGTCGGAGGCGGCGCGGGCGTTCCTCGCCCGCATGGGCGCGACGTGGCCCGCGGCGATGGACCCCGGCGACGCGATCGCGACACGGTTCGGGATCGTTGCGCCGCCCGACACCTTCTTCATCGACCGCGACGGGGTCGTGGTGGGCCGCCAGATCGGCCAGCTCAGCGCCGCCGACCTCGAGCAGGGCCTGGCAGCGATCCTGCGAAAGGAGTGACGCGCATGGAACCGAACGTCCCGGCGACCACCGAGGAGACCGGGCTGGTGCTCGACACGGTCCACGACCTGCACGGCGACCACGTCGATCCGCAGCTGCAGGTCGTCAAGCAGAACATCCGCGTCGCGCTCCTGCCGCTGGCGATCATCGCCTTCACGCTGATCGCGTTCATCGCGGCGGCGTGGACCTTCCTGACCGCGCTGCCGACGTCCTGAAGCTCAACTCGGCCCGGCCGAGGCGGCGCCTCAGGAAGCGCCGGCCGTGACGGTTCCGGGATAGCGCTCCGCGACGTACTCGTCGACGATCGCCAGGAAGCGCGGCACGATGTCGTCCCCGCGCAGCGTCGTCCGCAGCTGCCCATCGACGAAGACCGGGGCGACCGGCTCCTCGAACGTGCCGGGCAGGCTGATCCCGATGTCGGCGTGCTTGCTCTCGCCAGGCCCGTTCACCACGCAGCCCATGACCGCCACCTTCAGCTCCTCGACGCCGGGGTGGGTGCGGCTCCAGACCGGCATCTGGTCGCGCAGGTAGGCGCCGATATCGCGGGCCATCTCCTGGAAGAAGGTCGACGTGGTCCGGCCGCAGCCCGGGCAGGCACTCACCTGCGGCGTGAAGCTCCGCAGCCCGAGCGACTGGAGGACCTGCTGGGCGATCTGGACCTCCTCGGTACGGTCGCCCTCCGGCGCCGGAGTGAGGCTGACCCGGATCGTGTCCCCGATCCCGCGCTGGAGCAGGATCGCCAATCCGGCGGTCGAGGAGATGATCCCGCGGGAGCCCATGCCCGCCTCGGTCAGCCCGAGGTGCAGCGGGTAGTCGCAGCGCTCGGCGAGGCGGGTGTAGACCTCGACCAGGTCCTGGACCCCGCTCACCTTGGCCGAGATGACGATCCGGTCGTGGCCCAGCCCGGTCTCCTCGGCGAGGCTGGCGGAGCGCAGCGCGGACTCGAGCATCGCGTCGATCATCACGTCACGCGAGTCGCGTGGCTCGGCGAGCGCGGCGTTGGCGTCCATCAGCTCGGTGAGGAGCTGCTGGTCGAGCGAGCCCCAGTTGACCCCGATCCGCACCGGCTTGCCGTTAGCGATCGCCACCTCGACGATCTGGCGGAACTGCTCGTCGTGGCGCTTCGTGCCGACGTTGCCCGGGTTGATGCGGTACTTGGCCAGCGCCGCCGCGCAGGCTGGGTACTTCGTCAGCAGGAGGTGGCCGTTGTAGTGGAAGTCGCCGATCAGCGGCACGCCCACGCCGAGGTGGTCGAGCTTCTCGCGGATGACCGGCACCGCCTGCGCCGCCGCGTCGTTGTTGACGGTGACGCGCACCAGCTCCGAGCCGGCATGGGCCAGCTGCGCAACCTGGATCGCGGTGGCGTCCGGATCGGCGGTGTCGGTGTTCGTCATCGACTGGACGACGATCGGGTGTCCGGAGCCGATCAGGACCCCTCCGACGTCCACGCTGACGGTCCGACGACGATCGATCATGGCCCGAGTGTACGGGTTCGCTAGACTGAATTCATGACCGCGACCATCCCGCCCAAGGCCGGCACCCAGGACGCCGACCGCACCGATCGACGTCACCACAAGCTCGCCATCATCGGGTCGGGCCCCGCCGGGCTGACCGCCGCCATCTACGCGGCCCGCGCCAACCTGGAGCCGATGGTCTTTGCCGGCAACACCCCCCTCGGCCAGCTGATGATCACCTCGGACGTCGAGAACTACCCCGGCTTTCCCGGTGGGATCCAGGGGCCGGAGCTGATGCAGCTCTTCCGCGACCAGGCGGAGCGCTTCGGGAGCACGCTCCTCGACAAGGACGTGACGAAGGTCGACTTCAGCCAGCGTCCGCATCGGCTCTGGGTCGGAGACGACGAATACCAGGCCGATGCCGTGATCGTCGCCACCGGTGCATCCGCCCTGTGGCTGGGCCTCCCGTCAGAGGAGCAGTTCCGGGGTCGCGGGGTGAGCGCCTGCGCGACCTGTGACGGGTTCTTCTTCCGTGACCGCGAGATCGCGGTGGTGGGCGGCGGCGACACCGCCCTGGAAGAGGCGCTCTTCCTGACGCGCTTCGCGTCGAAGGTCACCATGCTCGTCCGGCGCGAGGCGTTCCGCGGCAGCAAGATCATGCAGGACCGCGCCTTCGCGCATCCGAAGATCGACGTGCGCTGGAACACCGAGGTGACCGAGGTGCGCGGCGAGATGACCGTCGGCGAGCTCGCCCTGCGGGACACCGTCAGCGGCGAAGCCTCGACCGTTCCGGTCCAGGGTCTCTTCATCGCCATCGGCTACAAGCCGAACACCGACCTCTTCGCCGGGCAGCTCGACCTCGACGAGCGCGGCTACTGCGTGGTCGAGGGCGGCAGCCGGACCAAGGTCGAGGGCGTGTTCGTGGCCGGCGACGTGCACGACCACCTGTACCGCCAGGCGGTCACCGCCGCCGGCGACGGTTGCCGGGCCGCGATCGACGCCGAGCGCTGGCTCGAGTCGGTCGGTGAGATCGAGGCCTCGACCGCGACGAACTGGTGAGGAGCTCCGGCGCCTAGGCCAGGAGGAGCTCGGCCAGCTCCGAGGTGACGCCCTGCGTCCGAGCGTCGGCCAGGTGCTGGAGCGTGGTTCGCCAGCGCGGATCCGCGTCGAACGCAACCTGCAGCTCGCGCCGCGCCGCGTCGACGTCACCGGCCGTCGCCAGCTCGACCCCCTTCCAGAAGACGAGCTCGTAGGCATCGGGCGACATCCGGCGCGCGAGTGCGTAGCGTTCATCGGCGTTGCGTCCGGCCTTCGCCTCGTCGCCCTCGTCGTCGAGGAGGTTGTAGGCCAGCTGCATCGTCACGATCCGCCGCAGCTCCGGGACCGGATCGGGGTGGTCCTCGATCCGCATGTCCATCAGGCGCCCGCGCCAGGCGGCCTGCTGTGGCTCGGCCGCCACGATCATGATCGCCGCCGATTGGCGGCCGCGAACGTCGCCGCCCTCCCCCTCGGCGGCCTCCATTGCCCGCAGCAGCCGTTCGACGAGGGGCTCCCCAGCTGCGAGCGCCCCCTCATACGCCGTGGCCATCGCCGGCCAGCAGGTGTCGCGCTCGAGCAGGTTGCCCTGCACGCTGAAGCCGTCGCGGACAAGGTGCCCGCAGGCGGGGATGCATTCGGCGCCGGTGTGGGCGGCCGCGCGCCCGTTGGCGTCGACCACGCCGAGCTGGCGCATCTGCGCTTGCTCGTCCCCGGCCACTAGGGCAGCGACCACCTCGTCCGCCGAGCGTCCGGCGCGCAGCATCTCCAGCCCGATCGGGCCGAAGCTGGTGTTGACCGACGCCTGGGTGGCGACCGCCCCGACTCCCGCCTCCAGCCACGGCACGACCGGGCCGACACCGAGGTAATGCGACTGGACGGCGACCCCGAAGCGGCCGGTCTGCGGGTCGCGCGCCACGATGCTGTACGTCATGCGGGCAGCCTAGCGGTCTCCGCGATCGCCATCCATTCCTCCACCGCATCCGACGCCGGCGATGATGACGGCGACTTGTACACTCGACCCACGCGAAATCGAGAGCCAGAGGAGAGGGAAATGAAGGCATTCATCGTCGAGCTGCCAAACCAGCCAGGGAGCCTCGCGATGGTCGCCGAGGCGGTCGCCGAGAAGGGAATCAACATCACTGGCGTCGCCGGCGCAACGTCGGGCGAGCTCGGCTCGGTCTCGTTCACGACCGACGACGAGTCCGGCACGCGCACCGCCCTCGGTGCGAAGGGCTGGGTCTACCGCGAGGTGCCGATCGTGCGGACCAGCATGGAGCACCGGCCCGGAACGCTGGCCGCGGCCGCTCGCCGGCTCGCGGACGCAGGCATCAACATCGAGACGATGTTCGTCACCGGCATGGACGGCGACAAGGCGAGCGTCGCGTTCGGGGTCGACGACCCGGAGGCCGCCCAGCGCGCCCTGGGCTAGCCCGCCTAGATCAGCTCGCTCGCGGACCCATGGCCTGCCGGCCCACGTCCGGCATGTCGGTGACGAAGCCCCACAGGCCAAGGGCCGCCAGCTGCTGCATGCGAACGGGGTCGTTCACGACGTAGCAGCCCATTAGCCGGCCGTACACCTGGGCGAGCGCCAGCGTCGGCGCGGCGTCGAGCCCGAGGTCGCCCTCCCAGGGGTGGACCGCAGCGTGGCCATGCTCGACGGCGTAGACCATGGCGGGCTCGATCGGCTGTGACGGCACGAGCAGGTAGCCGGTGGGGATCTCCGGGTCGAGCTGTCGGGCCTCTTCGAGGATGGGTTCCTCGAAGCTGATGAGGCTCACCCCGCCGGCGGCGCGCACCCGCGACCCCCGAAGCGCGGCGATGGTCGGGGCGGTCGCCGCGCGCGCCTTGATCTCGACCACCAGGCCGATCCCGTCCGGGAGCCATTTCAGCACCTCATCGAGAGTCGGCACTTTCAGGCCCGTGCCGCGGAACGGGAAGCTGCCGTCCGGCGCCTCGAAGCGGTGGCCGGCATCGGCCGCTCGGACCTTCCTCAACGTCATCGACGCGACCGAGCCGGTCAGGTCGGTCGTACGCTCGAGCGTCTCGTCATGGATCACCACCAGCTTCCCGTCGGAGGTCAGATGGACGTCCAGCTCGACCGCATCGGCGCCCATCTCGACCGCCAGCCGGTAGGCCTCCATCGTGTTCTCGGGTGCGACCGCAGTGGCGCCGTGATGCGCCACCACCAGGGTCATGGCATCTCTCCCGGCGGAACGATGGCGGGCTCGAGGGGCGAATACTCGGCTTCCTCCTCAGGATGCGGCGTCCCGTCCGGCACCTTCCGCACGATCAGGAAGCCGATGACCATGAGCACGAGCAGGGACAGGATCGCGATCTGGTAGGCGGCCTTGCCCATCGGCTCCAGCAGGAGACCGACGATCGAGCCATAGGCGATCGGGCCGATCACCGCGCTGAACTTCCCCGCCAGGCCGTACAGGCCCAGCATCTCGCCGACCTGCTCGGGGCGAGCCAGGCGCAGCAGAAGGAGCCGATCCGTGACGGCGACTCCGCCGAGTCCCGAGCCGAGCACCGCTCCCGCGAGGAGGAAGGGGATCTTGTCGAGCACGAGCCCCAGCAGGAGCAGCCCGGCGGTCCACGAGACGAGGACCCAGAGCAGCGTTCGCCTGGGGCCGATCCGATCGGTCAGCCAGCCCCAGCCAAATGAGGCGAGCACCGCCACGACCGTGAGCAGCAGCAGGATGTTCAGCGCCTCGGCTGAGGTGAAGCCGATCGCCTGGGTGGCGAAGGCGCTCATCACCACGATGGCGGTGTTGACCGGGTCGCTGTAGAAGAAGCGGCCCACGATGAAGCGCAGTAACCCCGGGGTCTCCTGCGCATGGCCGATCGTGGCGCGCAGCTGGCTCCAGGAGCGAACCGCGTCGATCATGCGGAACGGCTCCCCTCGCGGCGAGTGCTCGTGCACGCGGAGGAAGATCGGCGCCGCGAAGACTGCGAAGAGCGAGCCGACCAGCAGGAATGACGCGGCTGTCGAGTCGCCGTTGGAATCGGTCGTGAGCTTGAAGAGGAGCCCGGACACGATCGTGCCGAGGTATCCGAGCGCCACCCCCACGCCCGACAGCCGGCCGCGGGTCTCCGGCCGCGCCACCGCGGGAAGGAGCGCGTCGTAGTAGATCAGCGCGGCCTGGTAGCCGAAGTTGGCGATCCCGAAGAAGAGGAGCCCGACGCCGATGTTGAGGAAGCCGATCGCGAGCGTCGGCACGATCGTGAGCGCGGTGAAGACGCCCAGGTACGGCTTGCGGCGCCCGGTCCGGTCGCTCATCGCGCCCAGCACCGGTGACACCGCGGCGTTGATGAGCACGGAGGCGCTCACCGCGAACGTGAACCAGAACTGGCCGCCCGCCTCGCCCAGGAAGCGAATCGCCCACAGGCTCATCGCATAGCTGACGATGGCGAACGAGAAGATCGTGTTGGCGAAGTCGTAGAGCGCCCAGGAGAGCCCCTCCACCGGGCTGCCCGAACGGGTCAGGCCGCCCAGCCCGCGCCACCACGCCGCTGGCGCCAGGCTCGTCACGACCCGGTGGCTGGGCGTTTCACGCGCGGATCATAACGAGCCTGTACCCTTCGCCCCGGCGAATCGCGAACCCGTTCATCAGTCGAGGTGACCCGTTGTCCCAGGCCTCCGCCGGACCTCCCGCCACCGGGCACGTGCGCGAGCTGCACCCGACCGGCATCTTCGCCGCGGTGGGCCGATTCGACTATCGGTTCCGGCGCTGGCTCCCGATCGTGGGCCTGGCGATCGTGATCGGCACGAACGTGTGGGCCGCCGCCTCAGGCGGGACCCTGATCCAGGGCGGCTGGGTGATCGACGGCTCGGAGGAACAGCGCGCCGCCGCGCTGATCGCGGATCGCTTCGGCAGCGAGGCGACCACGATGCTGGTCGTCTACCGCGACCCCAAGGGCACCGCCGCCGCACCCGCCTTTCAGGCCACGGTCGAGGCCAGCCTGGCGCGTGTCGCGGACGACCCCGCGGTCACC
>DATCOX010000032.1:0-15670 GCA_036564495.1 Candidatus Limnocylindria bacterium
GCGCAGGGCTTCCGCTCTACCCATTGGTCGCCGATCCGGGCGCTGCGTCGGTTTACCGCTACGCACCCTGGTTCGCGGTAGTGTGGGTCCCGCTCACCTTCTTACCGAGGGATGCCGTGAGCGTGGGCTGGGTCTTCGCGATGTTCGCCGCGAGCAGCGTCGCCCTCTGGCCCCTGGTCACGAGCCGGCGGTTGGGCCTCGTTCTGCTTGGCGGGCTGTTCGCGCCGTTTCTGGCAGGCGCTTCGATCCACGGCAACGTGCAGCCGCTGATCGTGGCGGCGCTCGTCTACACCATCGACGGGCGGGCGGGCCCCGCCGCCGTAGGCGTCGCCGCTTCACTCAAGGGCTTTCCGCTGCTCTACGCCGTTCGCTATGCGGTGCTCGGAGAATGGCGTCGCTGCCTCGTGTCGGTGGCCGTGGCTGCACTTCTCACCGCGCCAATGCTGCTATTCGACCTCAGCCACTACCCGCTGTCACCCGGTCCACTTGCCGGCCTCTGGCTGATCTCGCCGATCGCGTGGGCTGCGGGGGCCGCGGTTGCCCTCGGTGCGCTGGTTCGCCAAGCACGCAGTCCCACGGGCTGGTTCGCGGCCTCGCTTGCGGTCGTCATGGCGCTGCCGCGGTTGCTCTACTACGACATGACCTTCCTGCTCGTCACCGGCCGCGAGCTTCTGGAAGGCCACCCGCTTTCGACACGGAAGCCGACAATTCGTCCCGGAGAGCCCCGGAGGACGTCCAGATCCGGCTGATACCATCGCAGCCCCATGACACGAATCGACCGATTGGCCGTGCGACCTGGTCCACTACCCGCAGCCACCTGGCCCGCTCACGCGCGAGCAGGTAGGCAGTCCCAATCGCGAGCATGCTGTAGGCGAGCGGCAGCCACCCTTCTCGCTCATGGTGCCCAGCATACCGCCATTGATCCGTCAAGCCCGAGGCGGCTCAAACTGATGCACTACCGGCTAGTACCGAATACCGCTGATAGTCACGGTCCTGCCAAAGCTAGACTCAGCCGCGTCCCCGGCGTGGCCACAACCCGCGTCCGGGGGCATTTCCGTGACCGCCATAACGCAGCCCCATTAGACACCCCGGCCACGCTCACGGCTACTATGCAGAGGCGGCGATGCTTGACATGCAAGAGGTCACTGGTTCGAGTCCAGTGTCGCCCACCAAACCCCCTTCCTGAGCACGAAGTGACCGCCATAACAGCGGTCAGGCTCTTCTCTCCGGGAGCCTGCTCCACCGGCGGCTTCGCGCTTGTTCGCGTGCAGTGAACGCGTGAGCCGGTTCTGGACATCCTGATCGCGAGCCAAGCACACGATAAGCCGGCGGTAAGGACGCCCTGGCAACTTGCAGCACCGAGCCACGGAGACGTTGACGACGCGAGGAGAATCAGGGCAGGCTCGCGGCACGAGGTCATCCACGTGAACACGCTCGCATCGCGCTCCGGCCGCATCTGGTGGGCTGCGCCCTGGGTCATCTTGGGCGGGCTGACGGCTTACTGGATCGGGTTCGATCCCGACAACATGTGGGCCGATATCCCACCCCTCTTCTGGGTGGCGTTGGTGGCCGCTCCCTCGGCTGCCGGTCTGGCCATCGCCATCCTGGCCGTGCGTTGGCTGTGGCTGGTTGGCGCGCTGGGCTTGTTGGTCGTTGGCCCGGTCTGGTTATGGTCCTTGCTTCATCTACCCGTGTACGGGGCAGTCATGGCCGTCCCGCCCCTGTTCCTAGTGGCCGGGGTCCTGTGGTTGGCGGGCCTTAGCACGGCGTTTCGGGCGATGGTGATCGGTCTCCGTCATCGGTAGCGCGGGGGCGACCCCGGCACACACTGCCGAAATGCCATTCGATCGCCTCGAGCAGGCAGGTCTAGAGCGCGCCTGGATCCAAGCTGACGCCGCTGCGCCGTTGGAATGAGAGCTACGCGGGCTTGTGCTCGGTCCACGGGTTGCCGGTTCCGAGGTCACTGGTGTTGGGCGCGAGTCCACTGTCGCCCACCATTCCCGCTCGCGGAGCGGTGCGCCCCAAAGAACCCAGAGACTGCCGCTAGTACATCGGGTGCAGTAGGAAGCCGAGGGCGAACGAGATCAGCCCCATCAGGACGGTGAAGACGCCCATCCGACGGGTGAGAATTCCGCGCCTTGCGGTCCGAGGTGTCATGCCTGCCTCCCTGGAGAACCTGGATTCGTCGCATCACCCTAGGACCTGAGTACCCCCTTGCCTAGGACCTCTGGGGCACTCCGAGTGTGGTCGGGTAGGGTGCGGGGCGGAACTGGGTGATGCGGTTGGTGCGACACCGCACCGGAAATCGCAATGGACCCGATGACGGCTGCCGCCCAGAGGGCGCTGGCGACGTGTCGCCGAGCGTCCCGACATCCATCGGTACGGCCCTGGTACTGCACCAGACCGCACTCGGCGGAAATCGTCCTATCGGTCCGGGGTTTGCGATATGCCGGAAGTACTACCTCGTCATGGCCCTTCCTGCGAGGCGCCGCCATGCTCCCGGCATGTTCAGTACACATCTCGTCCGCGGTGACCGCGAATTCATCCTGCGTCGTTCACGGCTGCCGATCTCCCTCGTGAGTGCGGCTGTGCTTGGTATCTCCCTCCTCGTGAGCGTCGCTCCGGCGCTTGGCGCGGCCGCGAACGGCCACGACCTGAGTGGCGGGAACGGGTCCAGCAACGTCAAGGTGCACGATGCCTCGACCGGGGAGGAAGGCGTGGGGAGCGACAACGAGCCCCATGTCTGCGCCTTCTGGCTCGAGTTCACCATGCCCGCTCCCTACGAGAACGGCGCGTGGACCCTGGTGAGCTGGCCCCCCACCGGTGACGGGTCGACGGTCGCTGCCGGTGCCTACGACACGAGCGGCGACGGGACGGACGCCTCGAGCGTGATCGATGTGGCGGCCGGCCACTATCGCGTGGAATGGGCCGGGACGGGCGAGACGGTGACGAAGAAGAAGACCTTCTGGGTCGACGCCGGCTGCGATGCGGCCAGCGCGTCCGTCGATGAGAGCCCCCCTGAGGCGCCGACCGGGTCGGCCGAGGCTTCGCCACCCGAATCGTCACCCATTGACGGGTCGTCCGACGAGTCTCCCGCAGAGTCCGCGATCGAGTCTTCCGCGGACGGGTCTCCGGTGGAGTCGGTCGTGAGCCCTGCGCAGGAATCAGCTCAGGAGGACGCCCCAACCGACGATGCGTCCCCTGCGGATGCGCCGCCGGCCGACGAATCACAAGCGGACGAGTCATCTGCCGACGAGTCACCTTCCGTTGAGTCGCCCGCCGAGAGCGGCGACCAGGACGTGCTGTCTGGGTCCGGCTCCGGGTCCGGCGACGAGTCGACGGCCGAAGAGCCGGCAGCACCCTCGGACCAGCCTGCCGACGAGCCAGCCGACCAGCCAGCCGGCGATCCGGCGGGTGGCTCCAGCGCTGACGAGCAGGCCCAGTCCGACGGTCCTGTTGCCAGCGATCCTGGCAATCCGCCCGCGCAGGATCAGCTCGGTGGCCACGGCGTCTCCGGCGGCTCGGATATGGCCGATACCGCCTCGGCGACCCACCCGGCGCCGACCGGTTTGCCGGCGACCCTCGGCCTGCTCTTCTTGATCGTCCTGCAGGCATCACTCCGCCGCACGCGGCGACCCGAGGTGGCCTAGGCGCACCCCGCCGTGGGGATCCGGCTATCCTCGCGCGGGCAGCAGCGCCGCTCGAGGTGAACCCGTGAGCTTCTGGTCGCGAGGTCGCCGGCGCAAGGAGGCGGAGGAGTCGGGTGCGACTCCAGCCGTCGACAAGTCGCCGACACTCCTATCGGTCGTCGAATTCTGGTCAGCCGGGCACCGGACGCTGGTGGGCATGGATCTGAGCAACGGTCGACTCACGGACCTCATCAACCGTGAGGAGGTCCTGCCGGTCGTCCCGCTCGATGCGCAGCCGGAGGATTCCTCGAAGCCGATCGAGATGCCACCCGGCGGCGAGTGGGCGCTGTTCTCGCTCGAAGACGTGCTCCTCATCCTGCCCCCACCCCAGGTGACCGATCCGCAGCGTCGGCTGCATCGGCCGAAGCAGCCGATCGAAATCGGCATCGGAACGTTGGTGGTGACCGGCATGGTGCACACGCCACCGGGAGCCCAGGCGGCGGGATTCCTGATGCGCCAGAACGCCCGGTTCGCTCCGGTAACCCGCGCCGCGGTGCGCGACACCGGCCTGGAGGACTTCGAGCAGCATGCGGAGGTCGTGCTCGTCAACATGCGGCGGATCGACAACATCCAGGATGTCGGCCGCGACCAGCCGGAAGCTGTCGCAGCTGCCGAGGCCAGCGCCCCGATCGGCTAGAGGTCAGGCTCCTCCGGAGATAGTGAGGGCGTTCAGCATCCGATCGGCTTCCTCGCCGTCCGCGAGGCGCGCGAGCCAGTTCGGCTCAAGGTCACGCACCGCCGACTCAATGTCGGGTGCCTCCAAATCGTTGAGGAGACCACTCGCGCAGAGCGCCAGCAGGACCGATGCGATCTGCGGGTCGTACCAGGTGCCGGCACGGGCGTGGATCGTGGTCAACGCGGCCTGCGCCCCGTCGTCGGTGATGGCCATGTCGAGACCGTCGGCGAGCGCGACGATGCGTGCAAAGAGGGGGACCGCCTCAGCCTCGAGACCCATCGGCAGGCCCCGCCCGTCCCAGCGCTCGTGGAGCGCCATCACCGTCACGGCAACCTCTGGCCCAAAGCCGGCACGGGTCGCGAACTGGGCTCCGCGTCGGACCCGCAGGTGCTCAGCGGCGCGTCGCTCATCTTCCGTGCCACGTGCGACGGGCATGAGTCGCCGCATCATCGGCGGCCGAGCGGTGCTCGGATCGACGTCCGACACGCTGCCGGCGTCGTGCATCAGCGCGGCGTAGAAGAGGCCCAGCCGATCCCGATCGGAGACTCCCATCGCTTCGGCCAGCCGCATGGCGAGGAGGCAGGTGCGAACTGCATGTCGGTGTTCGTGACCGGCCAGCTCGTCGAGCGTAGGGGTCATCTGCAGCATCAGGTCGGCGACCCGGATCGCGTGCCGCGGGTACGCACTGCGCGCCGTTGCTTCGGCTCTCATGCGGACCAGTCTCGGCCGGGGGCTGCAGGACCGGTATGGGCCCAAGGTACCCCCGGGTACCGTTGCTCACGCTCGCAGGGCAGCCTCGATTGCTGATCGTTCGGGCATGCCGTCGCGCGCTCCAGGCCGTGACACGGTGAGCCCAGCGGCGCAGGTGGCCGCGTCGACGGCGGCGTCCAGGTCGCTGCCACTCGCGAGCCACGCCGCCAGCACACCGGAGAACGTGTCGCCCGCTCCAGTGGCATCGATCACCTCGACCGGCCGGGCCTGCACGACCCGACGCCGTTCACCCTCGGCGAGGAGCGCACCCCTCGCCCCCAGCGTGACAGCGACTGCTCGCGCCCCGGCTTCGATGAGCGAGCCGACGCCGGAGTCCAGGGCGCCGGAGCCGCTCATCGCCAGCAGCTCCTCCTCGTTTGGCGTGAGGATCACGCCCGCCGCAAGGACCTCGTGGGGGAGGGCGGCCGCCGGTGCCGGGTTGACGACCGGCTGCATTCCGATCCGAAGCGCCGCCTGGACGGCCGCGACGACGCACGGCATCGGGATCTCGAGGCAGGTGAGCATCACGCCTGGCCCAGGGGGGAGATCGGCGAGCGACGCCGCAGCGGTCGCCAGGAGCGCGTTGGCGCCGGGAGCCACGACGATCTGGTTCTCGCCATCGGCACCGACCGCGATGATGGCGATGCCGGTGCGGGCGTCGACCCGCTCCACCAGAGACACGTCGACCCCCTCGGAAGCGAGCGCAGCCAGCGATTCGTCGCCATCGGCATCGTGGCCGAGCGCCCCGACGAACACGACGGACGCTCCGGCTCGGGCCGCCGCGACAGCCTGGTTCGCGCCCTTGCCGCCCAGATGCCGAGCGAACGTGCCGCCGATCACCGTCTCGCCGGGATGGGGGAGTCGCTTCGTCGTGACCACCAGGTCGACGTTGGCCGAGCCGACCACGACGACGCGCCCGGCTGGCATCCAGCGATTCAGGCTGCGGCCGCGAGGGCCGCGGGGAGGGCATCGGCCAGGCGGTCGAACTGCGCCAGATCGTTGTACGCAGCTGCGCTGATCCGCACCAGCCGTCGCCACGGCCCGCCGTCCGGTCGCTGGGGCCAGGGCGTGACCATGACCTGCATCCCGAGCGCGGCAAGCTGGTCGTGGACCGGATCGCCGTACAGGTCGACGCCCTGCACTACACCCGGCCGCCGCTCCAATGGCAACGGCACCGAGGCCATCGCTCCCAGCATCTCATCGGGAGCAGGCGGCCCGACATCGAGCGCCTGGCAGAGCCGGTCGCGTCCGGCGAGCGCCAGCGCGCGGTTCCGCGCCCGAAGCGCGGGCCAGCCGCCGGGCATCAGCTCCTCGCCGAAGCGGATCGCGTCGGGGACCGCGAGGTAGGCGGACGGGTCGGCGGTCCCGGTCCAGTCGAACTCGGCGCGGAAGCGGGACCGGTCGAGCCGCGGCGAGTTGGCGCCGTGGCTGATGGCGAGCGGGCGAATGTCAGCCTGGCGGTCCGGGCGCACCCACAGGAATCCGGAGCCCTTCGGCGCGCAGAGCCACTTGTGGAGATTCGCGACGTAGTAGGTGGCTCCGATTGCCGGCACGTCGAGGGCCACCTGTCCAGGCGCATGCGCCCCGTCCACCAGCGTCTCGATGCCTCGCGCCGTGAGCTGTGCAACGAGCTCTTCGATCGGTAGGACCAGGGCCGTGGCCGAGGTGATGTGGTCGAGCACGGCGAGCCGCGTCCGCTCGGTCACGGCAGCGAGGATGCGGTCGATCGCATCCGTCGGCGAAGCACTGGGAAACGCCACCTCCGCGACCACCACCGTCGCCCCATCGCGCTCCGCGACATATTCCAGCGCGTTCTTGACCGCGTTGTAGGCGTGATCGGTGGTCAGCAGCTCATCGCCGGCGTTGAGGCGCAGGGATCGGAGGACCGTGTTGATTCCCGCGGTGGCGTTGGGGACGAAGGCGAGGTCGTTCGGATCGACCCCCACGAAGGCGCCCAGTGCGGCGCGGGCGCGATCCAGCGCCGGCTCCAGGTCGTGCGAGAAGAAGCGGACCGGCTCCGACTCCATCCGGTCGCGCCACGCCTGCTGCGCGGCGAGGACTGCCCGGGGAGCTGCGCCATAGGAGCCATGGTTGAGGAAGGCGATGGCCGGATCCAAGGCCCAGTGGCTGGCGAACTCGGAGGGCATCGCGGGCTATCGTAGACCGATGTCCGAGCGCCTCGCCGCCCTCCCACAGCCCGCCGCGGTGATCTTCGATCTGGACGGGACGCTCGTCGACACGGTCGAGACTCGCATCGAGGCGTGGCTCGCCGTCTTCGTGGAGGAGGGGATTCCCGCGGAGCGGGCCCAGGTCTCCGCGCTCATCGGCCTCGACGGAAAGCGGCTCGCCCACGAGATCGCGCAGGCGGCGGGGATCGCGCTGGAACCGGGTCGCGACGAGGCGATCGATGCCCGCTGCGGCGCCATCTTCGAGGCGCTGAACCGGCACCCGCGGCCCCTTCCCGGGGTCGGCCCGCTCCTCGACCGGCTGACGGCGACCGGCGTTCCGTGGGCGATCGCCACCTCCAGCCGTCGCGAGCAGATCGCGACCTCGGTCAAGGCCCTGGGGCTGGGGAGACCACCGCTGATCGTCGATGGCACCCACGTCGTACACGCCAAGCCCGCACCCGACCTGCTCCTGCTGGCTGCGGAGCAGCTGCACACCGTCCCGGCTGGCTGCTGGTACGTGGGCGATTCGACCTGGGACATGGTGTCGGCGGGGGCGGCCGGCATGATTCCCATCGGCGTGACGACCGGCGCGGTGGACGAGTCCGCGCTCCTCGGCGCTGGCGCGCGGCGCGTCGTCTCCTCCCTCGCCGAGCTCGAGCTCTAGACCGATGCCGCTCGAGGCGTATCGGTCCAAGCGCAACTTCTCGCGCACGCCGGAGCCGGCGCCGGGTCCGATCGGGGATGGTGCCGGGCGCTATGTCGTACAGCGCCATCGGGCCACCCGGCTGCACTACGACATGCGGCTCGAGATCGATGGCGTGCTCGTGAGCTGGGCGGTCCCGCGCGGACCGACCCTCGACCCCGACCAGCGGCGGATGGCCGTGCGAACCGAGGACCACCCGATCGAGTACTTCGACTTCGAGGGGACGATCCCGGCGGGCGAGTACGGTGCCGGGGACGTGATCGTGTGGGATTGGGGCACCTTCACTCCCGAGGAGACCGATGACCCCGCCGCCGCCATCGCGAGCGGCGAGCTCAAATTTCGCGTCGACGGCGAGCGCATCCGCGGCCGCTTCACGATCATCCGGACCGGCGGCAAGCGGGACGCCCTCGGGCGAACGTCCAATCCGGACCAGTGGCTGCTGATCCATAAGCGCGACGAGGCGGCGATTGCGGGCTGGGACGCCGAGGACCACCCGACCAGCGTGAAGACCGGCAGAACGAACGACGAGGTGGCGGCGGGGGCGGAGCCTCGCCTTGTGGGAACGCCGCCAAGCCTGGAGCCGGAGCCGGACCTCTCGGCGGCGCGACCTGCGGGCCTGCCCGATTTCGTGCGCCCGATGCTGGCCACCCTCACCGACGGCGCGTTCGACGATCCCGACTGGCTGTACGAGATCAAGTGGGACGGGTACCGGGTCGAGGCGGTCGTGCATGCGAAGGGGGTCAGGCTGTGGACCCGCAACCGGATCGACGCGGCAACCTACTTCCCCGACCTGGCCAGCGCGACGGACTGGATCGATGCCCGCGAGGCGGTGGTCGATGGTGAGGTGGTCGCGCTCGATCCTGAGGGGCGGCCGGATTTCTCGCTGCTTCAGGACCGGACCGGGCTGCGCGGCCTGGAGGCGGCGACCGGACGCCGCTCGCCCGATGCCCCGCACCTATCGGCCGATGAGCGCAAGGCGATCCCGCTGGCCTACATGGTCTTCGACCTGCTCCACCTTGACGGCAGCTCCCTCCTCGACGTCCCGCTGGAGGATCGAAAGCGACTGCTCCGCACCGTCATTCGATCGCACCCGATGGTGCGATATGCGTCCCACGTCGTGGGCGAGGGGCAGGCCTTCGTGCGCGCCGCCGCCGATCGGGGGCTCGAGGGGGTCGTCGCCAAGCGGCGCGCGAGCCACTACGAGCCGGGCAAGCGGTCACGCGATTGGCTCAAGATCAAGCTGCGTCGCGAGCAGGAGCTCGTGGTGGTGGGCTGGCTTTCCGGCAAGGGGAGCCACAAGGACCTCGGATCGCTGATCGTCGCGGTGAATGCCGACGGACGGCTGCGGCATGCCGGTCAGGTGGGGAGCGGCATCTCCACGGCGATGCGCCGGCAGCTGCTGGCGGCCATGCAGCCAATCGAGCGCGAGACGTCCCCACTCGACCCGGTGCCGCGCCTGCCGGCGGCGCACTGGGTGGAGCCGCGAATCGTCATCCGGGCCGAATTCGCCGAATGGACCACCGATGGCCTGCTGCGGCAGGCGGCGTTCAAGGGGATCGAGGTCGAGAAGGGGCCGGAGGCCGTGGTGCGGGAGGAGGCGGCGCCATCGGCGCGCATCGCCGCTCGGGCCCCCGGCGCTCCGCGGAGCAAGAAGTCGGATCAAGGGAGTACCGATGTGACAGGAGCCACTGCGGCCGAGCTGGTCGCGCTCGATGGCATGGAGCGCGACGGGATCTGGCAGGTCGCCGGCCACGAGGTGCGCGTCACGAACCTGGCCAAGGTGCTCTTCCCCGCGAGCGACGGTCATCCGGAGCTCACGAAGCGCGACCTGCTCCGGCATTACGTCTCGGCTGGGCCGATGCTGGTGCCCCACCTCGCGGGTCGTGGCCTCAATCTCCAGCGCTTCCCCGATGGGATCGGCAAGGCCGGCTTCTGGCAAAAGGACCTGCCCGGTCATGCACCCAGCTGGATCGCGCGCTGGACGTACACCGGCAGCGAGGGGGCCAAGGATTACGTCGTCGTCGACCGGGTCGCCACCCTCGCCTGGCTGGCGCAGGAGGGGGCCATCGAGCTGCATCCATGGACGTCGAGGACGCAGGCTCCGGACCGACCAACCTTCGCCCTGATCGACATCGATCCAGGCAGCCATACGACCTTCGAGGAGGTGCTCGTGCTGGCGCGGCTCTATCGGACCGCCCTCGGACACCTGGGGGTGATCGGCCTGCCCAAGGTGACCGGCAAGCGCGGGGTGCAGATCTGGGTGCCGATCGAAGCCAGTTACAGCTTCGAGCAGACCCGCGACTGGGTCGAGCTCCTCTCCCGCGCGGTCGGGCAGACGGTCCCGGAGCTCGTGAGCTGGGAGTGGTCGAAGCGCGATCGCCGGGGTCGGGCCCGCCTCGACTTCACCCAGAACGCCATCAATCGCACCCTCGTGGCGCCCTACTCGGCTCGTCCCTCGCCGGGCGCGCCGGTGTCGGCGCCGATCAGCTGGGACGAGCTCGACGATCCGAAGCTGGCGCCCGACCGATGGACGATCCGGTCACTGCCGGAGCGCCTGGCCAGCGTTGGCGACCTCTTCGGCCCCGCCCTCAGCCTGGCCCAGAAGCTCCCGTCGCTCTGAGCGGCAAACGACGAGCCGCGGGCTGAGCGCCGAGCCTGGGAGTCACAGGTCGAGGCCGCCCGCGGCGTTTTTGCGAACGTGATTGCGAAGGACGGGGGTCTAGCTGGGCCAGCCGCCGCCGGTGTGTGCGCTGCGCATACGCTTCTCCCTCGAGCGGCCGCTCCGCATGGAACGTGACCGCATGAAGAAGGTCGTATCCGGAGGTCGCCCCTTCAATCACCCATCGGTACCTTGGCCCTCCCTGCGCACCAGTACTTCCGGGGGAGGGGCCGGTCAAATGGGACTTGCCAAGGCACGTATACTCGCCCCGATGCCCCGCACCACGTTGCCGACCCAGACGACCGAGCACGACAGCGCGCTCGCCCACCAGATCGGCGCCCGGATCCGCGACGCACGCAAGCGCAGCGGCATGACGCAGCAGCAGCTCGCCGGCGAGCGCTACACGAAGGCGTATGTCAGCGCGCTGGAGACCGGGATCGCGCGACCGTCGATGGTCGCTCTCAGCTACCTCGCCGAGCGCCTGTCGCTGCCGGCCAGCCACTTCCTCGACGAGCAGAATCCGACCTGGAGCCGCCTGGCGGTTGATATGACGCTCGCCGCCGGCGACTGGGAGGCGGCCGCCAATGGCTACGCATCCCTGCTCGACCTGCCACTCGACGAGCTCGGGCGCGCCGAGGTCCTCCGGGGACGGGCCGAGGCGCTCGCACGCCTCGACCGCGGCAAGGACGCAGTCACCGCGGCGGCGGAGGCGGCGCGCATCTTCGGGTCGCTCGGACGCATCTCGGATGAGGCCCTGGCGCGCTACTGGCTGGCCTACGGCCTCTACCTCTCCGATCAGGAGGCCGATGCGCATAGCCTCCTCTCGTCGTTGCTCGAGCGCGTCCGCGCCGGACTCAAGGTCGAGCCCGACTTCGAGATGCGGCTGCTGATGGCCCTCGCCGCCGTCGCGTCCCGAGGCGGGGACTACGCGCGATCGTTGACGTTTCTGGAGACGGCGCGCGGCCTGGCCGAGGATCTCGACGATCGCCGCCGCGCGATGTTCCTCTTCAACCTGGCGATCAGCTACCAGGAGAGCGGCGACCTTGAGGCGGCCATCCGCACCGGGACGCAGGGACTCGCGCTCCTGCGATCCGCGGGAACCGTCTTCGAGTCAGCACAGATCGAGAACACCCTTGCGCTCGCGTACCTGTCGAGCGGCAACATCGAGCGCGCAGCCGAGCTGGCCGACGAGGCGCGCGCGGCCTTCGAGGCGGCCGGTGACGATCGGTTCCTGTCAGCCGTGCTCGACACCGACGCGCAGGTGGCCCTGGCGCAGGGTCGTCTTGCGGACGCAACCGCGACGGCGCGTCGTGCAATCGAGATGGCGCGGGCGACCGGCAACCGGGGCGTTGAGCTGACCTCGATGCTCACCGAGGCCCGTGCACTGCGCGCCGACGGAGATCTCGCGACGGCCGAATCACGGTACGAGGGGGCGGCCGACCTGGCCCGTCGCGGCCATTCGGCAGGCCGAACCCGCGAAGTCCTCCGTGAGTGGGCCGAGCTGCGCGCGGAGCGCGGGGACCACCGCGGGGCCTACGAGTTGACCAGTGAGGCGCTCGCAGTCAAATAAGCGTTGACAGGTACAGTCTGGTGGAGTTAGGCTGCGGCTGGAGAGTTGGTCTGGGTACCCGCCAGGTGCGACGCCGGCGCGGGACCAGCTCTGAGCCGGGGGAATCGGGATCGGAGATCGGGCACAGCTCCGATCCCAATGCCCCGCGATATCAGGACGCGACCGGCGTCTCGACCAGCGTGAACCGTCCTGCCGCGATCGGATCCGCCGCACCTGGCACGAAGATGCGCATCTCGTACGTCCCCGCGCCCCAGGCGTCGAGGAGCTGGCTGGTCGGAACCGCGAACCTGAAGCTGACAAGGGTCGCGCTCGCCACGATGCCCTGCGTCGACGATCGCTGGACGACCGTCCCGTCCTCGATGCGAACGATCTCGACCAGGATCGCGTCGACCCCCGGAGCGGCCGCCAGTTGGACCGAGTAGGCGATTCGGTCATCTGCCCTGACGCGGGAGGTCGGGTTGATCGCTTCGCCGCCGGCGGAATCGAGGGCGGTCCCAAACCTGATCTGGAGGGGAGCGCGGGCGCTGGGCGATGGGGTTGGGGATGGCAGCCTCGCGTCGGATCCCGCGCGTCCGACCAGGAAGGCCACGACCGCAACTCCAAGGGCGGCGACTGCCCAGCTCAGCCAGATCCGCGTTCGAGGGCCAGGCCCGGGACGCTGGCCCGGGGTGATCGGCCGTGCCTGGGCGGTTCCTGGCCGGCGAGCGCCGAACCGCGAGCGGCCGATGCGTCTGCCCATCTCGCGCTCAACTCCAGCGAGGCGATTCCAGATACGATGAGGCCGATGACCCGCCGCGTCTTCGACTTCGACACCCCGGACCGGTTCGTCGCCGGCGCCCTCGGCGAGCCCGGCGCACGAGCCTTCTACCTGCAGGCCCGACAGGGCCGCGCCATCGTCAGCGTCGGGCTGGAGAAGACGCAGGTGGCGGCCCTGGCGGGTCGCATGTCCGAGCTGCTCGACACGGTGGAGGGGCTCTCCGGCGAGCTTCCGGAAGGCGTGGCGCGGGACGACCAGCCGCTCGAGGAACCGACCGTCGAGCTGTTCCGGGTCGGCGCCATGGCTTTGGCCTGGGATGCGACCGCGGCCCAGATCGTGATCGAGGCTCAGCCGGTCGGCGACGACGGGGCGCCTGCCGACCTGCCCGGCACGGAGCCTTCCCCCGCGGATCTGCTGCGGGTGCGCGTTGAACCGGCGCGCGCTCGAGACTTCATTCGCCGGGTCGCGGCGCTCGTGGCGGCCGGCAGGCCCACCTGCCCCTTCTGCGGGCAGCCGCTTGAGGCGACCGGGCATTTCTGCCCAAGGACGAACCTGAACTGATGGCCGATGTGGGGGGCGGGAACGCCGGCCACGCCGGCTTCGATCCGGACCTGCCGATCGGTTGGCTTGAGCCGGACCAGCTCGGCGATCGGCTGCCAGGGCGCCTTGGTCTCACCATCCTGCCGGGAAAACGGGGGATCTCGTTCCGGTACCCCGGTCGCGTCTACCGCCGCGATCTCGACGAGGACTTCGCGCGGCTTCGATCGCTCGGCGTCAACCGGCTGATCCTGCTGGTCCAGGACGCAGAGCTGCAACGCTGGAGCGATCCGTCGATCGTCGCGCGGGGGAGGACAGCCGGCGTGACTGTGCTTCGTCATCCGATGCCGGACGGGCAGCCGCCGGCATCGGCCGATGAGCTGGAAGGCATCCTCTCCGAGATTCGCGATGGCCGGCGGATCGGAAACGTGGCGGTTGCCTGCATGGGCGGCGTCGGTCGCACCGGGACGGTTGCGGCCTGCGCCCTGGTCGAGGGCGGCATGACACCCGACGAGGCGATCTCCACGGTTCGGGCTGTGCGACACCCGACCGCCGTCGAGACCGATCAGCAGGAACGGTTCGTTCGGGCCTTCGCTGCGCGACGTCAGGCTTCGGGCAGCCCGTAGCCCCGCTGGCCGGTCAGCAGCAGCTCGGCACGCTCAGCGACCGCGACCTCGACGAACCTGCACAGCGCGTTGGCGAGTCGCATCTGCTGAACGGTCCGCGCGCCGACCCGCGGCAGGTCTGGTGAGGCCACCATGACGGCCACGCAGCGAGCGCGCGAGGTCGCGACGTTGAGGCGATTCCCGCTGTACAGGAAGTCCATCCCGCGGGGTGCCTCCTCGCCGCTCGAGGCAGCCATGGAATAGACCGACACCGGCGCCTCCTGGCCCTGGAACTTGTCCACCGTGCCGACGCGGGCCTGGGGCGGGAGGAGGCGCTGAATGGCGCCCACCTGCGCGTTGTAGGGCGCAACGATGACGATCTCGTCCCAGCCGATCGGGCGCTCGACGCCGTGACGATCGATCCAGGTCGCACCCTCGTCGACGAGCGATCTCGCCAGCGAAGCGATCACCGCCGCCTCCTCGGCCGACTCGTTGTCATTGCCCCGATGCGGGACGGGGAGCCAGCGCGGGCCGGTGCCGCCGGCGATCCCGCCCGCCTCGACCGCCTGTCGCTCGAGGTGTGGCTCGGCCTCCAGCCGGCTGTCGTAGAAGGTCTGCGAGGTGTAGCGGCACAGGTCGGGATGCAGCCGCCAGGTCGTGGCCAGGAAGAGGCCGTCCGCCGGCGAGATGGTGGCCGCCCCATCGAGGAGGTGGGCGAGGGCGGAGCGTTCCGCACCCGGCGGGTGGCTCCCCTGGATCACCTGGTCGAGCTGCTGTGGATCTCCGAGCAGCACGATCGACTTGGTGGCGGCAGAGGCCGCGATCACGTTGGCGAGGGAGATCTGGCCGGCCTCGTCGACGAACAGGACGTCGACCGCGTCGGCCATCTTGGGAGAGGCCCAGAGCCAGACCGTCCCGGCGACGAGGTTGGCGGTCCCGGTGATGAGCGCGAGCGCGGCCTGCGCGGCGTCCCTAGCAAGAGCGACCCGATCGTCTTGCAGCTTCTGATCCTTGTCGGCCTTCTGCATGGCCCGAACAGCGACGCCGTCCTCGGCGGCCGCAGCAAGGGCGGTGCCGATCATGTTGCCGATCACCTTGTGGCTGTTGGCGATGATGCCGACCCGCTTCCCCGCCTCCAGCAGCGAGACGATCATCCGGGCACCGGTGTAGGTCTTGCCGGAGCCGGGCGGTCCCTGGATGGGGAGCGTCGTGTGGTCGAGCTGGAGCGCGAGCCGGCGAGCTGCCCCAACCTGCGTTTCGGTCGCCTGTCGCAGCTCGGCGTCCCTCGGCTGTCCGGCGCGGGGGGGACTCCGCATCAGGAGGTCGCGCGCGGCACGGTATTGCCCATCCGCGGCGATCCCTCGCTCCGCGACCCACTCACCGATCTCGAAGAGGCGTCCGCGCTGCTCCTTGGTTCCGAGGACCGACAGCGGGACCAGGCTGGTGGGATGCGCTTCCGCCGCCGACCGCTGAACGTCCACGGTGCGGGCCGCGTGGTCGATCGCCCGAACCGGCCCGATGACCCAATCGCCGAACCTCCCGCTGATATTGAGCTG
>DATCOX010000039.1:0-3101 GCA_036564495.1 Candidatus Limnocylindria bacterium
CCGACGCGGTGCACGTACGTGTCCGCATCCTCGGGGATGTCGTAATTGAGGACGAAGGGCAGGTCGGTGATGTCCAGGCCGCGTGACGCCACGTTGGTCGCGATCAGGAACTGGATCTTGCCGGAGCGGAAGTCCGCCAGCGTCTTGTCGCGCTCCCGCTGCGACAGGCCGCCGTGCAGCGCGGCCACGTTGCGACCCTTGCGGGCGAGGATGGCGGTCAGGCGGTCGACCCCGATCTGGGTGTGACGGAAGACGAGAAGCCGATCGAACCCGAACTGGTCCGTCAGCTCGGTGAGCGCCGCGACCTTGTCCTGCTCGGCCACGAAATAGACGAGCTGACGCACCGTTTCGACGGTGCGCATCTCCGGCCGTACGATGATGTGCTCGGCCTGCTTGTCCATGAACCGATCGCAGATGCGCAGGATGGCGTACGGCATGGTGGCCGAGAAGAGCGCAGTCTGCCGATTGCGCGGGCAGCGCGAGAGGATCGTCTCGACGTCGACGATGAAGCCCATGTCGAGCATCCGGTCGGCCTCGTCGAGGATCACGGTGTGCACCCGGTCCAGGCGCAGCTCGCCGCGCCGGATGAGGTCGAGCACGCGGCCCGGGGTTCCCACCACCACCGGCACGCCGCGCTTCAGGGCGGTCACCTGGCGATCCATGCTCGAGCCGCCGTAGATGGCGACGGCGGCCACGTTGCGGAAGACGCCGATGCGGCGGATCTCCTCGGTGACCTGCACGCACAGCTCACGGGTCGGGGTGAGGACCAGGGCCTGCACGAAGCGGCCGTTTGGATCGACCTTCTCGACGATCGGGATGCCGAAGGCGGCGGTCTTGCCGGTCCCGGTCTGCGCCTGGCCGATCAGGTCCCTGCCGGCTCGCAGGGGGCCGATGGCGCGCGCCTGGACCTCGGTCGGGGCGGTGAACCCCATCTTCTCGATGGCCCGCGCAATGGTGACCGGCAGCTCGATCTCGCCGAAGCGATGGGAACGCTGCGCCGCCAGGACGGCGGCCATCAGGGGGGAGGCTTCGAGGTCGTCAGACGGGGGATTGCCGTTGAGTGCTGGTGTGGGCGGCGGAGCCGCTCGACGAGGCGCACGGGCGCGTCGGGGAGGGGCGGGTGACGTGGTTTCAGGCAAACGGGGGCTCCGGGGGAGGATGACTTGGCTTCGATCGTACCACGCGAGGGCTCAGGCCGATGCCGGGGCCCCCGGTCGTGGCACCTGGCGATCGGCGCGGGCGTCGGCCGGCTGGCGGTCAAAGGCGGCGCCATCGGTCCGCGGGCCCTTCCCGTAGCCATTCGGGTGGGTGAGCCGCCAGGCCCACGCATCGGCCAGCATCTGCTCGAGCTTCGAGTGCTCCGGGTGCCAGCCGAGAGCCAGCCGGGCCCGGCGCGACGAGGCCACCAGCACCGGCGGGTCGCCGGTGCGCCGCTTCACGACGCGGGCGGGGATGGCGCGCCCCGTCACCTTGCGGGCCGCCTCGACCACCTCCCGCACGCTGAAGCCGGCCGCCGAGCCCAGGTTGTAGACCTCGAACGAGGGGTCTCCCTCGCCGGTCGCCTCGAGGGCCAGGAGATGCGCGGCGGCCAGGTCGCGGACATGGATGAAGTCGCGGATGCAGGTGCCGTCCGGCGTGGCGTAGTCCTGCCCGAAGATCTGGACGTGGGTCGCCTCGCCGGCCGCGACCTTGAGGACGAGCGGCATCAGGTGCGTCTCGGGGTGGTGGTCTTCACCGTTGCGCTCCGTCGCGCCGGCGACGTTGAAGTAGCGCAGGCTGATCGCCTGGAAGTCGTGGCTCGCCGCGAACCAGCGCATCGCACCCTCGAAGGCGAGCTTGGTTGCGCCGTAGGGGTTGATCGGCTCGGTGCGGTCCGCCTCGGCGATCGGGACGCGGCGAGGCTCGCCGTAGACCGCCGCGGTCGAGGAGAAGACGAGGCGCGTGACGCCCACCGATCGCATCGCGTCGAGGAGCGCCACCCCGCCGCCGACGTTGTTGCGGTAGTAGAGCCCGGGGTCGGCCATGCTCTCGCTGACGAGCGACTTCGCGGCGCAGTGCAGCACCGCGTCGATCCGGTCGTCGCGCAGGACGTGCTCGAGGTGCTGCCGATCCTCGATCTGCCCGCGCACGAGCCTAGCCTGGGGCACGACGGACGAGGCGTGGCCGCTCGACAGGTCGTCGTACACCACCACGTCGTGACCGGCGTCGACGAATGTCTCGACGCTCGTCGAACCGACGAAGCCGGCGCCACCGACGACCAGAATCCGCATGCTTCGCCTCCTCAGCCGATCCCGGTCAGCGGGCCGCCGCGCCGACGTCAGCCGGCGAGCCTGGAGCGCCGCTGCCCGCCGGCTGCCGCTGCCAGGCGGCCGCCTCGGCGGCGAGCTGCGGGCTGAAGGAGGTGGAGATGCGGTCCGCCCCGGCCGATACTGCGTCGACGATCTGCGAAAGCTCGGTGAAGGCACCTGCAGCGGTCACCTGCAGATGCCCGCCCAGCACCCCGTGCAGGAAGCGCGCCTGCTCGATCGCGGCGGCCGCCGCCTCCTCGCCGTCGGAGGTGACGACCCACGATGCGCCGGACCGCGCGGCGAGGCGACATGCGCGCCGCAGGAGCTCCTTGCTGAGCGGACCGCTGCGCACGATCACGCCGCAGGCCGCGAGGGCGGAATGCGCCATCTCGACCACCGCCAGCATGTCGTTGAGGACCGTATCGTCATCCCCGGAGACGAGGGCCCCGGCATTCAGCACGACGTCGAGCTGGGTCGCGCCGTGCTCGAGCGCCGTCGACGCCTCGAAGGCCTTGACCGCGGCGACCTGGCCGCCGTGGGGATAGCCGATGACCGTTCCGACGCGCACAGGGGTCCGTGCCAGGATTCGGGCCGCCGGCTTCACCAGCCAGGGGCTGACGAGGAGCGCCCCCAGCTCGTGCTCGAGTGCGATGCCGGCCGCGGCATGGAGATCGGCCAGTGAGGCGGTCGGCCGAGTCAGGCGATGCTCGAGCCGTGCCGTTCGGGCCAGGGCGGTCATCGCGGGGATGGGAACCTCCGCTCCACGTCATCGGCGCGTGGGCACGCGCTCCGGATCGCCGATTGTAGCAGCGC
>DATCOX010000048.1:0-1933 GCA_036564495.1 Candidatus Limnocylindria bacterium
GGAGAGGAGTGACTTCCAGCCCTCGGTGAGCTGGTCCGCGGTGAGGCTCAGCATGTCGAGGCGATCCTGGTACGACTTCATGCGCGCGGCGGCCGGGTCGCTCACGTAGAGCTTGATGTCGTCGACATTGTCCTTGCCCATGCCGGAGAAGTAGTCGAGCCCCGCGGCGCCGTACGGCGCGATCGAGCACAGCGCGGTCACCGCCACGACCAGGTCGGGGAGCAGCGCGGCACAGGCCAGCGCGTGCGGTCCGCCGCCCGATGCGCCCCACACGGCCATCCGCTTAATGCCCAGCGCCTCGGCAATGGACCGCACGTCGGCTGCGCAGTCCGCCACCGTGCGTCCGGGCTGCTGCGTCGATCCGCCGTAGCCGGGTCGGTCGTAGCTCATGAGGCGGATCCCGTGCTCGGCGGCGTCCTCGAGCCACGGCGCACGGAGGTGCCGCGTGTTCGGCGTGCCGTTGTGGGCGAGGATCGCCACTCCCTTGGGATCCCCGCCGATCTCGACCATCAGGGTGCGGCCATCGGCGGCGGTGACGGTCTGCGTCTCGACGGGCAGGGTGGTCATGCGGCGCATGGTACCGGTCGGCGTCCTAGGATGGGGCGTGCCCACTGCCATGCCCCAGGCCGAGTCGACCTGGCTCCTGATCGCCGACATCTCGGGGTACACCAGCTACCTCGCCGCCGTCGAGCTGGACCACGCGCAGGACATCCTCGCCGACCTGATCGGCACGGTGGTCACCTCGCTCCGCCCGGGCTTCCGCCTCGCCAAGCTCGAGGGCGATGCCGCGTTCGTCGCCGCTCCCGCCGACAAGCTGGACGGATCGCTCCTGCTCGACACGATCGAGCGCTGCTACTTCGGCTTCCGCAGGCGGCGACGGGACGTGCGCCAGGCGACCTCGTGCGAGTGCAACGCCTGTGCCAGGATCCCCGATCTCAACCTCAAGTTCGTCGTCCATCACGGCATGGCGCTGCGGCAGCGCGTGGCCGGCAGCGAGGAGCTGCTCGGGTCGGACGTCATCGTCGTCCATCGGCTCCTCAAGAACGAGGTCGTCGAGCGGCTGGGTGTCAGCGCATACGCCCTCTTTACGCAGGCGGCGATCAGGGCGATGGCGATCGATCCGGAGGCGCTCGGCATGGCTCCGATGATGGAGACGTACGAGCATGTGGGCCAGGTCCCGACCTGGATCCATGACCTCGAGCGCCGATGGCAGGAGGAGGAGTCGCGCCAACGGGTCTACGTGTCGGCGGACGACGCGGCGTTCGGGGTCTCGATTCCAACCAGCGCCCCGCCACAGGTTGCCTGGGAATTCCTCACGGTCCCGGGACGGCGCGCTGGCTGGCAGGCAGGCGTGACCGACGTCCTGCTGGCCAACAGCACCGGCAACCGGCGCGGCGTCGGAGCCACGATCCACTGCATGCACGGGGCCGAGGCGGTCGTGGAGGAGATCCTCGATTGGCGCCCGTACGACTACTGGAGCAATCGGTCCACCATCAATACCCCTACGGGGCCGATGAAGATGCTCGCGACGGTGGAGCTCGAGGCGACGACGTCCGGCACCACAATCCACTTCCGATATGCCGCGCCCAAGGCCGCGAAAGAGCGGGCCATCCTGCAGGAGCTGCTCCCCGTGTACGAGGGGATGTTCGCGGCAAGCAGCACGGCCATGATCAGCCAGCTCGAAGCCGAGTTGGCGAAGCGCAAGACTGATCCTGCTGTCGAGCCGGAGGTGCCGGCACGAAAGTCCGACGGCGTCCTGGCCGCCCTTGCGCCCGAGTCGGCCTGACACCGCATACCCGTACAATGGCCGCCGCGCGCCCGTAGCTCAGCGGACAGAGCGGGTGGCTTCGGACCAGAAACCAGTGAGCGCTGTGCTTCGAGCGTGGAGCGGGAAGCGAAATACGTCGGGTTTTCCGCTGTTAGGCGGCCGATC
>DATCOX010000052.1:0-2049 GCA_036564495.1 Candidatus Limnocylindria bacterium
GTTCATCGGCTGGTTCAACGTGACCGAGGGGTCCGAGTGGAACAACGTGCTGATCCTGGACCTGCCCAACTACGCCGTGCTCGACCGGCTCTACGCCGATGCCGCCGCCAACCGCTTCGGGCATCGGGTGGCCGAGATGATCTTCGAGCGCAAGCACACCATCTTCCTGCGCGAGCGCATGGGCCCCGACCTGGTCTTCAAGAAATGAGCGCCACGCCGGGCGCCGAAACCGCCAAGTAAGCGAGCGAGGCGTCATGTCCCCCACAACCCGCATCGGTGCGCTGCGCGAGCTGGCCAACGAGGCAGAGCTCGAGCGACGCGACTTCCTGTACGAGGCAACCGAGCAGCTGCGCCGCTTCTTCGATCAGCAGCGGGCACGGCTGCGCGAGATCGGTCCCATCAAGCTGGTCGATAACGAGCAGGACTACCTGCTCTACCACCCCGTCGACGGCACCTGGACGACGCGGCTGACCTACCAGGATCCGGCCGACAGCGAGTGGTACGACGAGGAGCAGACGGTCGAGGCGGTGAGCGAGGTGGTCGAGCTCTACAACCTGGCCGACATCCTCTCGTGGTTCGTCGACGCGGCGCGCGACCCGACCAGCCACCTCGTGTCCGCCGACAAGCTCGCCGCCCACGAGGCGGCCCCGGAGGAGCCGCACGACGAGGACTGGCAGGCGGTGCTTCCCTCTCCCCAGCAGGAGACGATCGCGGCGCAGCGGCTCTGGCAGCTGGCCGATGCGTATCGGAGCCAGATCGGCGACCAGCAGAAGCAGGTGCTGCGCGAATTCGCCGCCAACGCTGAAGAGGTGCTGGCGCGGACCGGTGACCTGATGCTCCTGGACGAGGAGAACGACACGCTCGTTCTGCGCTCCGACGGCCGGTTCGAAACGAGCCTCGACCTGTCCGACATGCCGAATGGGACGGCGCTGAACGACGAGCCGCATCGCGTCGGGCTGACCGTGACCGACGCGCGGACCGTGGCCGACGTGTACGACCCGACCGACGTGCTGCAGTGGGTCACCGACGCCCTCACCGAGCGTTATCCGGCGGTCGACTTCACCGCGGTCTACGAGTAGCCGATGGATCCGCTCCCGGTCGTCACCCCCCTCGCCGCCCTGCCGGAGGGCGACGCCCTGGCGGCGGCCAGCGTGGAAGAGCTGTTCGAGGCGGCCGGCGCGCTGCGCCGCGGGCACTTCCTGCTGAAGAGCGGGCGGCATTCGGATCGCTACCTCGAGAAGTTCGCCGTGCTGCAGTACCCCGCCCTGGCGGTCGAGATCGGCCGTCGCCTTGCCGCCTCGTTCATCGACCGCGACCCGACCCTCGTGGTGGGCCCGACGACCGGCGGGGCGCTGCTCTCCGCCGAGACGGCTCGCCAGCTCGAGGCGGCGCTGAGCCGCACCGTGCGCGGCGTCTTCGCCGAGCCGATGGAGCGCGGGACCCGCGCTCTGCGCCGCGGCTGGCCGGTGACGGCCACGGATCGAGTCGTCCTCGTCGACGACATCCTCACCACCGGCGGCTCGCTGGCTGAGACGGTCCATGCGGTGCGCATGGCCGGGGCAACGCCGCTGGTGGCGACCGTCATCGTGGACCGCTCGAGCGGCCCGGTCGAGATCGGCTGCCCGATCCAGTCCCTGGGGCGGATCGAGATCGCCACCTGGAGCGCCGCGGAGTGCCCTGCCTGCGCTCGCGGCGAGTCGATCGTGAAGCCGGGGAGCAGCGCGGCTAGCTGACGCCGGGCTCCTGCCAGTTGACCTGGGTGAGCCTCGCCGGGGGATATTCGCCGTCAGGCGGGACGATCCCGTCCTCCGCCTCGAGCGGGATGCCGATCGGGGCCACGTAGTAGCGGCCGGCCAGGCGTCGCGCCTCTGGATCGAGCGCGAAGCCCGCCTTGGCCCGATGGAAGGTAACTGTCAGGTCCGCCGCGACGACCGGGTCGGAGCGGGTGCCATCGGTCAGGTCGATGCGCGTCGGCGCGTCGACCGCCAGCACCCGACAGGCCCGGCCCGCCGCCCGGGCATGGGTCACGATCGCATTGAGCAGGTCCAC
>DATCOX010000082.1:0-5734 GCA_036564495.1 Candidatus Limnocylindria bacterium
ACGTGCAGGCGCCGCAGCTGGAGCGCCGCGGCGGCGGCCATGTCGGCCGCGACGGAGGGTGTCTCCGACCCGAATTCGAGCTTGATGGCGGGTCGGTTGAAGAACCGATTGGGGCCGTCCAGCACGCGCAGCTCGAGCAGCTCGACCTCGGCCGCCGGCCGCGCGTCGTTCGGCATGGCGGGCAGTATACTCACGCGCCGTGACCCTCCCTGCCGGCCTTCAGGCCGCCGTCGCGGCCCGCTACGACCGCTATCTCGACGACCTCGCAGGCCTGGTCGGGATCGACTGCGGGTCGTACACACCGGTCGGCGTGAACCACGTCGCCGATGCCGTCGCCGAAGCGTTGCGCGAGCTCGGCGCGGCCGTCGAGCGGATCCACCACCAGCCGGCCGACGGGGAGCGGCAGCTCGGTGACCTCGTCATCGGCCGCCTCGAGGGGTCGGGCCCGCGGCTCCTGCTGATCGGCCACATGGACACCGTCTTCGAGCTCGGCACGGCGGCCGAGCGACCGTTCCGGGTCGACGGCGAGCGCGCCACCGGCCCCGGGGTCAGCGACATGAAGGGCGGGCTGCTGGCCGGGCTCCACGCCCTCGCGGCGCTGCAGGGCCTCGACCGGCGACCATCGGTCACCTTCGTCGCCAACCCCGATGAGGAGATCGGCTCGCCCTTCAGCACGCCGCACATCCGCAGTCTCGCCGGGGAGCACGACGCGGCCCTGGTATTGGAATGCGCCCGCGCGAACGGAGACATCGTCAGCGCCCGCAAGGGGATCGCGGATCTCGAGGTCACCATCACCGGCCGGGCCGCCCACGCCGGCGTCGAGCCGGAGAAGGGGCGCAGCGCGATCCTCGAGGCGGCGCACCAGGTGCTCGCCCTCCACGCGCTGAACGGCCGCTGGCCGAGCGTGACGGTCAACGCGGGCGTGATCGAGGGCGGCACGCGGCCCAACGTGGTTGCCGCCTCATGCCGGCTCGAGCTCGACCTGCGAGCCGCCTCCACGGCCGAGTTCGACGCGGCCGCGGCCGAGATCCGGGAGATCGTGGCCCACCCCACGCTCGACGGCGTCTCCACCGAGCTGCGCCGGGCCGCCTTCCACCAGCCGATGGAGCGGACCGTGGGGAATGGCCGCCTGGCGGACCTGGCCATCGCCATCGCGGCCGAGCTGGGCATCGAGCTGCGCGACGCGCTGACCGGCGGGGCGAGCGACGCGAATACGACCACCGGCGAGGGGCTGCCGACCCTCGACGGGCTCGGCCCGATCGGCGGGGACGACCACTCCGCTGACGAGTGGCTCGACCTGTCGAGCGTCGTCCCGCGCACCACGCTGCTCGCCGCGCTGATCGATCGGATCGCGGAGGCGATCTGACGCCCGCGTGTAGAATCGGCTTCCCGTGATCGATGCATTCCGTCACCGCACGCGCCTCGAGGTGCGCCTCGGGGACCTCGACCCCTTCGGCCACGTCAACAACGCCGTGATCGCCACCTACGTCGAGCAGGGGCGCGTCCTGTACCTGCGCGACGTGCTGGGGACGGGGGTCGATCCGGTCAGCATGCCCTTCATCCTGGCCATGCTGAAGATCGACTACCTCTCGCAGGTTATGTTCAGCGACGCGGTCGAGGTCGGCTCCCGGGTCGACTGGATCGGGCGCACCAGCATCGGCATGTCGCACCTGCTGGTGAACCAGGAGGGTCGCGAGCTGGCCCGCTCGGACGCGGTGCTGGTCGCGTTCGACTACGGCATCGAGAAGCCGATGGCGGTCCACGACGACTGGCGCGCGACGATGGTCGCGCACGAGGGTCGGTCGCTCGAGCGCCCGGCGGCCAGCGCATGACCGAGGCGCAGCACTTCGACCTGCTGATCCTGGGCGGGGGGATGAGCTACGTCGGCGCCATCCGCGCCGCGCAGCTGGGGCTCAAGGTCGGGCTGGTGGAGCGCGGCAAGCTGGGGGGCACCTGCCTGAACCGCGGCTGCATCCCGACCAAGGCGATGCTCGAGACGGCGGACCTGCTGCACCGCGTGACCGAGCAGGGCGCCGAGTTCGGCCTCGCCGGTGGCGACGGGGTCACCCTCGACTACCGCGCCCTCGGCAAGCGGCGCGACGCCGTGGTCGAGAAGCACGTCAAGGGGGTCGAGTTCCTCATGAAGAAGAACGGGATCACCGTCCTGCGCGGCAGCGGGACGCTGACCGGCCCCACCAGCGTCCACATCAGCGGCGGCGAGTCGGGCGAGCTGGACGCGACCGGCACGGACCTCATCCTGGCCACCGGCTCGGTGCCGCGCGGCCTCACCGGGCTCGACGTCGACGGCGACCGCATCATCACCTCCGACGAGGCGCTCACGCGTGAGACCGTGCCGGCGCGGGTTGCGATCGTGGGCGCCGGCGCGATCGGCGTCGAGTGGGCAAGCCTGTACCACGACCTCGGCTCGCAGGTCCACCTGGTCGAGTACCTCGACCGGGTCGTCCCGCTCGAGGATGCCGACGTCAGCAAGGAGCTGGCCCGCATCTTCAAGAAGCGCGACGTCAAGATCTACACCTCGTCGAGCATCGACCCCAAGAGCATCGAGCGCACCAAGGGCGGGGTGCACTTCGCGATCGAGGCGCGCGACGGCAAGACCCGCGTCGAGATGGAGACGGACGTCATCCTGGTGGCGGTCGGGCGGCGGCCGGTGACCGAGGAGATCGGCCTCGACAAGATCGCCGGCGTCGAGCTCGAGCGCGGCTGGGTGAAGGTCAACGGCTTCATGCAGACCGGCGTGCCGCACCTGTACGCGATCGGCGACATCGTGCCCGGCTACGCGCTGGCCCACGTCGCCAGCCACGAGGCGGTGGTCGCGGTCGAGAAGATCGCCGGCCGCGATCCCGAGCCGGTGCGCATGGACCTCATGCCCCGCGTCACCTTCTGCCGGCCCGAGATCGCCTCGGTGGGCATGACCGAGGCGCAGGCGACCGATGCCGGCCACACCGTGAAGGTCGGCTCCTTCCCGTTCAGGGCGCTCGGCAAGGCGACGATCGTGGGCGAGACCGATGGCTTCGCGAAGCTCGTCGCCGATGCGGAGACCGGCCTGCTGCTCGGGGCGCACCTGATCGGCGCCCACGCGGGCGACCTGTTGGCCGAGCCGACGCTCGCCCGCCTGCTCGAGGGGACCGTCGCCGAGATCGCGATGTCGGTGCACGCGCACCCGACCCTCACCGAGGTGCTGGTCGAGGCCGCGCTGGCCGTCGATGGCGCGGCGATCCACGTCTGAGAGAATGAGCGCGATGGCGAACACCAAGGTCGCGGAGCTCGGTCACAAGGCGCTCGGCCTCTCCGACGCCGACGTGCTGGCAATGTACCGCCAGATGCTCCTGGCCCGGGCCGTGGACGAGCGGATGTGGCTCATGCAGCGGGCCGGCAAGATCGCCTTCATCATCTCGGGGCAGGGTCACGAGGCGGCGCAGATCGGCACCACCTGGCCGATGCGCCCCAAGCAGGACTGGATGGCGCCCTACTACCGCTCGATCGCATCGGCCATCACCTTCGGGATGACGCCCGAGGACATCGTCACCGCGCACCTGGCCAAGGGCGACGACGTCTCCTCCGGGGGACGCCAGATGCCCGGTCACTATGGCGCCGCGCGCTACAACATCGTGTCGCTCAGCTCCCCGGTGGGCACCCAGGTGCTGCACGCGGTGGGGATCGCCATGGGCGCCTGGGTCAAGGGCGAGGACGTGGTGACGATCACCTCGTTCGGCGAGGGGACCAGCAACCAGGGCGAGGTCCACGAGGCCATGAACTTCGCCGGTGTGCACAAGCTGCCGGTCATCTTCGTGTGCGAGAACAACGGCTGGGCGATCAGCGTCCCGCTCGACCAGCAGGTCGGTGGCCTCTCGGTCGCCGCTCGAGCCCAGGGCTATGGGTTCCCGGGCGTGACCGTCGACGGCGGCGATCCACTGGCCTGCTACGCCGCCGCCAAGGAGGCGCACGAGCGGGCACTCCGCGGCGAGGGGCCGACCCTGATCGAAGCGGTCGTGTTCCGCCTCACCAGCCACTCCTCCGACGACGACCAGCGTCGCTACCGTGACGCGGGCGAGGTCGAGGAGCTCAAGCAGCACGACCCCATCCCGCTCTTCGCCGGCCGGCTGATGGCGGTCGGCCTGTTGACCACCGAGCTCGATGAGCAGTACCGCGCCGAGGTCAAGGCGGAGATCAACGAGGCCTCGAAGCGCGCCGAGGCGCGGCCGGAACCGGACATCGCCAACGCCGAGCGCTGGGTCTACGCCGAGGGGAGCGACTGATGGCCGAGCTGAACATCCTCGAGGCGATCCGCGGCGCGATGGACGAGGAGCTCGAGCGCGACCCGAACGTCATGATCCTGGGCGAGGACGTCGGCAAGAAGGGCGGCGTGTTCGGCGCCACCGAGGGGCTGTGGGCCAAGTACGGCGGCAAGCGGGTCCTCGACACGCCTCTGACCGAGGCGATGATCGCCGGCGCCGCGGCGGGCGCGGCCATCTATGGACTGCGCCCGATCGCCGAGATGCAGTTCGCCGACTTCTCCTACCCCGCCTTCAACCAGATCGTGTCCGAGATCAGCCGCATGCGGTATCGGTCCAACAACACCTTCGGGCTGCCGATGGTGATCCGCATGCCGTACGGCGGCGGCGTCCACGGCGCGCTCTATCACTCGCAGAGCAACGAGACCTACTTCACGTCGACGGTCGGGCTCAAGGTCGTCGCCCCCGGCACCCCGGCCGATGCCAAAGGCCTCCTCAAGGCCTCCGTGCGGGACCCTGACCCGGTCATGTTCTTCGAGCACAAGAAGACGTATCGGCTCTTCAAGGCGGAGGTGCCCGACGGCGACCACGTCGTGCCGATCGGCGTGGCCGATGTTGCGCGACCCGGCACCCACCTCTCGATCTTCTGCTACGGCTACATGCGCTTCTGCGCGCTGGAGGCGGCGGAGACCCTTGCACGCGAGGATGGCGTGGAGGCCGAGGTGGTCGACCTGCGCACGCTCCGCCCGCTCGATACCGCCACCGTCCTGGCATCCGTCGCCAAGACCGGCAAGGCGCTCGTCGTGCACGAGGCGAACCGCTTCGGCGGCTTCGGCGCCGAGGTTGCGGCGATCATCGCCGAGCAGGCCTTCGAGCACCTCGACGGCCCGGTCACCCGCCTCGCGGGCCCCGAGGTGCCGGGCGTGCCGTTCCACCACAGCCTGGAGGACTGGTTCATGTTGAACCCGGGCAAGATCGTCGAGGCCGCCCGCGCGCTCGCCGCGTACTGATCTTCTGCGCACCGAGAGCGGCTAAGGTCAACCACAATGCGATTTGGCGAATTGCGAGCCTGAGCGCAACATGAACGCTGCACACGAGGAGAGCGGAGAGGCCATGGCGACCACCATCAAGATGCCGCAGCTCGGCGAGTCGGTCACCGAGGGAACGATCGAGCGCTGGCTGGTCAAGGAGGGCGACAAGGTCGAGCAGTACGACCCGCTCTTCGAGGTGGTCACCGACAAGGTCAACGCCGAGGTCCCCGCCGAGGTCGCAGGCACCGTCACCAAGATCATCGTGGGCGACGGTCAGACGGTGAAGGTTGGTACGCCGCTGGCCGAGATCGAGACCGATGGCGCCACGGCCGAGGCCCCAGCCGCGGCTTCCCCGGCCGCCGCCGCAACCGCACCCCCGGAAGTTGAGCCGGAGCCCGTCCCGGAGCCCACCCCGACGCCCGCCCCCACGCCTGAACCGCCGGCCGCGCC
>DATCOX010000043.1:0-6360 GCA_036564495.1 Candidatus Limnocylindria bacterium
CTGGCGTACTACGTGGGAGGCCTGGTCGCATTCCTGATCTACTGGTTCGGCGCGCGGTCGAGACTGCGAAGCGCCTGACCTCGTCTGCCGAAGGGCCCCGGCGCTCAGGCGTCGGGGCTTTTCGCTACCTCGTGCGGCACATGCACCACCGGCTCGAGCGGAAGGGTCGCCACATGCGCGGCGATCTGCTCGGCGGACGCGATCCACAGCCCGTCGATCGCGCGGGCCCGCTCCATCAGCTTCTCAAGGGCGACGGCCCGTGACGCGCGTCCGGAGATGAACGGGTGGTTGGTGAGCATGAAGAGCGCACCGTCGGCGACGATCGCCTCGAGCTCGAGGGTCCATCGGGCCAGGACATCGGCGGGGCTGGCGATCACGCCTGAGCCGGTGATCCCTGGCAGGTAGTTGTACGGCTCCCAGTCATCGAGGCTCCAGTGCGCGGGCAGCTCGATGATGCTGGCCGCTCCCTCCTCCGGGCCGGTCGCCAGCCGATAGGGGTGGTCGGCGTCCATCAGGCCGCTGTCGTAGAGGAAGCCGTGCCTGGCGAGGATTGCCGGCAGGCCGTAGGAGAGCTCCCACATCGGTGCGCGATACCCGACCGGGCGGACGCCGGCGGCGGCGTGCAGGGCCTCCAGGCCGCGCACCAGGCGACGCTCCTCGGTGGAGGGGTCCTGCGCCGAGCGCGCGCCCTCGTGCAGGTAGCCGTGGTGGCCGATCTCGTGGCCCGCGTCGCGGATGGCGCGGATCACGCCCGGCCAGCGCTCGGCGGTGTACCCCGGCACGAAGAAGGTGGCGCGGATCCCCTGCCGGTCGAGGACGCGCAGGAGCCGGGGAACGCCGGTCCGCGGCCCGTACGCCTGGTGCGACATGACATCGAGCCACGCCGCGCTCTCGGGGTGCTCGAACAGGATCGGGCTCTCGGCATCCACGTCGAACGTGAAGCATGCGGCTGCGCGCTTGCCGGCCGGCCAGGAGAAGCCCGGCGGCATCGGACGGCGCCACTCGAGCGCCGGCTCGTCTCCCATCCCCGTCAGGCGCCCGCGCGTCGCCGCGCGAGCAGAGAGAGCATCTCGTAGGCGAGGTTCGCCGCCAGCGTGGCGGTCTGGCCGGCGGGATCGTAGGCGGGGATCACCTCGACCACGTCGAAGCCGATGAAGTCGATCCCCGTCAACCCGCGAAGGACGGTCAGCATGTCGTGCGCCGATGGTCCCCCGGCCTCCGGCGTCCCGGTGCCGGGCGCGAACGCCGGATCCACGACGTCGATGTCGAAGCTGATGAAGGCCGGCCGACCGCCGACCCGTTCGCGGATCCTCGCGGCGACCGCTGCGGGGCCGATGGCGAAGATCTCCTCGGTCGTCACATAGTCGAGCCCCAGCTCGTCGCGCAGCCCCGTCCAGTCCTCGGCCCCGTACAGGGATCCGCGCAGTCCGACCTCGATCGAATGCGCCGCGTCGACCAGGCCCTCTTCGATCGCCCGTCGCATCCACGTGCCGTGGTTGTACTTCTCGCCGAAGTAGTTGTCCCAGGCATCGGTGTGCGAGTCGAAGTCGATCAGCGCCACCGGACCCCGTGAGCGGGTGGCACGCAGGTGGGGCAGCGTGCAGGCATGGTCGCCGCCGATCAGGAGCGGGACGATCCCCGCCTCGACGATCGGTGTGACGGCGGCCGTGATCGCGTCGTAGCTCCGCTCGGTGTTGCCGGGCACGATCGTGACGTCGCCGTAGTCCACGCAGGAGAGGATCTCGAACGGCCGCACGTCGAGGTTGGCGTTGTACGACCGCAGCATGACGCTCGCAGCGCGGACCGCATTCGGGCCGAAGCGGCCACCGACCCGGAAGGTCACGGCGGTGTCGAACGGGACGCCGACGACGGCCAGATCGACCTCCACCAGCGTTCGCACCTGCGGCAGGCGCGCAAAGGTCGCGGGGCCGGTGAAGCGCGGGCTGAGTAGCGAGTCTTCAGGGGTGTAACGGGGCATCCACGTCCTCGCAGCCTGAGGATCGAGTGTACGACACCGCGCCACTCGAACTAGGCCCGGATGCCGCTCAGCTCGTCCTTCTGGACACGCCCCATCAGCTCGGCCACCGCCTGCATCGGCGGACGGCCGGCATGCACCACCGCCTCGACCTGCTCCGCGATCGGCATCTCGACGCCGCGCTCGGCCGCGAGCTGGAGGGCACCGAGCACTGTGTCGACCCCCTCGGCCACGCCGTTCAGCTGAGCCGCCGCGTCCGCCCACGCCATCCCCGATGCCATCAGCTCGCCGGCGCGGCGATTCCGGGAGAGCGGGCTCATGCAGGTCGCGATCAGATCGCCCACCCCCGCGAGGCCGGCGAAGGTCATCGGCTGCGCTCCTGCCGCGACCCCCAGCCGCGTGATCTCGGCCAGGCCGCGCGTGATGATTCCGGCCTTGGCGCTGTCGCCGAAGCCGAGCCCGTCCACGAATCCCGCCGCCAGCGCCACGACGTTCTTCAGCGCGCCGCACAGCTCCACGCCGATCAGATCAGGGTTGGTGTAGATCCGGAAGCGCTCGTCGCCAAGGAGCGCGCCGAACTCCGAGGCCAGCGCCGCGTCCGGCGATGCTACGACGCTCACTGCCGGGAGGCCGGCCGCAATCTCACGGGCCAGGTTCGGGCCGGAGAGCGCGGCCACCCGCCGGCCAGGGAGCTCCTCGTCGATCACCTCGCTCATGCGCAGGTGCGTCCCCTGCTCGATCCCCTTCACCACGCTCAACAGGGATGCATCGGGGTACAGGGTCGTCCCAAGGCGTCGCAGCGTCTCGCGCAGGTAGGCGGATGGCACGGCCAGGAGAAATGCTCGATGCGGCTCGGCCAGGTAGTCGTCCTCGGTCGCCACCCGCAGGTTGGGCGGGAAGACGATGCCGGGCAGGTAGCGCCGGTTCTCACGCAGGGTGGCGAGCTCCTCCGCTGCCTCGGCGGTGTGCGCCCACAGGGTGACGGGGCGCTCGGCGGCGGCCAGCTTGATCGCGAGCGTCGTGCCCCAGGCGCCGGCGCCGACAACCCCAACCTGGTCGGTCATTCGACCTCGATCTTCTCCCGCTCTACCTTCGCATCGGCTGCTGGGGCGTCCATCTTCGCGATCCAGTGGTCGAGGTAGCTCCGCGCCGCCAGCAGCTGCTCACGGCCGGCGGCCTTCATGTGCTGGCGCGTCTCGCTGGGGAAGACATTCCGCATGATCGCCCAGAAGGCGGTCTCGACGCTCTCGCGTCGCTCGCCGTGAGGCAGGCGGCGCTCGAGGTCCGCGATGCGAGCCTCCAGGTCGGCGTTCATGTCACGTTCCATCTCTGCCACGTTTTCCACCTCCATCTGTGGTTCGTGCCGGTGCGGCGAAGCGAATCTTCAGCACATGGTCGTCGAACTTGGCGCCCAGTGTCGTCGCATCGACCAGGATGCGCGGCAGCACCAGGTTGCGGCGCAACGTGCCCACGTCGATGACGAGCTCATCGGCATGGCGCGAGAGGTTGATCTGCTCCTTCGTCGCGAAGGGCAGCTCCACCGAAAGGATGAACTCTCCGTCGATGCGCGCCACCGTGTATGGACGGCCGACGTAGAACTGGCGGCTCGGGTCCTGGTCGCCGTAGAGCTGCTCGCCCAGCTCGGTGAGGACCGAGAGCCCGATCACCTCGCGATCCAGGAACGGGGCACGCAGGATCGGGATCGGGGCGAACGCCTGCTCGACCATCGGGCCGTAGCGCTGCTGTCGCTCGTACCAGCCCCGGAAGTATTTCCACCCGACGTCGTCGGGCAGCACCCGGTTGGCGACGACCAGGTCGGTCGGGTAGCCATACAGGTGGAAGTAGGTGAACGAGCGCTGCGCCTCTTTGATCACGACCTGCTCGAGCGTGAGCACGACGCGCACCGAGGTCTTCTCGGGGTCGATCAGGAGGCTGTGCATGTACTCGAGCCGCCGGAAGAGGTCCTCCCCGGCGTTGAAGACCTCGTCGCCCGGCATCGGCATCCCGACGATGCGCTGGATGAAGGGTCCGGTGAGCTTGGTGATGCGCCTGCCGATCGGCTCGATCTTCTCCATCCACCACTTGCCGGCCTCCGGCAGGGAGAGGAGGCGAAGGGTCTCGCCGGTCGGGGCCGCGTCCACCACGATCACGTCGTAGTCGCCCGAGTCGTGATGCTCGGCGATCCACAGGAGGCTGCCGACCTCGTCCATCCCCGGCAGAACGGTCATCTCCTCGGCGAGCACCTCGTCGAGGCCGCGCCAGCGCAGCACGCTGGCGGCGTACTCCTGGATCCGGCCCCAGTAGCGCGCGACGTTGAAGAAGACATCCGACTCCTGGCCCCACAGCTTTGGGGCGATCTCGACCGGCTGGGGCCCGAGCTCGACCCCGAAGACGTCAGCGAGGCTGTGCGCGATGTCGGTGGACATCACGATCGTCCGATATCCGCGCCGCGCGCAGGCGAGGGCGGTCGCGGCCGCCACGCTGGTCTTGCCGACACCGCCCTTGCCGGTGTACAGGAGGATGCGGGTCACGTGGCCATTGTCGCCGGGTCTAGCGGCGCTTCGCGGCGCTGCGCGGCCGGGTGGAGCGACGCGCCGCCTCCTCCGAGACGCGCTGCCGGAAGATGAGCTTGATCGGCGTCCCCAGAAAGCCGTACTCCGCGCGAATCCGGTTCTCGAGATAGCGCCGGTAGCTGAAGTGGATCAGCTCGGGATCGTTGACGAAGACGACGAAGGTCGGCGGGCCGATCGCCACCTGGGTTGCGTACAGGATCTTCGGCTGCCGGTTGCGGACCTGCGCCGGCGGATGGGCCCGCACCGCATCGGTCACCAGCCGGTTGAGCTCCCCGGTCGGGATGCGGCGGAACCGCTCCTCCGCAACGCGGCGCGCCTCGTGGAGGATGCGGTCCACGCGCTGCCCTGTCTGCGCCGAAGCGAAGACGATGTCCGCCCAGACGAGGTACGGGGCCTCTCGGCGAAGCGTCTTCAGCCACTCGTCAGCGGTGTGGCCGTCCTTCTCGAGCGCGTCCCACTTGTTCATGACCAGCACGATCCCCTTGCCGGCCTCCAATACGTGGCCGACCACGTGGGCGTCCTGGGCGGTGTAGCCCTCCGTGGCGTCGATCATCACCACCGCCACGTCGGCGCGCTCGATCGCCTTCATGGCCCGCAGGACCGAATAGCGCTCGATCCCACGGTCCACCGACCCGCGTCGACGAATGCCCGCTGTGTCGACCAGGATCATCGGCTCACCGTCCACCATGACCGCCGAGTCGACCGGATCGCGGGTGGTGCCCGGGACCTCTGACACGATCATCCGCTCCTGTCCGAGCACCCGGTTGACGAAGGTCGACTTGCCGGTGTTGGGGCGGCCCACGATGGCGACTCGCGGCGGGCCCATCTCGGTCTCGGCCAGCTCGGCCAGGTCTCCCTCCGCCAGGTCGCGCTCGTCATGGACCGATGCGGCGGGCACCGCCTCGTCGGGCTCGGCGGGCGGGAGGAGGTCCGTGACGAGGTCGAGGAGGTCGCCGGTGCTCCGGCCGTGCTGCGCGCTGACGGCGATGGTTGGCTCGAAGCCCAGCGCGTAGAACTCGGCTCCCTCATGCTCGCGGCGGGGATTGTCCGCCTTGTTGACGACGAGGATCGTCGGCTTCCCGGCGCGCCGCAGGCGATCGGCCACCTCGTGGTCGAGCGGGGCGATGCCGGCGGCCGCATCGACCACGAACAGGACGACGTCCGATTCCTCGATCGCGACCCGGGCCTGGTCCTGGACGCGCTCCTCGATGTGGCTCCCCGGCTCGAGCTCGAGGCCGCCGGTGTCGACGACCGTGAATCGGCGGCCGTTCCACTCTCCGATGCCGTAGACGCGGTCGCGGGTCGTGCCGGGCAGGTCCTCCACGATGGCGATGCGAGCACCAAGGAGGCGGTTGAAGAGGGTCGATTTGCCGACATTGGGGCGGCCGACGATGGCGACCACGGGGAGGGACATGGCCCGAGTGTACGGGTAGCATGGCGCCGATGCGGATCGGGATCGTGGGAACCAGGCTGGCCGGCGTCGACGGTGTGACGTTCGAGGCCGCCAAGTGGGAGACGGTGCTCCTGGGCCTGGGACACGAGGTCCGCCTGTGTGCCGGCGAGCTCGACGCCCTGCGCTCGAACGCGCGTCTGATCCCCGCCATGCACTTCGCATACGCTCCCGCGGCGCGTGTCACGGCCGCCGCCTTCGATGCGGCCAGCGACCCGGCCGCGGTGTCGAGCGAGATCGACCGGCTCGCCGGCCAGCTCGTGCCGCCGCTCCGCGACTGGATCGAGCGCAACCGGCTCGACGTCCTCGTCGTGGAGAACGCCTGGGCCATTCCGATGCACCTGCCGCTGGGGGTCGCGCTG
>DATCOX010000066.1:0-10451 GCA_036564495.1 Candidatus Limnocylindria bacterium
AGCGCGCAGCTACCCCCCGCCAGCACGAGCACCTCGCGATCGATCCGCCACGAGATGCTGTCCGGGCCGAAGAGGCCGCGATCGGCGGCTCCGCTCACGAGGCGGCGGCGAACGCCCCGGCGCCGCGATCGGGTCGCGCGCGGAGGAGCAGCCCCACCAGCACGCCGGTCGAGAAGCCGCCGATGTGCGCCAGGTACGCCACGCCACCGGTTCCGGTCGGGTCCGCGAGGCTGGAGAGCACCTGGATGGCGATCCACATCCCGATGGCGGCCAGGGCCGGAATCTGGACCAGAAAGCGGAACACGAAGGCGGTCACCCGGTTGCGCGGGTAGAGGACGATATAGGCGCCGAGCACGCCGGAGATCGCGCCTGACGCTCCCAGGGAGGGGATCGGCGAGCTCGGATCGCTCAGGATCTGTGCCGCCGAGCCGACGAGCCCTGCCACCAGGTAGGCCACCAGGTACAGCAGCGGCCCGGCACGATGCTCGACGTTGTCGCCGAAGATCCACAGGAAGAGCATGTTGCCGCCCAGGTGCAGCCAGCTGGCGTGCATGAACATGCTCGACAGGAGGGTCAGGTAGATCGGGTTCGGCCCGGGCGCCTGCGGGATCAGGTACTGCGTCCCGCCGACCACGATCGGCACCGCGTGGGTCAGGTCCGCCCCGGTCGTGATTTCGCGCGGCACCGAGCTCCAGCCGTAGGTGAACGCGTTGTCTCCGGAGGCGGCCTGCAGGAGCACGAAGACCGCCACGTTGGCGATGATCAGGCCGAGGGTGACCCACGCCAGCCCTCGGCCGGGGAGGTTCTCGTCGCCGATCGGGAACATCGGTCGCGAACCTCCCGGACTATGTCCAGGGGAATCGCAGGCCGGGCAGGACGGCGTTCAGGAAGAGGCCCACGATCAAGAGACCGCCCGCGCGTCGGGTGTGGATGAACGCGCCGCCCACGAACCAGAGCGGCCAGCCGACGTAGCTGTGCGGCGGCGACTCTGGGCGGGGCACCGAGAACTGGCGCAGGACGGTCAGCAGCAGCGGGATGCCGAGGACGACGAGCATCACGAACGGCCCGATCCAGCCGACCAGCGCCGAGCCGATGACGATCGGGTAGAAGGCGATCATCAACGCCTGCGCCACCCGCCGAGCGCGAGCCTCGCCGAGGATCACCGGGAGGGTATGGATCCCCTTGGCGGTGTCGGCCGAGATCTTGTCGATGTGCTTGCCGAAGAGCACGGTCGTCACCAGGATCGCGTAGGGCAGGGAGGCGATCCAGACCCAGCCGGGAAGCACCCCGGTGGCCACGTAGAAGGTCCCCGCGATCATGAGCGGCCCCCAGACGACGAAGACGCCCGGCTCGCCCAGGCCGCGGTGCTTGAGCTTGATCGGCGGAGCGACGTAGAAGACGCTGATGAAGAGGCCCGAAAGCGCGAAGGCGGCGACCCAGGGGCCACGGACCAGGACGAGGAAGACCAGGATCGCTAGGTCGAGCAGGTTCATCAGCAGGATCGCGTTGCGCAGCTGCGCCTTCGACAGCCAGCCGGAGAGGATCGGGTGCGGCGCGTAGAGCGCGCGAACGTACTCATCGGTGTCGACCCCGCCCTCGAGGTCGAAGTAGTCGTTGATCATGTTGTTCGACGCGTGCGCGATCACCAGGCCGATGACCGACAGCGCGAGGTACCAGTAGTTCACCGAGACGCCGACGGTGCCGATCGCCAGCAGGCCGCCGATCAACCCGGAGGTCGCGGTCATGGTGAAGACGGCGGCGCGGGTGACGATCAGCCACTTGCTGAACCAGTCCATCTCCACGCCCTCGGGCATGTTGGCGTGGTTCATGACGTAACGCCATGTGGTGAGGCGCCGGGCGAGTGTGGTCATGGGCTGATGTTAGTCGACGGCGGACTGATCCCGGATCCCGACGGCATTCGTGACGGCGCCCGCGGCGCACAGCAGGGCCGCGATCAGCATCGCCAGGTGATAGGCATCCGCCGACGCCTCGCGGGCGGCTGCCACCTGCTCGGCGGGCAGCGACGGGTCCGGCGGGTTGAGCGGCGGGATCGCGGCTCGCACTGCAGCGGAGCCGGTGTCCAGCGCGGGAAGGCGATCGTGCAGCGCGCCGTAGAAGGTGGCCGAGACGCCGATGAAGATCACCGCACCGGCCAGCAGCGGGCCGATGCGGCTGATCGCGTTGTTGATCGCCGACGCCAGGCCCGAATTGCGGGTCGGCACCGAGCTCATCAGGGCGGTCGTCAGGGGCGCCACCAGGATCGAGATGCCGAGCCCGAAGACGATCATCGCCGGCAGGACGTCGAGGAGGTATCCCGAGGACGGAATCAGGGTCGTCGGGTCCTCGACGCGCGCCTGCCAGGCGGGGCTGCTTGACGGGATCCGCGTCAGCCACATCAGCCCCGCGGCCATCAGCGCCGGCCCGACCGCCATGAACCAGCGCGGCCCGCGGGTGCCGGCCAGCCGCCCGAAGGTGGTGGAGAGGAAGGCCAGGGCAAGGCTGATCGGCAGCACAGCCAGGCCCGAAGCCAGGGCTGAGTAGCCCAGCGCCCCCTGCAGGAAGAGCGCCTGGTAGGAGAAGACGACGTACAGGGCTCCGTAGATCAGGAAGGTCGAGACGTTGGTCACCGTGAAGTTGCGCGACCGGAAGAGCTCCGGCGGGATGAGCGGGTCGCGGCGAAGGATCATGAGCGGGGCGAGGATGACGGTGGCGACGGCGCCGGTGACGAGCGCCGCCCAGGCCACCGGGTCCGTCCAGTTCTGCTGCTGGCCGCGAATCGCCCCGAATGCCAGCCCGCCCACGGCGAGTGCGACGACCGTGGCGCCGAGCCAGTCGAAACGCTTCGGAGCCGATTCGTTGCGGCTCTCGGCCACCCAGCGCAACGCGATGAAGACAGCCACCGCGACCAGCGGGACGTTGATGAGGAATGCGATCCGCCAGCTCAGCGTGTCGACCAGGAAGCCGCCGATCGGCGGGCCGAGGACCGTCGTCGCGCTCGAGGCGGCGGCCCAGATGCCGAAGGCCCGTCCGCGCTCGGGGCCGTCGAAGGTGGCGGTGATGATGGCCAGGGAGCTCGGCACAAGGAAGGCGCCGAAGATGCCCTGCACGATGCGGCCGGCGATCAGCAGCTCCATGGTCGGTGCGGCACCGCACAGGATCGAGCTGGCGCCGAAGCCGACCAGGCCGATCACGAAGAGGCGGCGGCGCCCGAACCCATCGGCCAGCGCGCCGGACAGGATGAGCAGCGCGGAGACCGTCAGCAGGTAGCCGTTGACGACGTATGACTCCCCCTCCAGCACCCCCACCCACGTGGCGGGAAGCTGCTCGCCGATCGCCTTCAAGGCGACGTTCACGATGGCCGAGTCGAGGAAGACGATGCTCGAGCCCAGGACCACCGCCACCAGGGTCCAGCCGCGACGGCTCATGCGCCGGAGATCGGCTCGAACCGCGCCGTGAAGTGACGGAGCTGCGCAGGCTGCTCGGCGATCCGGTAGCCAAGCAGCTCACCGGAGTTGGAGGCCACCGCGCGGACGACCTCGATCACGTAGTCGATGTGCGACTGGGTATAGACGCGCCTCGGGATGGCGAGCCTCACGAGCTCCATCGCCGCGGCCGCCTCGGTCCCATCCGGGTGCATGCCGAACATGACCGTCCCGATCTCGCAGCCGCGGATGCCGCCCTCACGGTAGAGCGCGATCGCGAGCGCCTGCCCGGGATACTCGAGCGGCGGGATGTGGGGCAGCAGCGCCGCGGCGTCGAGATAGACCGCGTGCCCGCCGATCGGCTGGACGCAGGGGATGCCGGACTCGACCAGCGCCTCGCCGAGGTACGCGGTCGATCGGATTCGGTAGCGCAGGTAGTCCTCGTCGACCACCTCGCGCAGCCCCTGCGCGATCGCCTCCAGGTCGCGCCCCGCCAGTCCGCCGTAGGTGGGGAAGCCCTCCGTCAGGATGAGCAGGTTGCGGGCGGCCTCGGCCCACGCGTCGTCGTTGAGCGCCAGCCAGCCGCCGATGTTGGCGATCGCGTCCTTCTTGGCCGACATCGTCATCCCATCGGCCAGCGACGCCATCTCGCGCACGATGTCGGGGATCGCCCGGTCCGCCTGCCCGGCCTCGCGTTGCTTGATGAACCACGCGTTCTCGGCGAACCGGCACGCGTCGAGGAAGAGGGGCAGCCGGTATCGGTCGCAGATGGCGCGGACCCCGCGCAGATTCTCGAGGCTGACCGGCTGCCCACCGCCCGAGTTGTTGGTGATGGTGACCATCACCAGCGGGACGGTCGCAGGACCGCGCTCGCGGATGAAGGCGTCGAGGGCGTCGAGATCCATGTTGCCCTTGAACGGATGGATCGCCGATGGATGCCGCCCCTCCTCGATCACCAGGTCGACCGCCTCGGCGCCGGTGAACTCGACGTTGGCGCGGGTCGTGTCGAAGTGCGTGTTGCTGGGGATCGCCTTTCCCGGACCGCCGACAACGGAGAAGAGGATCTTCTCGGCGGCGCGTCCCTGGTGGGTCGGGATCACGTGCTTGAAAGGAAAGAGCGCCTGCACGCTCTCGAGGAAGCGGAACCAGGACGGCGAACCGGCGTACGACTCGTCGCCGCGCTGGAGCCCAGCCCACTGCTCGGCCGACATGGCACCAGTGCCGGAATCGGTGAGGAGGTCGATGATCACGTCCGAGGCGTGAAGGTTGAAGAGGTTGTAGCCGGCCTCGCGAAGGTGCGCCTCGCGCTCCTCGACCGAGGTCATCCGGATCGGCTCGACGCTCTTGATCCGGAACGGCTCGATGATCGTCTTCCACCGCTCCATGAGCGGAGCATAGGCGCTGGGCGAGCGAGCGGAGGCGGGGCGGGCGATGATGTCGCTCCCAACCGCAGCGGGAAGAGGAGTGGCATGGACGAGTGGGAGTCGCTCGGCGGCGGGCTCGCCTCGCGGCCGGCGGTGGCGACCTGGGCTAGCGACGAGATGCAGGTCTTCTTCATCGGCGCCGACGGCCAGCTGTGGGACATCTACTGGGACGGCGAAGCGTGGCACGAGCGCCACGCGCACGGCGGCGAGCTGATCGGCAGCCCGGCAGCCTGCAGCTGGGGGGCGGATCGGATCGACGTGTTCGCCCGCGGCCGGGATGGCGAGCTCCTCCACCGCTGGTACGACACCGCCGGCTGGCAGCCGTGGGAGTCCCTGGGGGTGCGCATCGACGGCGACCCGGTCGCCTCCAGCTGGGGCAGGGATCGGATCGACCTGCTCGTCCGGAGTGAGGCCGGCGAGCTGCTCCATGGGTCGTGGGATGGCGTTCGCTGGTCGTTCGGCCCTCGCCCGGGGCTGGACGGGGCGGACGGGTAGACTCGGCCCGATGGACACCGAAGAGCAGCGCACATGCCTGGCCCGGCTCCCCGGAGGCGAGCTGAAAGTGCTCGCCAAGAAGGACCTGAGCAGGATCGACGGGCTGCGCTCGAAGCCCGATCACGTCGTGTGGCTCGACATCGTGTCGCCCACGGCTGACGACGTGGCGCTCCTGCGCGACGAGTTCGACGTCCATCCGCTCGCTCTCGAGGACCTCGAGAAGCGCCGCCAGCGTCCCAAGCTGGACACGTACGCCGACCAACAGATCATCGTCAGCTACGAGACGCTCGCGCCGAAGGCACACGAACGCGTCTTCGCCCTGGGTGAGATCCACCTGTTCACCGGGCCGCGCTACCTAGTCAGCGTGCGATGGCAGGAATCCCCTGCCATCGAGGCCGTCCGCAAGCGCTTCCGCGACCGGCCCGACGCGGTGGCCAGGACCCCAGGCTCGCTGCTGTACGCCATCCTCGACGAGGTGGTTGACGGCTACTTCCCGGTCCTGGATCGGCTCTCGGACAAGATCGAGAAGCTCGAGGGCCGGATCCTGGCGGGCGGCCAGATCGGCGGCACGCTCCGGACGATCCTCGCCCTGAAACGCGAGCTGCTCGAACTGCGCCGCACCCTCTCCCCGCAACGCGACCTGGCCAACGCCCTGCTGCGACGCGACCTGCCCCTCGTCGACGACCTGACAGCGCCCTACTTCCAGGACCTCTACGACCACTTGATCAGGGTCCTGGACCAGCTCGACCTGCAGCGCGACCTCCTGGCCTCGGCGCTCGAGGCGAACCTATCGGTCACGAGCAACAACCTGAACGCGATCATGAAGCGGCTCACGGCCTTCACCGTCGTGCTGATGGTGCCGACCCTCATCGCCGGCATCTACGGCATGAACTTCCACAGCATGCCCGAGCTGAGCTGGCCGCTCGGCTATCCCCTCGCGCTCGGGCTGATGCTGATCACGATGGTCGGCGCCACGATCTTCTTCAGGTGGAAGGACTGGTTCTGATGGCCTCGCCGATGGACGGCGTCGCCGCCATCGAGGCGATCGACCTGGTGCGCACCTATCGCACGCACACCGGCGTCCTGCGCCGCCGGCCGATGACCGTCGATGCGGTCCGCGGGATCAGCTTCGACGTTCGCCCCGGCGAGCTGTTCGGCCTCCTCGGTCCGAACGGGGCGGGCAAGACAACGACGATCAAGATGCTCATCACCCTCCTCCTCCCCACCTCGGGGACGGCCAGGGTGATGGGCTTCGATGTCGTGCGCGACACGGAGGCGGTGCGAGGGCGGATCGGCTACGTGTTCGGCGGCGATCGTGGGCTCTACGACCGGGTCAGCGGCGTGGACAACCTGCGCTATTTTGCCGAGCTGTACGGCGTCGAGCCGGCGGAGCAGAAGCGACGCATCGCGGCGTTGCTCGAGCTGGTGGGGCTCACCGGGCGAGAGAAGGAGAAGGTCGAGGGCTACAGCCGCGGCATGCGGCAGCGCCTCCACATCGCACGCGGCCTGCTGCACGACCCGGAGGTCATCTTCATGGACGAGCCCTCCATCGGCCTCGACCCGGTCGGCGCCCGTGAGCTGCGCCAGACCGTCCGCTCGCTGGTCGACGCCGGCAAGACGGTGCTTCTCACGACGCACTACATGTTCGAGGCCGATGCCCTCTGCGACCGGATCGCGGTGATCAACGCGGGTCGCATCGTCGCCCTGGGCACGGGGACGAACCTGAAGGACGCCATCGCCGATCGGACCATCGTCGAGATCGAGACCTTCGGGGTCGCCGACGAGGCGGTCGAGCGGCTGAGAGCGGACGATGAGGTCAACGCGGTGAACATGGAGGAGCGCGACCAGAGCCAGATCCTGCTGGTCCAGAGCAACCGCGGCGCCCATATCACGCAGCGGCTCCTCTCACTCCTCGGCGAGACGCGGGTCGGCAAGGTGGTCGCCCGCGAGCCGACCCTCGAGGACGCCTACGTGCATCTCATCGCCACCACGGGCGACGACGAGAGCCGTTCCGCGCGAGCCGCGAACGTCCAGTAGGGTCCAGCCGATGAGTGCCGCTCGATCGACACGCCTGGTCTGGGTCGTGACGATCTTCAACGTGCGCATGCTGCTGGCCAGCGAGTTCTTCATCCTCCTCACCTTCATCTCACCCCTCATCTTCGCGACGCTCGGCTTCTTCCTCTTCCGGTCCGGCGGCGGAACGGCCGGCCACACGCTCCTCTACGTCGCCCTCGGCGCCGGCATGATGGGGGTCTGGAGCACGACCCTCTTCGGCTGTGGCGGCGCTATCGCCTGGCAGCGCTGGGAGGGGACGCTCGAGCTGCTCGTCAACGCGCCGACTCGCTATGACTTCATCCTCGTCGGCCAGACCTTTGGCGCCGTGCTGTTCGGCTTCTACGGGATCGTCGCCACGCTCGTGTGGGGGGTCCTCCTGTTCGGGATGCCGATCGAGGCGACCTACCCGCTGATCCTGCCACTCTCGCTCCTGGCGGCCGTGGTTTCGCTCGGGTCGCTGGGCATGCTGATCGCCACCACGTTCGTCCTGTACCGCCACGCCAACGCGCTCGGCAACCTGCTCGAGTACCCGATCTGGCTCGTCGCCGGCCTCCTCGTCCCGGTCGCCACGCTGCCGTTCTGGGTCCAGCCGATCAGCTGGCTCCTGGCGCCGACCTGGGGGATGGAGGCGATCCGGGGTGCCGCGATCGGCACCCAGCCGCCGTGGCTGGCGATCGTCATGTGCTTCGCGCTGGCGGTCGTCTACTACGTCGCCGCGCGAGTGACGCTCGTCTACGTGCTGGCCAAGGCTCGCCGCGACGCGACTCTCTCGCTCCAATGAGCGCCCTGACGGTCCCGATCTCGCGCATCGCGCCGGGGTCGCTCCGCGCTGCGTGGCGGGTCTTCTGGTATGGCGGCCGGATGAGCTACGGAATGCTCTTCAACTGGGCACGACCGTCGATCTACATCCCGACCCTCATCGGTGGACCCACCTTCCAGCTCTTCTTCTTTGCCGCGCTCGGGTCCTATGCCACGGATCGGTCGCCGGCCTACTTCGCCATCGGCAATGCGGTGCAAGCGTCGGCGATCGCCGGCGTCTTCGGGATGACCATGGCCATCGCCAACGAGCGCTGGTTCGGGACCCTGCCTGCCATCCTCGCCACGCCGGCAAACCGGGCCGCGCTCTTCGCCGGCCGGTTCATGCCATTCGTGCTCAACGGCCTGCTTGTCTCGCTCTACGCCTTCGGCCTCGGGGTCGTCTTCCTGGGCGTGCGGCTGGCTCCGGGTTCCCTGGCGGTTGCAGCGCTGGCGCTGCTCGTCACCGTCTTCTCATGCACGGCCATCGGCGCGCTGCAGGGAGCGATCTCGCTCCGGCTGCGGGATGGCCTCTTTGGCGCGAACCTGGTCACGATGTCGATCCTGCTCTTCTGCGGCGTCAACATCCCCCTGCGCGAGCTCCCCGGATGGATGCAGCTCGTCGGCAACCTCCTCCCCTTCACCCATGGGCTGCAGGCGGTCCGCGAGGCGGCCGATGGCGCCGGGTTCAGCCAGGTCGGCGGGCTGATCGGCATCGAGGCGTTGGTCGGGATCGTGTACGCCCTGGTTGCCTTCACGCTCTTCGTCTACCTGGAGCGGTCAGCGCGACGCAACGCGACCCTCGACGTGCGGTAGCTGGCGTGGTCTGAGGCTCAGCCCCGCGTCACCTGCAGGTGGCCGATCAGCGCCTCGTCTGACTGCTCTTGCAGGCCTGTCAGCTGCACACCCAACGCGACGCCATCTGCCCCGACGCAGCGCGATGTGGCCGCCTGCTCGCCGGTCATCGTCAGCGTCCCCTGACAGGACCATCCGTCTGGGAACAGGATCGCCAGCAGCGATGCGGAGCGGTTGAGGAGCAGCTGGAGCTCGCCGGGAGTCCCCCCGTCGAAATGCGCGTCGAGGAGATCGGCGCGGATGAGCTGCAGCTGCAGGTCGGTCGCGAAGGCCGGCGGCGGGCCCTTGGCGACCTTGGCGACGGGATGCGATACCAACCACGCCTGCGAGGCGCCGTTGCCGTTGCCGTTGTTCGCGATCGCATTCCACCCGGCCTGCATCGGCCCGACCACCGTGAACACCATCAGGGCGAGCACCAGTGACATCACCCCGATCGCAAACCCGCCGCGCACCCGGTCCGGCAGGGCACGTCCAAGCCGCACCAGCACGAGTGCCGCCACGACGAGCACGGAACCCGCGTACAGGAGCAGCGCCCAGCCGGCTGACGAGTCGCTGCCCGCTCCCAGCCCGTGCACGGTGCCGAGCAGGAAGACGACGAAGGCAAGCATGTGGAATCGGTGCCACCAGGCGTACCCGACGAACTTGCGCACGTACTCCGAGAGCCAGATCGCGATCGAGAGGTACGCGCCCACGATCCCGAATGCGATCCACAGCGGCCGGTAGTGAGTCGTCATCGGCAGCAACACCTCGCCCAGGCTGAAGCCGGTGAACGGATCGAGCAGGACCGCGAGCGAATGGACGCCGATGAAGATCAGCGACAGCAGCGTGACGTATCGATGGAGCTCGTTCGTGATGACGCGCGGCCAGCGCGTCGAGTACGCCTTCAGCGACAAGAGCAGGCCCAGCGCCACCGAGATCGTGGTCAGCAGGTACGCGAGGAGGCCACCAACGCGGGCCACCTCCCACGACAGCGTGTGATCGATGCTCACTGCCAGGTCCCCACGCGCCAGGCTTCTCCGTCGGAGGTGAAGAGGAGCGCCGCCAGGCCGTGCGCCTCGAGCCTGCCGATCGCGGCGGGCAGGTCCGACAGGATCGCCATCTTGGCAGCCACCTCCGCCTGGCGGCACGTCGCAGCGGCGACCGAGGCCTGCACGATCGGGCCGGCTGACGGCATCCCGGTCCGCGGATCGAGGAGGTGATGCCGCTCGGTGCCCTGCACATCCCACCGCCGGCGCAGGACCGATGACGTGGCGAGGGCACCCTCCCGCAGCGTAACCACGGTCTCCTGGGGCCCTTCAATCGCGATCGGCCAGAAGGATTGCCCGGGTGGAAGGCCGGCCACCGCCAGGTCACCGCCCGCGCCGACCGCGGCGTACGAGGCGCCGTCGGCGACGAGGGCGTCAAG
>DATCOX010000089.1:0-31256 GCA_036564495.1 Candidatus Limnocylindria bacterium
GGCGAGGTGCTTCTCGGCGCTGGTCAGGATGCACTTGGAGTCAGCGGCGTACGAGACGAACTGGTCGACGTCCACGCCGATCCCCCAAATGCCCTTGTCGCACGCTGCGTCGAGTACGCCGTTGCCGGTGAGGCCGCCAACCGCAAAGAACACGTCCAGCGTGGGATTCGAGGCGAGGAGGTTCTGGGCGAAGAGCTTGCCGCCCGGCTGGTCGCCGAACGACTTCACCGGATCGAACGACTTCGTCACGTAGGCGGAGATGACCGTGGCGTCCGACTTGATCGACTTGGCACCCAGCTCGTAGCCCTGGATGTAGCGCACGCAGGGTCCGCAGGTTGTCAGGCCGCCGACGGCGCCGACGACGCCGCTCTTGCTGACCGAGGCGGCAACCATGCCGGCGAGGTAGCCCGCCTGATCTTCCTTGAAGACCAGCTGGATGTACTTTGGCAGGAGCTTCGTCGCGTCGCCCTTGCACGCGTATTTCGTGTCCAGGTTGCCCTGCTCGTCAACGCAGAAGTCCTTGCCCGGGCCGACCTGCTGGTCAACGCCGACGAACCATACGTCCGGGTTCGCCTTGGCTGCCGTGATCGTGGCTGCGCCGAGGTTGAACCCGACCGTCACGATGAGCTGGACATTCTCGTCGACCAACGACTGGATCGCCGAGGCGTACTCGGTCTGGTCCTTCGGGACGATCACTTTCGGTGCTGGGGCGCCGATGTCGGTCGCGCCCTGCTGCGCACCTTTGTAGGAGTACTCGTTGAACCCCTTGTCGTTGATTCCGGCGGCGTCAGACACGACGCCAATCTTCAGGGTCGATGTCGGTGCGGTCGACGCCGCTGTGGATCCCCCGGCAGACGGCGAGGCTGAGGTACCAGCCGAGCACGCGGCCAGCACCACGATCATTGATACGAGGGCGGCGCTCACGCCGGGCCATCGCTGCTTCCGCATGGATTCTCCTTCTCCCCTCACTCACTCATGGGCGTGCGCCGCATCCGCTCGCGACGTATCGGTCGCGCTCTGGCCCGAGGGCGAAGCCGGCGCGAATCCGGGCGATCATACCTGCCGCCAAGCGGGCACTCAAGATATTTGTGCGGTTGGCGACCCTATCATCCGTCGGCATGGATCGACCCCCGGACACGACGCTGCGCCTCGTCATCTTCGACCTCGACGGGGTCATGTATCGCGGTCACCAGCCGGTTCCCGGTGCCGCCGAGCTGGTTGCCTCGCTTCGTGCAGCCGGGCTCCTGATCCGCTTCGCCACCAACAACTCGATGACGGCGCGCAGCGGTTACGTGCCGCGCCTGGTCGAGATGGGCGTGCCGACCGAGATCGATGAGATCGTCACCTCAACCTCGGCCACGGTGGATCACCTGCGCGCCCACCTGCCGGACGTTCGGCGCGTGATGGCTGTCGGTGCCCCGGGGATGCTCGACGAGCTGCGAGCGGCGGGTTTCGATGCCATCGCGGCCGCTGATGCGGTCGGCCCGTCCTACGACGGCGGGCCCCTCGACGGCCAATACGACGCGGTGGTGACCGGGCTGGACCCGTCCTTCGACTTCCGCCGGCTGGCGGCGGCCACGACGGCGATCCGGAGCGGCGCCCGTTTCGTGGCCACGAACGCTGACCTGCGGTACCCGACCTCCACCGGCTTCCTGCCTGGCGCGGGATCGATCGTGGCCGCCATCCGGGCGGCGAGTGGGATGGAGCCGCTCGTCATCGGCAAGCCCGAGCCCGGCATCTTCACCGCGATCCTCGAGCGCGCCGGGATCCGGCCGGAGCAGGCGGTGGCGATCGGCGACAACCCGGATGCCGACATCGTGGCCGCGCATCGCGCCGGGATGCGATCGATCCTGGTCCTGACCGGCGTCGCCGACGCACGCCTGGCTGCCACGCTTGATGGCGAGCGACGCCCCGACCATGTCGCACATGACCCCGCCGGAGTCGGCAGCGTCCTGCGCCGCTGGCTCAGCTGATGGCCGGGTCCTCGGCAACCCAGGCGGCCCAGGCCTGCTCGGCTGCCCGCTCCATCGGATCGACGACGGAACGCGGACCGAAGGCTCGTCGAAATGCGTTGAGGGCGATGTCGGCCAGCTCGCGCGCGCTCAGCCGCAGGGCGACCGCGGTACGAGCCATCTCTTCGGTCAGCGAGGTGTCCGAGACGGTCCGATCATCCGTCGAGAGCGTCACGCTGACCCCGGCGCGGTGCAGCTCGGCGAGCGGGTGCGCGGCGAGCTCCGCGACGATTCCAGCCTGGACGTTGCTGGTCGGGCACAGGTCCAGGGTCACGTCCCGCTCGCGCAGAAGGCTCGTCACCTCCGCATCCCCGGCCGCTGTGACGCCATGGGCTATGCGCCGGACCCCGAACGCGAGCGCCTCGCGGATCCGTTCCGGTCCGGGCACCTCCCCTGCATGGGCGGTGAGCGCCAGACCTCCCTCGCTTGCCGCGAGGAACGCGGCGGCGTGCGGCGGCGCCGGATACGCCGCCTCCGGCCCGGCGAGGTCGAAGCCAACGACCGGGGGGCCGAATGCCGATGCCGTCTTCGCCAGCTCGACGTTCGCGCCGGGAGGGTGCGAGCGCATGGCGGTCACGATCAGGCCGATGAACGGCGTGCGCGGCCCAAGGCGCGCGGCACCTTCGGCGATGCCGTCCGCAACGGCGGCGATCACGTCGTGGACTGAGAGGCCGCCCTCAAGATGGAGGCGCGGCGCCCAGCGGATCTCGGCGTACGTGAGGCCGTCCGAAGCCAGCGATTCGACCAGCTCCGCGGTGACGCGCCGCAACCCAGCGGCCGTCTGGAGGAGCGAGATCGGGAGGTCGAAGAAGCTGAGAAGCTCGGCCTGGTCAGTGCCGCGCACCGGACCGATCAGCCGCGAGGCAGCCTCCTCGATCGTCAGCGGCCGGCCGGCCTCGGCGGCGAGGACGACCGCGGTCTCCGGGCGCACCGATCCGTCGAGATGCAGGTGCAGCTCCGCCTTCGGCAGCATGCGCAGGCGATCGAGGTCCATCGACAGATGATAGGGGCCGTCAGCCGGCGTCGAGCCCTGATCGTCCTGCTCGTGGCGCTCGGGGTCGGCATCGGCTTTGGCCTGCGCTCGGAGGCCGCCGCGCCGGCGGATCCCCCGGCCGAGGCCGCGCGCCTTCGGGCCCTGGAGCGCTCGGCCGACGTAGCCGACCGCGCCCTTGCCGGCCTGTATGCGCTGCTCGACCAGGCCCGTGGCCACGCTCGAAAGGGCGCCGCCCTCACCGTGTCGGGCGAGGCGCCGGCTTCCGAGCTGACCGCGGCAGCCGAGGTCCTGGCCGGAGGCTCGGGAGAGGCCGAGGCGGCCCATCGGGCCCTCGCAGATCTGGCCGGCGTGGCCGCCGCGGTGCGGCCGGGCACCACCACCCCCCTCCTCACCTACGGGGGGCCCGAGCTCGAACTCCTCGCGGCACAGCTCCGGACCAGCGCGGATGCGGCGACGCTGTTTGTCGAGCGGCGGCATGGCACGCAGGACGTGATCGACGCCCTCGCCGCCGGGCTGGCCGCGCTCGACCAGGATCATCCCGCCGCCGCCCTCGATAGCCTCGACCGGGCCAACGCGCCGCTCGAGCTCCTGGACCAGTGGGCGCAGCGTCCGCCGCTCTTCCGCTACTGGCAGCAGGTCAGCGTCGACCTGATCGATGCGGCCCGAGGCATCGCCAACGCGACCCTCCTGGGCGACGCCGAGGCCGTGCGGGCCGCCGCCGCACGCTATGCCAAGGCCGCGGCTGCGGCGATGGGGGCCGACAACGCGCTGGCCGTGACCCTCTCCGAGGAAGGGTTGGCCGTCACCTCGACGCCGCTCCAGCGCCTCGCGGCAGACGCGGGCGAGATCGCCGACGCGCGATCGGCCATCGCCCCGCTGCTCTCCCCGGCCTCTTGAGGGCGGGAGAGCCGCCCCTATACTGGCGACCGAATCGCGCTCACTGAGCCGATCGATCCCGTTGGCAACGAGTCCTGGAGGAGCATCGATGCGCGTTCGCGCCGAGACGACCACGCCCGCTTTGGTGCAGGCCGACGTGCTGGCGGTGCCGATCTACCGCGAAGATCGCGAGCTGCCACCGGACCTCGTCGAGCTCGACACGGCCACCGGCGGCGCGATCACGCAGACGCTGGCGTGGGGCGAGTTCAACGCGGCCGAGGACGAGACCGCGCTCGTCGAAGTGCAGGGGATCGGCGCTCCCCGGATCGTCTTCGTGGCGTCCGGACGACGGGGCCGTGGCGCGTGGCGCGCGCGACGCAGCGCCTCAAAAGCGGCGCGCCGGCTGCAGGGTCGCGGGGCGACGAGCCTTGCCTTCTGGCTGCGAGACGGCGAGGGACCCGACGCCTACGGCGCTGCCGCCATCGGCGCCAGCCAGGGCACCTTCCGTCCATACGCCTACTACGGCCGAGTGCGAGATACGCCGGCCATGCTGCGCAGCGTCGAGGAGCTGATCCTGATCGGTCAGCAGGCGCCGGACGACGGCGTGCTGCGGGAGGCGATGGAGATCGCAGATGGCGTCGAATGGGCGCGCGAGCTCTCGAACCGATCCGCCAACGACCTCTATCCGGAGGCGATGGCCGATCTGGCTCGCGGACTGACCGACGACGGCTGCACGGTCGAGGTTCTGGGCCCGGCCGAGATGCGCTCGCTCGGGATGGGGGCGCTGCTCGGGGTCGGCATGGGCGCGGCGCACGAGCCGCGACTGATCGCCGTCAAGCTGCCGGGCTGGGAGGCGGGCGGCGATCGACGGCTGGCGATCGTCGGCAAGGGGGTCTGCTTCGACTCCGGCGGGATCAGCCTCAAGCCTCCCGAGCGGATGGAGGAGATGAAGCACGACAAGTCCGGCGCGGCAGCCGTCCTGGCGGCGGCGCGCACCGTGGCCCGCCTTGCGCCGGAGACTCCGCTGATGGCGGTCGCGCCGATGGTCGAGAACATGCCGGGTAGCGCGGCCCAGCGACCGGGCGACGTCGTCAAGGCGATGAACGGCAAGACGATCGAGGTGATCAACACCGATGCCGAGGGCCGCTTGATCCTCGCCGACGCACTGCACTGGGCAGAGCAGCAGGGCGCAACTCACATGGTCGACGTCGCGACACTGACCGGCGCCGCGGCGGTCGCCTTCGGCGACCTGATCAGCGCCTACTTCGCGCGGCCGCGGGACTGGGGCAACGAGATCGCGAAGGCGGCCGACGCCACCGGCGAGTGGTTCTGGGAGATGCCGCTGGCGACCGAGTATCGCGACACCCTCGACTCGGCCCACGCCGACATCGTCAACTCGGGGTCGCGTGAGGGATCGCTCATCAAGAGCGCCGTCTTCCTGTCGGAGTTCGTCACGGTGCCGTGGGTGCATGTCGACATCGGCGGGTCCGCCTACCTGATCCGCGACAAGGCGCACAACCCGAAGGGCGCCCTGGGAACGACCGTCTCGACGCTGGTTCGGCTGGCGCGCGACTTCGCGAGGGCCTAGCAGCCGTTGACGATCGGGCCGGTAGTCGCGGGCCTCGCGTTTGCCGCGATCGGCGCCGCCGCGGAGCGCCTGGCGAGCGTCTGGCCTGCCGACGAGGCCTCGCACCGAGCGCCCGGATTGCGCACGATCCTCCTCGGCGTCGCGGCCGGTGCCGTGGCCGGCGCGATCGTCTGGCGCTCGACGCTGCCTGCCTGGGCCCTGGGCGTGCACCTGCTGATTCTGGCCATCCTCGTCCTGCTCACCGCGACCGATCTGGAGCAGCGCCGCCTGCCGCATCTCCTGCTCGACGCGCTGATCGTCGTCAGCGTCCTCTTCGTGCCGTTCAACCCGGCCGTCGGCTGGCTCGACGCCGTGATCGGCGGGGCGGTGGCGGTCGCGTTCATGGGGATCCTCGGCCTGCTGGTCCGTGGTGGCGTGGCCCTCGGCGACCTCTACCTGGTCGGCCCCATCGGCCTTGTCCTCGGCTGGCCGTCCATCTTCGTCGCCGTGTTCGTCGCCGGCCTGCTGTCGGCGGTCGTGAGCGCACTGCTGCTGCTGACGCGCCGCGCGGGCCTGAAGACCTACATCCCCTTCGGGCCGTTCCTCGTCGCCGGCATGGCGGTCGCGCTCCTGCGCGATCCCGCCCTGCTGGGGCCGGTGGCTGCGGCGGCGTCCGCCCTCCACCTCCGATGAGGTAGCTGCCTGGCGACTCGTTGATGAGGCATGGCCTCGGTCTGGACAGGTCGGGTATCCTTGGCCTCCGGCGTGCCGCCGGGTCCCACCCCGTTCGCGCGCGAGCCCAGGCGCTGCGGCCGGAAGCAGCTACCGCCAGCGACATCAGGGAGTCATGTCGATCGCCAGTCGCCCAGCCGCGCCATGGGTCGCCGCCTTCCTGCTGCTGGCGGTCGCCGCCGCACCGCTGCAATGGCAGTCGAACGTGCGCGCCACCGACCCGGTGGACGGGGCGATCACCGAGCAGCACCAGATGGAGACGGAGCTCGCGCGGCAGCGCACGCAGCTCGCCGAGCTCCAGCGCCAGCAGGCGGAGCTGACCGCCAGCCTGTCCGGCCTCACCGGCGACCTGGCCGCGGTGGGACTCCAGATCGAGCAGGCCGCAAGCGAGATCGACGCGGCTTCGCTCCGCCTGGAGGAGGCGCGCAGCGAGCTTCAGACCTACCAGGCGGAGATCGACACGCTCGCGCAGACGCTTATCGAGCTGGCGCAGGGGGTTCAGGTCAACAAGGTCGAGCTGGCCACGCGCGAAGCGCTGCTGCAGGACCACATGCGCACCGCCTACGAGCAGAGCCAGACCTCAGTCCTCGAGGTCCTCCTCTCGACCGACTCCTTCACCAAGGCCTCGAGCGAGCTCTCGTACATGCTCGCGCTCTCCGATCAGGACCAGAAGCTGGTGGCCGAGATCCGCGACAAGCGATCGCGCCTCCAGGTCCGCACCGAGACCCTCGGCGTCGGTCGCGACACGCTCACCAAGCTGCGCGATGCGGCGGCCGCCCGCACTGCCGCGCTCGCCGAGCAGCAGAAGCAGCTTGACACGGCGAAGGCCGCGCTCGAGGCCAAGCGCGCCGAGCTGCAGGCGATGCAGGACGCCCAGGAGGCGAGCCTGGTCTCGACCGCACAGAGCGCCGCCGCCCAGCAGGACCTGATCGCCGCCCACGAGCAGCAGCTGGCCGCCCAGCAATCCCTGGTGGACAAGCTGAAGGCGGCGGCGGATCGGCTCGACGTCGCGTATCGCGGCCGCTTCGACTGGCCCGAGCGGGGCGCCTTCATCATCACCCAGGAGTTCGGTCGGACGATCTTCAACTCCTTCCATACCGGCCTCGACATGGCGTACCTCGACCGATGCGGCGGGCCGATCTATGCGGCAGGCGATGGGATCGTCCTCGCCGATGGCCGCCCGAACTCGAAGTACGGCGACTGGGCGATCGGCGTGATCGTGGGGCACTCGCAGCACCTCGCCACCCTGTACTGGCACCTGTCGCGCGAGATCGTCACGGTCGGGCAGGAGGTCCACGTCGGCGACGTGATCGGATACGAGGGGGACACCGGCTTCGCGACCGGCTGCCATCTCCACTTCGAAGTCGATCTCGACGGCGCACCGATGAACCCGAGGGACTACCTGCCCTGACGCAGCAGCCGTCGTCGACGGTCTGATTCGACCGAAGCAGCCGCATGGGGTACCGTTCGCGCGATGCACCCGGTCATGCAGCGGCGCCGTCATCGGCTGATGATCCGCCGCACCACCCAGCGTCGCAGCCCGCGACGCGGGCTCACCACGGTCTTCGTCGTGGCGATGGGCGTCTTCGTCCTGTTCATCGGTGGCACCCTCGTGGGGACCGGCGCGGGCCTCCTCGCCGCCTACGACTACTTCTCGACCGGCCTGCCCGACCCGCACATCCTCGACGGGATCGACATGCCGGCGAGCACCAACGTCTACGACCGCACCGGGACGCAGCTGCTGGCTCGCTTCGAGTGCGAGAACCGCGAGGAGGTCCACTTCGCGGAGATCCCAAGCTCGATCGTGAATGCCACCGTCGCCGCGGAGGACCGAACCTTCTGGACGAACGACGGGATCGACTACAGCGCCGTGGCGCGCGCAGCGCTCGCCAACCTCCAGGCCGGGTCGATCGTGCAGGGCGCCAGCACCATCACCCAGCAGGTGATCAAGTACGCGGGCTCGATCAAGCTCGAGCAGGCCTCACAAGCGCCAGCTCCATCCGCGGCGCCATCTGTCGTCCTGGATCCGGGGAGCGCGGCTGCGCCCACGGATCCGTGCACGCGGCCCGACCTCACCTTCCTCCAGGGGCGTGGCTTCGGCGACAAGATCCGCGAGCAGATCCTGGCCCGCGAGGTGACCGCCGCCTATCCGGGGCGCGCCGGCAAGGAGCGGATCCTGGAGACCTACCTGAACCTGATCTACTACGGGAATCGTTCGTACGGCATCAAGGCTGCCGCGGCCAACTTCTTCGGCATCTCCGACCTCAGCAAGCTGACCCTCGCCCAGGGCGCCTTCCTGGCAGGTCTGCCGCAGCTGCCGAGCTACTACGACCCCTACCAGCCGGTCGCAAATCCGCGTGGCCCGGCGCGCGCGATCTTGCGACGCAACGACGTCCTCGACGCGATGCTCCACGAGGGCTACATCACCCAGGCAGAGCACGACCAGGCCGCCGCGGTCACCTGGGAGGAGATGAACCCGAGCAAGGTCACATCGGTCCTGCGTGAGCCGCACTTCTCGTTCCGGGTGGAGCAGGAGGTCGAGCGCATCCTGGGCGCGATGGGCGTCCCGAACCCTGCCCAGGCGGTTCGCACCGGTGGCTACCGGATCACGACGAGCCTGGACTATCCGTTGCAGCAGCAGGCCAAGGCCGAGGTCACCAAGTGGGTCCACAGCGTCGCCGACAAGAACGTGCACAACGGTGCGCTGGTGGCGATCGACTCGGCGACAGGGGAGATCGTGGCCTACGTGGGCAGCGTCGACTACTACAACCGCAAGGACCCGCGCGTCCAGGGCCAATTCGACGTCGCGGGCCTCGGACGGCGCCAACCCGGCTCCGCCTTCAAGCCGATCACCTACAGCTCGGCCTTCCGGGCGCGGCAGGCGACGCCCGCCACCTTCTTCCTGGACGCCGTCACGCAGTACGGCTCGTCAGACCCGCGCAAGGCCTACATCCCGACCAACGCGAACATCAAGGAGACCGGTCCGGTCCTGGCCATGGACGCGCTGCGCTATTCGCTGAACGTGCCGTCGGTGATGATGCAGTACCTGGTGGGCGTGGACGTGACCGCCCAATTCGCGCAGTCGATGGGGGTCGCCAGCGCCCAGTACATCCTGGGCCAGGATCCGGGCCTGACGCTGACCCTCGGTTCGGTGCCGGTCAACCTGACGAACATGACCCAGGCCTACAGCGTCTTCGCGCAGCAGGGCACCCTGCGTCCCGCGACGACGGTGATCCAGATCCGCGACCGCGACGGCCAGGTCATCTACGACATCACCAAGAACGGCCCAAAGACGACGAATCCGATGACGCCGGCGGAGGCGTACCTGACCCACTGGATCCTCGAAGGCAACACCAACCCGCGGACCAACCTGCTGTGGGGACCGCGGGCCCAGATCTTCGACCCGAGCGGCCAGCGACGTCATGCGGCCCTCAAGACCGGAACCACCAACGATTTCCGCGACGTTTCGGCGTTTGGCTACGTGCCGGGCAGCCTCACCGTGGGGGTCTGGATGGGCAACAACAACCAGGAGCCGCTCTCCAACAAGCTGGGCGTGGGCCTGTACAGCGCCGATGGCCCCCTCTACCTGTGGCATGACTTCCTGAAGCTCGCCATCAACAAGCCATGGGACTGGAACGGCCATGCCCCCGTCCCCAACGACGACTTCAAGCAACCGCCGGGCATCGTGCGGGCGAGCGTCTGTCGCTTCAGCGGGATGTCGGCCACCGGTGCGTGCGGACCGACGATCGACGTTCCGTTCCTGGACGGCACCGTCCCGCCGCGCGACAACGTCCACGTCAACAAGCGGGGTGCCGGCGGCTACATCACCACGCCGGATGCATCGGGCAACGGTGGGGGGATCCAGGTCAGCGGAACCTGCTTCGACGTGGTTGCCGAGGTTGCCCAGGACGGCCGCAGGCCCCCGGAGATGGTGGCGGCCGCCAAGCGCTGGGCCGATCGATTCGTGAACGGTGAGCTGGCGCCCAGGGGCGACCCGAGCAAGATCGGAATCCTCGGCCCGGACAAGGTCTGGCTGCGCATCGCCCCGCTGCGCGGGAACACCGGCTTCGGCGCACCGATCTGCGGCGAGATCCGCGTCACGCCCACTCCGGTTCCGACGCCCACGCCGACGCCCGGTGGCGGTGGTGGTGGTGGGTGCGGGCCGCCCAAGCCCCAGGATTGCACCCCGCTGCCGGCCCCCTCGCCGAGCGCCGTCCTCCCGATCCAGCAGCCAGCCCTGGTCACCGTCTTCGCGGTCCCGGCGATCCTGGGCGGCGTGCCGCTCCTCGCCAGGCTCGGACGCTGGGGGCGTCGCCGAAGACGCCGCCACTGAGCGCATCGCTGCGGCCGGCCGTCCGCCGGTTGCAGGGCGCTCGCGTGCGAGAATCACCCGGTGGCGCAGTCGATCCTGACCCTGGTCCTCGCCGGCGGCGAGGGTGAGCGTCTCTCGATCCTGTCCCAGGTGCGCGCCAAGCCGGGTGTCCCCTTCGGCGGCAAGTACCGGATCATCGACTTCGCCCTGTCCAACGCGGTCAACTCAGGCCTCACCGACGTCGCGGTCCTGACGCAGTACGCGCCCCGATCGCTGATCGACCACATCGGTGTCGGACGGCCCTGGGACCTCGACCGCAGCCGCGGCGGGGTCACGCTCCTGCAGCCGTACCTCGGCCGTGGACGCTCCCGCGACTGGTACCGCGGCACCGCCGACGCGGTCCTCCAGAACCTCGAGTTCATCGCGGATCGCGATCCGGACCTGGTCGTGATCCTCGCCGGCGACCACGTCTACAAGATGGACTACCGGCCGTTCATCGAGCGACATCGGACGAGCGGAGCGGACGTCACCTGCGCGGTGCGGACCGTCCCGATCGAGGACGCCCACCGCTTCGGGATCCTCGAGGCCGATGCGGACGGCTGGATCACCGACTTCGTGGAGAAGCCGGCGAAGCCGACCAGCAACCTGGTGAGCATGGGCGTGTATGTGTTCGGGTGGCCGAACCTGCGCTCGGTCCTCTCGGCGGAGCGCGTCGACTTCGGGCGGGACGTGCTGCCGGCGATGGTCGCCGCCGGCCGGCGGGTCGGCTCGTACCACTACGGGGGCTACTGGCAGGACGTGGGGACCGTCGAGAGCTACTGGCAGACCAGCCTGGACCTCCTCTCCGACCATCCGGGGATCGATCTGTACGACCGCGGCTGGCTCATCTACACCAAGAGCGAGGAGCGCGCGCCGGCCCTGATCGGCCCGGAGGCGAAGGTGAGCCGCAGCATGGTGAGCCACGGCTGCGTGATCCACGGCACGGTTGAGCACAGCATCCTCTCGCCAGGGGTCCGCGTCGAGGAGGGCGCCGTCGTGCGCGACTCGATCGTCATGTTCGACACCGTTGTGGGCGCGGGCGCCTCGGTCGACAAGGCCATCCTCGACAAGGATTGCCTGATCGGACGCGGCAGCCGGATCGGGGAGGGAGACGACCTGCGCCCGAACCGTGACGAGCCGGAGCGCCTCTTCGCCGGCATCACGCTGGTCGGCAAGCGCGCCCGAATCCCGGGCGGGGTCGTCGTCGGCCGCAACTGCCGGATCGACCCGGGTGTCGACGAGTCCGATTTCGGGCGGCGACGCACGATCCGCTCCGGCGAGACGGTGGTCCACGCTGGCTGACGAGCGTCCGCCACTCGACACCTGGCTCGCGGAGCTCGGCGTCGAGGTGGTTGGCGGCGGCGGGGCTGCCACCGATCCGGCGTTCAGCCGCGACCTGCTCCTCGACGGTGCCCGGCGCTTCGACCTGCGCACCACGGTCGCGTGGGTCGACGGGGTGGGGCTCTCCGCCTGGGCGTACTACGGGGACGAGGAGATGGAGGTCCCCAAGCGCATCTACGCCCGCATGCTCCGCGCCAACTACGAGTACCCGTTCGTCAAGTTCGCCCTTACCGATGACGACCGGCCGATGCTGATGACGGAGCTGCCCCCCGATGGCGTCGATCGCGACGCCGTGGCGCGAACCCTCGTCCGGCTCACGGTCGTGGCCGATCGCCTCCTGGACGAGACGGCGGCGGCGGTCGCGGACGGCGGCGGCCTTCCGGACTGGAGCAGCCGAACGCCCCGCAACCAGGCGCTGCTGAATGCCCACAGGGACGAGGTCGAGGCGACGATGCCGGCCTGGGAGCCGGCGCCGATCCGACCGCGGCGGCGGGGACTGCTCGAGCGCCTGCTGGGCAGCCGGCGTTGAGGCGGCGCCTGGCCGAGGCGGCCCTGGCCGCCCTATTCCTCGTCCCGTTCTTGCCCGCCGGCCAGGCACGGGCCGCCGAATACGAGATGCCGACGGAGGCGCTCTACCTCGTCGATCCGTCCGGCGGCCAGGTGGGGGTCCGCGTCGAGGTCACCTTCACGAACACCCTTCCCGATCCGCCCGGCCAGATCACCGCCTTCACGCACGTCGACCTCGCGCTCCAGGCCGGGGCATCCAAGGTCTCGGCAGCGGACGCCTCCGGCGCGCTGCGCGTCGACCTCGCCCCAACCGATGGCAGCGTGGTGGCGTCGGTCAGGACGCGCTCGCGGGTTCGCTACCAGCAGTCGGTGGCGTTCACGCTCTCGTACCGGCTGGCGGACGGCGCGACCAAGGACCTGCACGTGCGGCCCGAGATCGTGCGATTTCCGGCCTGGGGCTTCGGCACCAGCAGCCAGGTCACGGTCCAGCTGCCCGCCGGCTACCAGGCCAGGGCCGACGGCGACCCGATGCTGACCGACCTCGCCGGCGCCAGCCTGCAGCTGACGAGCGGCCCGATCGCGAATCCCGCTGGCTGGCTGACACTCATCACGGCGGTCCATCCCGGCGACCTGGTGACGCAGTCGGCCAGCGTCGCTCTCGCCAGCGGGACGGTCGACCTGCAGGTGCGCGCCTGGAGCGAGGACCCGGCGTGGGGCGAGCGAACGCTGGCCCTGCTGGTCAAGGCGCTGCCGCTGCTCGAGGAGACGATCGGCCTGCCCTATCCGCGCGTCGGCCCGCTCGTCATCACCGAGGCGGCGGGTGGGGAGACGAGCACGGGGCTGCTGCCCTCCGCGACCGCCGAGATCCGCGTCGCCTTCGACGCACCGGACTTCATTGTCCTGCACCAGGTGGCGCACATCTGGATCAGCGACACGCTGGCCGCGGATCGCTGGATCCGCGAGGGCCTGGCGTCGCACTACGCCGCGCGGGTCGTCGTCATGCTGGGGCTCGCGTCGCCGCCGTACGATCCCTCGGCGCGAACGTCGGAGCTCGCGGCTGACGCCCTTCCGCTGGTTGACTGGCGGCAAGGGCCGACCGGTGGCGCCGCGGACGCCTATGGCTATGCGGCGTCGTGGGCGCTCGTGGATCGCATCGCGAAGGCGGTCGGAGAGGCCCCCATGGCCCTGGCGCTGCAACGCGTCGTCGCCGGCGTCTCCGCCTATCAACCGCTCGAGCCGGCAGCGGCCGGCGGCGACGGGCTGCCATACCCACCGGTGGCCACCCGCCAGTTCCTCGACCAGCTTGGCGCGGTCAGCGACATGGACGTCTCCGGTCCATTCCGCGATCTGGCCTTCGGTGCCGATTCGGCGAATGAGCTGGACGCGCGGGCCGCCGCGCGCGAGTCGTACGCCAGGCTGCTGACGGCGGCGGGGGACTGGGGCGCCTCCGATCCGGTGCGGGCGGCGATGGCCGACTGGCGCTTCGACGAGGCACAGGCGCTGATCTCCCTGGCATCGACGTGGCTCGAAGGGCGTGACAAGCTGGTGGCCGCTGTGGCCGAGGCCCATCTCGCCCTCCCCGACCGCCTGCGCGACCGCTACACGTTGGGGGGAGGTGGTCCGGAGGCGACAGCCGAGCTCGACGCGGAGCGCGCCGCGGTGGCCGCCTATGCCGCGCTGCACGACCGTGTGGCGGCCCCGCGCGGCCCGCTCGACGCCATCGGGCTCTGGTTCGCCGCGGATCCGGATCATCTGCTCATGACGGCGGCGGAGAGCTATCGCCTGGGGGACCTCCAGGCGAGCGGCGATGCGCTGGACAGCCTCGAGCTGGAGCTGAACCGGGCGCCATCAGATGGCGCAGTCCGGCTGGCCGCGGCCATCGTGCTGCTGGCCCTGGTGGGGCTCGTCACAGGGGTCGCGCTCCGGCGTCGTTCCGGCAGCCACTACACTGCTGCCCCATGACGACCGACCAGAAGACCGACCGTCGGGCCGCGCCGCCGCCGCGCTTCCTGCCGGCCGCCGACGTGCTCGCCGGCGACACCGCCGACGTCTATTTCGAGCGGGCGCGTCGCATCCTTGCCGCCGAAGGCCTAGATCCGGTCGTGACGATGGAGATCTTCGCCCGCGAGCAGGCGATCCTGTGCGGAGCCCAGGAGGCACTCGCCTACCTGCACGCGATCCTGGGCGGGGCCGCTGACGACGGGGCCGATCCTTCGCCCTCCGTCGAGTCGCTCCACGATGGAGACGCCATCGTGCCCAAGGAGGTGGTGATGCGCATCACCGCCCGCTACTCCGCCTTCGGCCTGTACGAGACCGCCATCCTCGGCATCCTGTCGCAGAGCACCGGCTGGGCGACCGCCGCGCGACGGATCGTGGAAGCGGCCGCGCCGATCCCGGTCATCGGCTTCGGCGCCCGCCATGTGCATCCCAGCGTGGCCGACCAGATGGACTACGCCTCGGTGGTCGGCGGGTGCGTCGGCGCCTCGACCCCTGCCGGGGCCCGCCTCGCGGGCCTCGCCCCGACCGGCACGATGCCGCACGCGCTGATCATCATCTTCGGCGACACGGTCCGGGCAGCAGAGGCGTTCGACCGCCACATCGATCCCGACGTGCCGCGCATCGTGCTGGTCGACACCTTCAAGGACGAGGCGGAGGAGTCGCTGCGCGTCGCCGACGCCCTGGGCGACCGGCTGTGGGGCGTTCGGCTCGACACGCCATCGGAGAGGGGGAGGGTCACTGCCGACCTCGTCAAGGAGGTCCGCGCCCGCCTCGACCAGGCCGGCCACGAGCGCGTGAAGATCGTGGTGTCGGGCGGCCTGGACCTGGACCGCATCGGCTATTTCAAGGAGTCGGGTGCGCCGATCGACTCGTTCGCGGTCGGGTCGGCCATCTCGGACGCCTCGCCGATCGACTTCACCGGCGACCTCAAGGAGATCGACGGCCAGCCGGTCGCCAAGCGCGGTCGCATCCCCGGGCGCACCGAGAACCCTCGGCTCGAGCGGGTCGACCTCCGCAGCTGACGTCGCGACCATGCCTCCCGACGAGCGAGAATCGGCCTACGAGCTGTTCCGGCGCGGGACCGCGCTCCTGGCCGACCGCCATCCCGGCGCCGCGTCCGTGATCCTGGAGCGCTGCCTGGCCATGGAGCCGGCCAAGGCCTCGATCCGCGAGGCGCTGGCGCGCGCCTACTTCGACCAGGGAGCCCATGATCAGGCCGCTGCCACCTTCCAGGCCATCGTGGACGCCGATCCGCTGGCCCATTACGCGCATTTCGGGCTCGGCCTATCCCACGCGCGGCTCGGCGATGCGGCGGCCGGGAAGAGGCACCTGCGCATGGCGGTCTTCCTGAAGCCCGAGAACGAGGATTACCGCCGGGCCCTCCGGCGGCTGAATGCGGCCTGACCCGCCTTCGGTCGCTGTTGCGCTTTCGCCACGCGCCGCCGCAGCAGGGCAAGCACCTCTGCCTCGTAGGGCGCCAGGTTCGGGAGCGGCGCCGTTGTCGCTTCGTCCGCGGCGAGCGCAGCCTTCTGCACGATGTCGCCCTCCACATACGCGTCGATGACATCGGGATGCACGTATGCCTTCCGCGAGATCGCAGGCGTGTTGTTGAGCCAATCGGCAACGCGCTCGACGGCGCGCACGACATTGCGCCGGCTCTCGGTCGCGGAATCTGCGGGGCCGAGCTCGGCCAGTGCCTGTGCCGCAAGCACCGTGCCCGCCCAGGTCCGGAAGTCCTTGGCGGTGAAGTCATGGCCGGAGATCTCGGCGAGGTAGGCGTTCACGTCGCCTGAGCCGATTGACCGCACCTCACCGTGCTCGTCCAGGTAGGCGAAGAGCTCCTGGCCCGGCAGGTCCTGGCAGCGGCTCACGATGCGCGCCAATCGCGCGTCAGAGATCTCTACTTCTCCCGCCTTTCCCCCCTTTGCGCGGAAGCGGAAGCGGATACGCTTGCTGCCCACGCGCGCGTGGCGGTCGCGCAGCGTCGTCAGCCCGAAGGACTTGTTGTCTCGCGCGTACTCCTCATTCCCAACGCGCAGGCCGGTCTTCTCGAGCAGTCGCACGATCGCGGCCAGGACCCGCTCCCGCGGCAGACCGGATCGCCGCATGTCGCGGGTGACGCGGCGCCGGATGCGGGGCAAGGCGCGACCGAAGGCGATCATGCGCCCGTATTTCGCGCTGTCGCGCTCCGCCCGCCAGCGCGGGTGGTAGCGGTACTGCTTCCGGCCGCGCGCGTCGCGGCCGGTTGCCTGCAGGTGCCCGCGCCGTACGGGGCAGATCCAGACATCGGTCCACGCCGGAGGGATCGCGAGGCTCCTGATCCAGTCCAGCGTCGCCCGATCGGTGAGGCGCTGGCCGTCGGGCCGGAGGTAGACGAACCCGCGACCGGCACGTCGGCGGGTGATGCCCGGCGTTTCGTCGGTGACGTACTGGAGACCGGCATCCGCGGCCGAGTCGAGCGGGTCCAAATTGGATTTTCCCTAGAGCCTGCGCACGATCCGTGCGCGGGGGCGTCGGTGGCCAGCCTTCGACGCATCGAGCGGCACCACACTGATCATCCCGTCGCCCTCCAGCACGGCCATCTTGACCTCTGACACCTCGGTCAACCCGTGTTCACGGAGCGCCATCATCACGTCCTCCTCGGAGAGCTCCTCGCGCTCCAGGACCCCGGGAACCCATGCGCCGTCTCGCGCAAGGATCGTGGGCGGCGATTCGACCAGTCGCTGTACGAAGGGCAGCTTCGTACGCGCCAGCGCGATGGCTCGGTTGACGATGATCAGCGTGGCGATGATGACGAGGCCGCCGGTCAGCGAGGTGTCCGGGCCGGTCATCGCCGGCTGGACCGCGTTGGCCAGCAGCAGGATCAGGACCAGGTCGATGAGGGTGAACTGGCCAACCTCGCGCTTTCCGAACACGCGCAGGGCGAGCAGCACGGCCAGGTAGATCGCTGCCGAGCGGACGACCAGGTCCCAGACGGGAACGTGCAGCTCCCACATGGTCAGGACTCCGCCGGAGCGAGGTGGCGCGCCAGCCACAGGATCCCGACGAGTGACTTCGCGTCGCGGATCCGGCCGTCCTCGATCGACGCCAGCGCATCCCCGAGCGTGATCCAGGCTCGCTCGAGCGCCTCGTCCTCGGGTGGCGCTGCGTTTACGCTGCTGAGCTCGGTGGCGAGGAAGAGGGTGAGGAGCTCGGTGGAGAAGCCGGGCGCCGTGTAGAAGGCCGGCCCCGCCTCCCAGCTCGCCGCCGTCAGCCCGCACTCTTCCCCGAGCTCGCGCTGCGCAGTGACGAGTGGCGATTCGCCCGGCTCCAACGTGCCGGCGGGGATCTCGAGCAGCTCCGCCCCCGCCGCCTGGCGCCACTGCCTGACCGCGGCAAGCCGCTCGCCGTCCCAGGCCAGGATGGCCACGGCGCCGGGGTGCTCGACGACCTCTCGCGTGGTGCGCCGCCCGGATTCGAGCTCGACGTCGTCCACGCGCAGCGAGAGGAGCCGTCCCTCGAACTCCCGTCGACTGCTCACGGTCCGCTCTGGCATGCCGCAGATGCTAGCCGTTGGTCAGGCGCGCGACCCCGTCATTGGTCACGCGGTGCCTGCGACGTGCAGCCGCTAGCATCAGGCCCGATGATCGTCGTCCAGGAGCTGCGCAAGGACTTCCGCTCGCTGACCGCGGTGCACGACATGTCGTTCACGGTCGGCGACGGCGAGATCTTCGGGCTGCTCGGCCCGAATGGCGCCGGCAAGACGACGACGGTCCGCATGCTGGCTGGCCTGATCGCGCCGACCTCGGGCACGGCCACCGTCAATGGTCACCCGCTGGGGGAGACGACGCAGCAGATCCGCGCCATCAGCGGGATCCTGACCGAGAGCCCCGGCCTCCACGAGAAGCTGACCGCGCGCCAGAACCTGGCGTACTACGGCCGCCTCTACGGCCTGCGTGGCTCGACGCTGCGAGACGCCGTGAACCGGTACCTGGGCGTGGTCGAGATGACCGAGCACGCGGACCGGCGGGTCGGTGGCTTCAGCAAGGGGATGCGCCAGAAGGTGGCGATCGCGCGGGCGCTGCTCCACGAGCCGGAGGTGATCTACCTCGACGAGCCGACCAGCGGCCTCGACCCGTCGGCCGCCAAGACGGTTCGCGACTTCGTCGCCACGCTCCGCGAGCTCGGCCGCTCGATCGTGGTCTGCACGCACAACCTGGACGAGGCCGAGCGACTCTGCGACCGAATCGGGATCATGCGCGGCACGCTGCTGCGGGTCGACACGCCAGCCGGCCTGCGCCGGCACGGGCGGACGGCGACGGTCCGGGTGGAGCTGAATGGCGCCCGCGGGCCGGAGTCCTTCATCGGCCGCCTCGCGGACCTGGAATACGTCAACGGCGTCCAGGCCAAGGAGAGCACGCTGGTCGTCGAGCTCAAGGACCCGTCGCACGACACGCCGGACCTGGTCAAGGAGCTGGTCGGGGCGGGCGCCCGGATCACATCGGTGGTCGAGGATGCGCAGACGCTCGAAGAGGCGTACCTCTCGCTGGTCGGCGAAATCGGCGAACGGGACGCGGAGCGATGAGGATCGGCTACGTGTGGGCCGTCTTCAGCAAGGAGTGGCGCGACCTGCTGACGAACCGCCTCCTGCTGGGGGCGGTCGCCTTCCCGGCGATCGTCTTCGCGGCCATCCCGACCGGCCTGGTTGCCTTCATCCAGGCGCGGGACCTGGATCCGAACCAGCTCGGCCAGATCCAGCAGTACATCGCGAACTTCCCGAACATCCCGGCCAAGCTCGCGGCCCAGGCCTTCATCGTCACCAACTTCATGGCCTATTTCCTGCTGATCCCGGCGATGGTGCCGATGGCGATCGCGACCCAGTCGGTGATCGGCGAGAAGGTGGCTCGCTCGCTCGAGCCCCAGCTCGCCACGCCGCTGGAGGTATCGGAGCTGCTGACCGGCAAGACGATCGCGGCCGCCCTGCCGGCCGTCACCGCCACCTGGCTGGTCTACGCCGCATATGGGTTCGTGAACGGCTTCATCGCCGACCCGCGGCTGACGCGATTCGTGTTCAGCGACGTCTGGCTCGTCGCCATGGCGACCCTGGTCCCGCTGATCTGCCTCCTCAGCGTTCTGCTCGGGATCGTGATCAGCAGCCGGGTCAACGACCCGCGCACCGCGCAGCAGATCGGCGGCTTCGTGGTGATCCCGATCATCGGCATCGCGGTCGCCCAGTTCTTCGGCGGGCACGCCACCTTCACCATGCAGCAGGTGCTGATCGGCGACCTGGCAGTGGCGTTCCTGATCGGCCTGACGCTACTGATCGGTTCGTGGGCCTTCGACCGCGAGTCGATCCTGACCCGCCTCACCTGACCGGTGGACCGCCGCGATCCGTTTCCCCTGCGCCGGTACGTCGTCGCCGGCCTGCTCGCGGCCGGCGGTGTGGGTCTCCTCCTGCTCCTCGTCCGCCCGTTCATCTTCAGCTTCGCGGGCCCGCTCACCGATGCGAACTACACCGTTGCCTCCGCGGCCAAGATCCAGGCGGCACCGGAGAGGGTCGAGATCGTGCTGAGCGAGCGGCACGGATGGCCGGGCGAGGTGAAGCGCAAGGACGAGCTCTTCAGCCTGACCGTCGTCGTCTCGGCGGTCGGACCGAGCGCCTTCGCGGTGGTCGACGCCTGGAGCCCGACGCATGACTGCGCCGTGACCCTCGGCGCGGACCGGCTCCGCGACTGCGCCGGCGACAGCTGGACCTTCAACGGCATCCCGATCGACCCCGCCAACCCGCCGTTGCTGGCCTTCCCGACGACCGTCAACAGTGGCGCCGTGGTCAGCGATTTCACGCGCACGACCCCGCCCGTGTCCTAGGATTCGCCCATGCCTGAAGGCCTCAACTGGCTCGGATGGATCGTCATCGGCTTCATCGCCGGCGCGGTGGCCGGCTGGTTCGTGCCGGGTCATGGCCGGATGGGGTGCATGGGCACCACGGTGGTGGGCATCATCGGCGGCCTGCTGGGCGGCTGGTTCTGGACGAACGTGCTCAACCAGAATCCGGCCGGCGGCTTCCTGGGAGCGATCCTGATCGCCATCCTGGGTTCGGCCTTCGTGCTGGTCGTGCTGCGAGGACTCAGCCGCGACTAAGGTTTGACCCGCTTTGCGAGGGCGTGGGAGAATCCGGCCCGCCCTCGCCGCCTCTCGCCGGCGTACCGTGGTGGCCTTAGCTCAACCGGCAGAGCATCGGATTGTGGATCCGAAGGTTACGGGTTCGACCCCCGTAGGCCACCCCAAACCCTGCGTCTACGATTCGAGGGCGACTTCGCCGGTTCCGGTTCGCGGCGCCCTGTCGCGTCCGCGTGGGTACCCATCGCCGGGAGACGCCTTGGACGACGATCACAACCAGGTAGCCATCGTCGGGCTGGACCTCGAGGCGCGGCGCCATCGGCGTCCCATCTGACCGAAGTTTGCGATACGGACCTGCGTGGCGTCCGCTGTGCTCCGAACGCCGTCCAGCTCGATTTCGTGGATGACATTTCGGACGCGATGTCGTTTCCCGATTGCGCTCGCGACCGTCCAGCCTGCGTCCTCGAGGCGCCGCTGCGTCTCGCGCAGGGCCGGTCCGATCTCGCGGCCTTCCGCAGGCGCCGACCGATCACCAGCGCGCGCGTCATCTGGCCGCTGCCTGACCCGGGCCGTCGCGCCCGTTGGTCGTCTGCGCGCCGGTGGGGCTCCACGGCCACCACGTTGGTTGGGCTCGGAAGGCTGCGCCGACCACCAGCAGCCACGCGGTGCCGGCCATCAGTCCACCGACGACATCGGTGAGGTAGTGATAGCCCAGGTAGATCCGGCTCACCCCCACCCCCAGTGCGAGCACGATGGCAACGCCCATCGCCACCAGGCCGGTCCGCCGGCCAAAGACCGACCATAGGATGAGGGCCAGCGCTACGTAGAAGACGACCGCGTTCATCGTGTGGCCGCTCGGGAAGCTGTAGTCGGGCAGGACGCGAGCCCAGGCGAGCTGCTGCCGGGGACGCTGGAAGAAGAGCTTCATGGTCACGTCCAAGACGAGAGCGCCGCCGCTGGCGAGTCCGAGGAAGGCAGCGGCACCATACCGGCGCTTCCAGAGCAGCACGGCAACGACCGCGACGAAGACCGGAATGATGATCGGGCTCGAGCCGAAGTCGGTCAACGTGTTCATGAAGGCATTCAGACCCGGCGACGCCATGCCGTGGAGGAACGGCGTCGCCCAGGTGTCGAGCGCAAACACCTCGTGGGAGCGCACGCCCTCGGCGATCGTACCGAGCACGAAGAGGCTGGCAATCAACCCGATGAAGCCGGCCAGGACGGTGAGGGTCGCTGCGCCAAGCGGAGGACGAGGGACCGTCCCCGGCGGCGCCGGCTTGTCCGGATCGAGACGGCCGAGCGGTCCGGAGTGGGTCTTCGTTCCAGCGTCTACCCTCGAACTGGCCGGTTGCGTCGACGGATCGTCGCCCTTCGATGTTCCCGTCGACTCGATGGTGTCGTCACTGGTCCTGGTCATGAAATGCTCCACATCGGCTGGAAAACGCTGTCGCCCGCGAGGTGGTACAAAGCCCGCGAATGGCCAGGCTGCTCCTCGGACCCATCCTTCGACACGTCGGGGAGCGTGATGCGACGGTGTGGGTCGAGACCGACCTGCCGTGCGAGGTCGAGGTCCGTGCCGGGAACGCCAGCGGCCATGAGCGGACCTTCACGGTCGCCGGCCATCACTATGCCATGGTCGTCCTGGGTGGGCTGGAACCGGGCTCGTCGACTCCCTATCGTGTCAGCCTCGACGGCGAGACTGTGTGGCCACCGTCGGACTCGACCCTTCCGCCAAGCAGGATCCGGACCGTCGACCCCGACCGGCAGATCCGCCTGCTCTTCGGGTCGTGCCGAGAGGCCCCGTCCGTCCGACGCGGAAGCAGAAGGCTGGACCCGGACGTGCTCGACGCGTACGCCGAGCGGATGAGCGGCCAGCACCACGAGGAGTGGCCGGACATGCTCCTCCTGGTCGGCGACCAGGTCTACGCCGACGAGACCTCGCCCGAGATCCAGGACTTCATCAAGCGGCGTCGCGACATCCGGCGCGAGCCGAAGACGCAGGTCGCCAACTTCGAGGAGTACACCCAGCTGTACCGCGAGTCGTGGAGCGAGCCGACCGTCCGCTGGCTCCTGTCGACCCTGGCGAGCTCGATGATCTTCGACGACCACGACGTGCGGGACGACTGGAACACCTCCGACGCATGGCGCAGGGACATGCAGAAGACCGATTGGTGGGAGGAGCGGATCACCGGGGCGCTGATGTCGTACTGGATCTACCAGCATCTCGGAAACCTGACTCCGGAGGGGCTGGCCGCCGACAGGATGTACCGCACCGTCCGCGACCTGCCCGATGGCGGGGCGGCGCTCCGCGCATTCGCACAGGCAGCCGACCGCGAAGCGGACGGGGCCAAGGGAACGATGTGGTCGTATCGGCGCGACTTTGGGCCGGTGCGGCTGCTCGTGATCGACTCTCGGTGCGGCCGGGTGCTCGCCGACGGTCGTCGATCGATGGTCAGCGACCCCGAGTTCGACTGGATCGAGCGCCAGGCGGAGGACGGAAGCTTCCGGCATCTTGTCGTGGCGACGTCGATGCCGTGGCTGCTTCCTCGCGCCCTCCATGACATCGAGTCGCTGAACGAGGCGCTGTGCGCCGGTTCGCGTGGACGCGCGCTTGCCAGGATGAACGAGTCGCTGCGAAGAGCCCTCGACCTTGAGCACTGGGCGGCGTTCCGCAAGTCGTTCGACCGGCTCGCCCGCTTCTTCGAACGAGTTGGGCGAGGTGAGCAGGGCGGAGAGGCTCCGGCGACGATCTGCGTCTTGTCCGGCGACGTCCACCACACCTATGTCTCCGAGGCCGACTACCCGAATCCGCTCGACTCGAGGGTGTTCCAGATCACAAGCTCGCCGATCCACAACACGATCCCGTTCGTCATGCGCCTTGTCTTCCACGTCGGCTGGAGCAACACGTTCGAGGGCATTGTCCGCTTCCTCGCTCGCTGGTCCGCTGTCCCGCGGCTGCCCATCCATTGGCATCATCCGAGCGGGCCTCACTTCGGCAACACCCTGGCGTCGCTGACCTTCGACGGCCGATCGGTCCAGGTCCGGCTCGAGCGCGCCTCTAGAACCGAGCCTTCCGAGGGGCGCGATGCCCGTCCGGACATCAAGATCATCGAGGAGCTGTCGCTCATGGAGTTACCTCGGGTCATCACGAAGGAGCGGAGTCCCAGGCGGCCGGTCGGCCCATGAGCCCGGCCGCGTAAACCACACGTAGAGGCCCAGCGCGCCGATGCCGCCCAGGATGCCGGCGAGGATATCGGTCGGGTAGTGCGCGTCCAGCGCCATGCGGGCGACCGCGACGATGACGACCTCGATGGTGACCAGGATGGAGCCGGCTAGCCGGATCACCAACGCAAGAGTGCTGCGCCAGATGCGAACGGCGACTGACCCAAGGATCGTCAGCGCCTCGAGCACGTGTCCGGACGGGTAGCTGTACGGAACGCCCGGGATCCCGGCTGCCGTGCCGGCCTCCGGCCGTGGTCGAAGGGTTAGCTGCTTGATCCCCTCGGACCCCGTAGTCACTGCCGCGAACAGCAGGAGCACGAGCAGAGCTTCGCGGTGGCGCTTGGTGAAGAACAGCCACGCGATGTACCCGACGGCGATGACGATCAGCGGGATGTTCGCAGTCTCGGACAGCACCTTCCAGACGTTCGCATTGATCGGCCATCCGTGGGCGATCGCGAGCAATGGTCGATCGAACGGAAAGACGAATCTGGCCCAGATGGCCAGCGTGAGCATCACCAGCCCGACGAGCGCCAGCAGACCGACGACCAACCAGACGGCGTTCGCCATTCCCGACCGGACATGCTTCGCTCGACGTCCGTCGTGAGCCATACGTCTCCGTTGCTCAGAACTCGGCCTCACGGTAGCGCCTGGGCTGGGCGCATACCTATTCGGCATGGCACCGCCCATCTCAGGGCCATCGCAAGCGCACTCAGGATCCGGGAGCTTCGCTTCACTGCAAGTTGGCCGCTAGCCTCCAGCCTCGGCCTGGTTCGATCGCCGTAGATCGGATCCAGATGGTCCCACGACCAGGTGACTCCACAGCGTGCCAACACCGCCCCATGGTCCGGTGCGTCCGGTCAACACGACGGCCCATAGGTCATGGCGCCCGCCCGGGACGACTGCACTACTGACCACTTCAACCATCCTCCCTACGCTTCTCCCATGTCCAACGACCTGCGTCGACGACAACCCCGCCGCATCATGGCGCGCACCATCGCCCTCTCCGGGACCGCGCTCCTGGCGGCGGCGATGCTGGCCTGGACGCCGCAGCCGGCCACCGGCTGGGACCAGTCCGCGGCCGAGGCGACCCTCTGGCAGCTGCTCAACGGCGACCGCACCAACAACGGCCTCCCGCCGCTCGCCAAGCACAGCACGCTGGTCAGCCTGGCGCGCTGGCGCAGCAAGGACATGGTCGACCGCGACTACTTCAGCCACACCATCCTGGGCACGAACTATCAGGTCTACCACTGGTACGACACGAATGGCCTGAGCTGGTCATCCGGCGGAGAGAACATCGGCTACAACAACGGCTACTCCGACGCAGATTCGCCGATCAAGATCAACGAGGGCTTTATGGCCTCGGCCGGCCACCGCGCCAACATCCTCAACCCGGACTGGTCCCACGGTGGCGTGGGCGCGTACGGCAAGGACGGCGTGATGTGGGGCGGCAAGATTCGCAACATCCGGATGTACACCGAGCTGTTCATCAAGCTCAAGTCGACGTCGACCGCCACCCCAAAGCCGGTGGCAACGCCGGCGCCCACGCCGAAGCCGGTGGTCGCGACCCCGAAGCCGACCCCGAAGCCGACCCCGAAGCCGACCCCGAAGCCAACCCCCGTGCCGACGCCAACCGAAACGCCCCACCAGGTGCCGACTGACACGCCGACACCGACTGCGATGCCGGACCAGGGGATTGCCATGCGCACGATCCACGCCACGGTCGGCGATGACGCTCCCGCGCTCGATGCGATCCTCGCCCACTCGCTGCGGGTCGAGCCGGCGGCCACCCCGGACCGCGGCATCTTCGAGACGGTGATCGGCTCACTGCTCAACTTCTTCCTGGGCTGAGCGGCGAGCCCGCTGCGCCCGTGGCGCCTGCATCGGCTCAGCCGACCGGGCTAGACTCTGGCCGATGTCGGTGATCCTCGAAGCGCACGACCTCGTCAAGCGCTACGCGCTTGGTGACGGCTCCGTCGACGCTCTGCGAGGCGTTTCCCTCTCGGTCGCCAAGGGCGAGTTCGTGGCGATCATGGGGTCGTCCGGCTCCGGCAAGTCGACGATGCTCCACCTCCTCGGCGGCCTCGACCGACCCTCGGAGGGGAGCGTCCTGATCGACGGCATCAACATCAGCCAGCTCAATGACGAGGAGGCGACCCTCACTCGCCGAGCCAAGACCGGGTTCGTCTTCCAGTTCTTCAACCTCATCTCGCTGCTCAACGTGGCCGAGAACGTGGCTCTCCCCTTCCTGATCGCCGGCGACTCGCTGGCATCGCATCGCGAGCGGGTCGACGCCCTGCTCGACCTCGTTGGCCTCTCCGACAAGGCGACCCACAAGCCGGACCAGCTCTCGGCGGGGGAGCAGCAGCGCGTGGCGCTGGCGCGGGCGCTGGCCAACGAGCCGGCGATCCTCCTCGCCGACGAGCCGACCGGCAACCTCGACTTCGTGACCGGCACCGAGATCCTCGACCTGATATGGGACTCCTGCGATCGGCTCGGGCAGACGATCGTGCTCGTCACCCACGACGCGCGCGCCGCCGCCTACGCGGACCGGGTGCTGGTGGTGCGCGACGGCACGATCCGCGACGAGATCGAGCTCGGACGCCGCCGCGACCACGAGGCGCGGCCGCTGATCACCCGCCTGGCCTCGCTGGGTCTCTAGCCGGATGCGCCTGGCGACCCTCGCCTGGCGTGGCCTCACCGCGCGGCGCCTGCGAACGACGCTCACCATCATCGGCGTCGCCCTGGGGGTCGCCCTCGTCGCGGGGACGCTCCTCGCCAACCAGGCCGCCAGCGAGGCGGTTGAGCGCGCCGCGCAGGAGATCATGGGCAAGGCCGAGCTGCGCGTGCGGGCATTCGACACGACCGGCTTTGAGCCTAGGACCATCCAGCTACTTCGCCGGACCCAGGGCGTCGCGGAGGCGGCGGCGGTTGCAGAGCGGCGGCTTCTGGTCACCACCCGACCAGGCCCGGACGAGAAGGTCTTCAACCTCCTCACCCTGGGGGTCGATCCAGCTGACGAGAGCTACGTCCGGACCTACGACCTCGAGGCCGGCAGGTTCCTGAGCACTACCCCGACCGATGCCGTCGTCAACGCAGCCTGGGCCACGGCCAACGGGCTCGGCGTTGGCGATGAGCTGCTCCTCGACGGCGCAAAGGCAGGGGAGCCGCACCTCCGAATCGTCGGCCTGCTCGGTGACCTGGGGGTCGGAGCGCTGCAGCAGGGGAACGTCCTCGTCATCAACCGCTCCACCCTGAACGAGGCGTTCGAGACTCCTTCCCCGGTGGCCTACGTCGACCTCGTCCTCGTCGAGGGGCGCGCCAAGGATGTGCAGGACGCGCTAGATCGGGACATGACGCAGCCATTCGTCGTGGAGACCGTGACGGACGAGCAGGTGCAGCTCAGCCAGGCCCAGCAGGGCTTCGCCGGGATCGCCTTCCTCTTCGGTCTGGTGGCGCTGGTGGTCGGCTCATTCCTCGTGGCCAACACCCTGGCAATGACCCTCAACGAGCAGACGCGCGAGATCGGCCTGCTGCGGGCCGCGGGCCTGACCGGCCGCCAGGTTATGGGCCTCTTCCTGCGACAAGGGGCCGCGGTGGCCGTGGTCGGGAGCCTTATCGGCCTTGCCCTGGGGGTAGGCCTGGCGGCCGTGATCATCGGCTTCCTGCGCAGTACGCGGGCTGTGCTCGTGACGGGCCTGCCGTTGAACCCACTCGCGATGCTTGTTGCGCTGGGCATGGGAATCACCGTCACGCTGGCAGCCTCGGCCTTCCCCGCCGCGGCCGCCGCGCGTGTCTCGCCCATGGATGCGTTGCGACCGTCGCGCCAGCCCGGGCGGACGCTATGGGGCCGCCTTCGATGGATCGTGGTGCTCGAGCTCGTGGTGGTGCTGCTCGGCGTCGCCGCATACCCTGTAGACCGGGGTGATTTCGGCGTGGCCGGCGTGGCGCTCGCGGTCGCAATCCTCCTCGCGGGGACCGCCCTTACCGCGATCGGCCTGCAGCCGCTCGCTCGAGTCGTGGGACGGCCGTTCGAGTGGTTCTTCGGCGCCGAAGGCCTGCTCGGTCGGGCAAACCTTGGCCGTGATCGGGCGCGGACAGGGCTGACGATCAGCGCCCTGATCATCGCTCTGAGCGCGGTGGTCACGCTCGGCGTGGTGGCCAACAGCGCCGGCGCCACCGCCGACCGCTGGGTCAACTCGGTGCTCCCCGGCGGATACGCCATCCGCTTTGGGCTCCCGGTCGACATCGACAGGTACCAGCCGGAACTCGAAGCGACGGCCGGGACCGCCGCCGTCTCGCCGATCGCCGAGTTCCCGGCCGTGGTGCGCCACGGCGAGGACGATCCCCGAGAGACGTCGGTGGCCGGCATCGACCCGACCGTCTTCTCCGCCACCGGATCGCTGATCTTCGTGAACGGCTCACGTGCAACGGCGTTCCAGTCCTTGCAGGACGGAGGGGCGGTTCTCATCTCGGATCCCGTGGCGCGGCGAGACAAGCTCCGGATTGGCTCGACCATTCAGCTCGGCAAGCCGGGCACGGATGGGCATACCTTCACGGTGGCGGGGATCATCGCCTATAGCCTGCCGGGCCGGTCCGCTGACGGGGCGCTCCTCATCAGCCTGGCTGATGCCCGGCACCTCTTCGATGCCAACACAGCCGATGTCTGGGCGTTCGTGAAGCAGTCCGGCGTGACCGACGCGGCCTTTCACGAGGCCGTGGCAGGGCAGGCGAAGGCGTACGCGGCCGAGTTGCTCACGGCGGCCGGGCTGTCGAGCGAGCTGGAGCGATCGCTGGACCGGGTGATCGGCCTGTTCAACGTGCTCGCCCTGCTGGCGGTCGTGATCGCCGGGCTGGGGATCGTCAACACGCTGGGGGTGAGCGTGGTCGAGCGCGCGCGCGAGATCGCGATCCTGCGCTCGCACGGCATGACGACCGGGCAGGTGCAGGCGATGGTCGTCGCCGAGGCCTCGATCCTGGGCGCCATCGGCGGCCTTGCCGCAGTCGTGACCGGCGTCCTGATGTCGTGGGCGGTGGTGGGCGGCACGGCGAACCGGGACTTCGGCGCAGGGCTGGCGATCCCATGGCCGCTGCTGATCAGCGTGCTGTTGCTGGGGACCGGCGTGGCCGCGCTGGCCGGCCTTTATCCGGCCCGACTCGCCGCTAGGATCCCGATCGTGCGCACGATCGCGCATCACGAATAGATAAGGAGGACAGGCCGATGGCTGGACGCTTCTGGGAGGCCTCGGCCGGGCGCACCTGGGTCGGGCGCCTCGCGACGGGGGACGACCTGGTGGATGAGATCGAGCGGGTGTGCTCCGAGTACGAGGTTCGCGCCGCCTGGGTCAGCGCGGTGGGCGCCGTGAAGCGCGCGTCGTTCGCCTATTACGAGCAGGACGAGCGCCGGTACCTCGAGCTGACGAGCGATGAGCACCACGAGATCACCGGCTTCGTCGGCAACATCTCCATGCGGGACGATCGGCCGTTCCTGCATGCGCACGCCACCTTCGGCGCGCGCAACGGCGAGACGGTGGGCGGGCACCTCCTGCGCGGGTGCGAGGTCTTCGTGGCGGAGATCAGGATCAGTGAGATGACCGGCGTGGAGCTGGTTCGGACGCCCGATGAGGTGACCGGCCTGGCCCTCTGGTAGGGCCCCGAGCCTTCAGGACATCTTCAGGAATCACGGCGCAGACTGCGCCGATGCGCCTGCTTGTGGTCGAGGACGACGCACGCCTGGGCCGCGCGCTGCGGCGGATGCTCGAGCGTGACCATCACGTTGTCGAGCTGACCGAGCGCGGGTTCGAGGCCATCGAGGTTGTCTCGTCGGGGATCGGCGTGGAGGCCATGATCCTGGACATCGGCCTGCCTGACATCTCCGGGGTCGAGGTGGCGCGGCGCCTCCGCCGCGCCGGCCACCGCCTCCCGATCCTGATGCTCACGGCACGCGACGCCACCGCTGACCGCGTGGCGGGGCTCGACGCAGGAGCCGATGACTACCTGGTGAAGCCGTTCGCCTACGAAGAGCTGGTGGCACGCCTGCGAGCACTCGATCGTCGTGCTGCTGGACACCATCAGATCGACCAGAAGCTCGTAAACGGGCCGATCCTGCTCGATCAACGGCTGCACCGGGTCGACGTGGCGGGTCGCGTGATCGAGCTCACGCGTCGAGAGTTCACCCTCCTCGAATGCCTCCTGCGCCACCCCGGCCAAGTACTCAGCCGGGACCAGCTGCTCGACTACGCGTGGCCATTCGGGGGAGACGTCACGCCGAACACGGTCGAGGCCTATGTCCACCTCCTGCGAAGAAAGCTCGGACCCGATGCGGGCGCCCGCATCGTGACCGTGCACGGCACCGGGTATCGGATGAGCGACACATGACGCGGGGTTCACGACCGGCATCGCCGCCGGACGCGGAGCTGCTGCGCCGGGTGCGGCTGCGGCTGGTTGCGTGGAGCGCTGGGCTGACCGTGCTCGTCATCCTCAGCCTCGGCACCGCGGTGTACCTGGTGATCCACGCCTCGCTCACGGGCAGCGCGGTCTCCGCGCTGCAACGTCGCCTCGACGTTACCGAGGAGCGGATCGCGTCGCTGCCACCGGATCGATTTCCGAGGCGACCGGAGCTTGGCTTCCCGGACGTCGGCATCCCGCTTGGTGCGGCCGCCTTCGGCGGTTCCGCATCCGGGACCGTGACCCTCATCGTCGACCAGGCCGGGCGGCTCTTCGGACCACTCCAGTCAGGCTTGGAGGGGCTCCCCATCGCCGACGGGATCCAGGCCGCTCAGGCGTCCGGCGAGGACCTCCGCGAGTCGTCCCTCAACGGCACCCCCGTCCGCGTGCTGAGCCGTCGGATCACGATCAACGACGCTCAGTTCGTGATTCAGATCGTCCAGGACCGGGCGGCCGAGCAGCGGACCCTCACGCTCCTGCTCGAGGTCCTCGGCGCTGGAGGGGCGGTCGCCGTGGCCCTGGCCATCGGGCTCGGTTTCGTCTACGCCGGCCGTGCCCTGGTGCCGATCCGGGCCTCGCTCCGGCATCAGCGCGACTTTGCCGCCGATGCGAGCCACGAGCTGCGGACTCCGCTCACGGTGATCGGCTTGAATGTCGGCGAGCTGCGCCGGGATCCGGCGCGGCAGCTCGGCGACGTGACGGACGTCCTGGACGATATCGAAGTGGAGGCCGCGCAGCTGACGACGCTGGTTGACGAGCTGCTGCTCCTCGCGCGCAGCGACTCGGGCGCCGTCCAGCTTCGCCGGGAGCCGATCGACCTCGCCGCGGTCGTGGCGCAGGCACTTCCGCGCCTGGGTGATGTGGCCGCGGCCCGATCGGTGACGGTGAGCCTCGACGCGACGGCCACCCCCATGAGGGGAGACTCCGAGCGGCTTGCCCAGCTGGTCACGATTCTGGCCGACAACGCCATCCGCTTCAGCCCGGCCGGTGGAACGGTGCAGGTCGCGGTCGGGCTGGCCGATGGTCGCGCTCGCCTGGCGGTCGAGGACCTTGGCCCCGGCATGCGGAACGAGGACATGCCGCGGCTCTTCGACCGCTTCTGGCGAGCCGCCG
>DATCOX010000099.1:0-7832 GCA_036564495.1 Candidatus Limnocylindria bacterium
GCCGAGACCGATGCCGTGCGCGGGACGTCGCGCAGCAGGGCGATCTCGCCGAACGACTCGCCCGGGCCCAAGACCCGCTTCGGCACTCCGTCGACCGTCACCTGCACGGTGCCGATGACGATGATGTAGAAGCGGTCGCCCGCATGTCCCTGCGTGATGATGGAGGCGCCCGCGCGGGCGCTCACCGGGATGAGGGCTGCCGCCAGCCGTTCGAGTGCTGGAACGGGAAGCGGGGCGAAGAACGGGACCTGGAGGAGGGCGGCCAGCTCCCGCGGTCGGACGGTTCCCGCCGCATCGGTCCTCAGCAGGCGGCGCCAGCTCAGCGCCGTGAACGTGATGAGCGCCACTCCCGCTGCGATGAACGCGCCGCGCGTCCCGAGCACGGCCAGCAGGGCCGGCGCCACGAGCGACCCGATCGCCAGCGATCCATTGTCGATCCCCTCGAGCACGCCGAAGACCCGGCTCAGCAGCACGTCCGGCGAGACGCGTTGGAGGAGCGTCCGGCCGGCCACGTCCATGACGACCCGCCCCATGCCCGCCACCGCCAGCAGGATGAGCGCGACGAGCGGCAGCGGGAGGAGCCCGATCGCGGCCAGCGCCCCGCCCCACAGGAGCAGGCCGGCCCCGAACGGTCCGGCGAGCCGCGCCCGACCGATCAGCAGCACCGTGATCAGCGCCCCGGCAACGCCGCCGGCGCCGATCGCGGCATTCAGGAAGCCGACGCCTGACTGCCCCATCTCCAGCTGGTCCAACGCCAGGACCACGAGCAGCACGTCGATCGCGCCCGACAGCACCGACGCGGAGCCCAGCAAGACAACGACGGAACGCGGCTTCTCCTCGCGCGCCAGCATCGTGAATCCGGCAAGGGCCTCCCGGAGCGCGGAACGGAGGCCCCCCGCCGCCGCCTGATCCGGCGCGGCGGTGCGCGGCAGCCCGGTGATCAGGATCGCGCCGGCCAGGGAGAGCGTCGCGGCGCCCGCGAACACCGGCCCGGGGCCCAGCGCCTGGAGCACGACGCCGGCCACCGCCGGGCCGATCAGGATCGCTGTCGTCTCGATGCTGCCCGCCGCCACGTTGGCGGCCGTCAGCTCGGCCGGCGTCCGCGAGAGCGAGGGCAGGATCGCGGCCTGGACCGGGCGAGTGAGCGTGATGGTCGAGTTGGCGACGGCCGCCAACCCGTACACCAGCGCCACCGGCGCATGCGCCAGCAGCGAGGTCGCAATCGCGGCGGTGATCGCCGCCTGCAGCAGGTACGCGGCCAGCAGGACCCGCTCGCGGGGATATCGGTCTCCAAACGAGGCCGCCAGCGGGGCCACCAGCGCCGCGGGGGCCAGCTGGAGGACCGCCACCAGCGCGACCTCGCCCGCGCCGCCGTTGCCGTAGGCAAAGACCAGGATCGCAACCCAGATCCCCCATTCGGTCAGGTTGAACCCGAGGAACGCGAGCTCCACGCGACGCAGGGCGGGGTTGCGCAGCACCGCGCCGAACGCGCCAGCGGACGCGGCGACGCGGGCACCGATCCGAGGGGCGACGGCCATTGCGGCGGATGATGACATGCGTCGGGAGGCTGCTACCCTGCCCGCCATGCTGCGCGACGCGCTGGCCGCCTTTCAGCCCCAGGAGATCGGCTTCATCGCGGACCCGTATCCGGCGTACGACGAGCTGCGGCGGGCCGGGAGGATCCACTACGACGAGCGGACCGACCACTGGCTGATCACCCGCCACGCCGACGTCAACGCGCTCCTGCGCGACCGCCGCTTCGGGCGGACCTACCTTCACCGCGCGACGCACGAGGAGATGGGCCGGCTGCCCGACACGGAGCTGGAGGCGCCCTTCTGGCACGTCGTTCGCAACGGCATGCTGGATCGAGAGCCGCCGGATCACACGCGCCTGCGCAGCCTCGTCTCGAAGGCCTTCACGCCGCGTCGCGTCGCCGAGATGCGCGACACGATCCAGGGGATCGTGGACCGGCTGGTGGATGAGGCGCTGGCGCGTGGGGAGTTCGACCTGCTGGCCACGGTGCTCGAGCCGCTCCCGGTGACGGTCATCGCCGAGCTGCTTGGGATCCCGGACGAAGACCGCCACCTGCTGCGGCCGTGGTCGGCGGAGATCTGCCTGATGTATGAGCTGAACCCCTCGGACGAGTACGCCCAGCGGGCGGCGCGCGCCAGCGTTGAGTTCGGCGACTACCTGGCGCACCTTTCCCGTGCGCGTCGCGCCAACCCCGGAAGCGACCTCATCAGCGGCCTGACCCAGGTGGTGGAGGAGGGCGATAGGCTCACCGAGGACGAGCTGGTCGGCACCTGCGTGCTGCTCCTGAACGCCGGCCACGAGGCGAGCGTCAATGGCTCCGGCAACGGCTGGTGGGCGCTCTTCCGCAATCCCGGGGAGCTTGCCCGCCTGCGGGCCGATCCCGGGTTGCTGCCCAGTGCCGTCGAGGAGCTGCTCAGATACGACACGCCGCTCCAGCTGTTCGAGCGCTGGGTGCTGGAGGATTCCGAGATCTGCGGCGTCCAGGTCCCGAAGGGCGCCGAGCTCGGACTCATGTTCGGCTCCTCGAACCGCGACCCGGACGTCTTCGCGGATCCCGATCGGCTCGACCTGGGGCGCGACCCGAACCCGCACATCAGCTTCGGGGCGGGGATCCACTTCTGCCTTGGCGCGCCGCTGGCGCGGCTCGAGATGCTGGTCGCATTCGAGACGATCCTGCGCCGCATGCCCGACCTGCAGCTGCTCGAGGAGCCGGAGTGGAAGCCGACCTACATCATCCGCGGCCTCAAGTCGCTCCGGGTTCGCGCGTGAGCGACGACCGGCCGCGCTGCCCGTGGGGAACGGGCGATCCCCTGAACCTGGCGTACCACGACACCGAGTGGGGCGTCCCGATCCACGATGATCGGCATCTCTTCGAGCTCCTGAACCTCGAGGGAGCACAGGCCGGGCTCTCCTGGATCACGATCCTTCGCAAGCGAGACGGCTATCGCCGCGCCTTCGAGGACTGGGATCCGAAGCGGATCGCCGCCTATGGGCCCGACGACGAGGCGCGCCTCCTCGCCGATCCGGGGATCGTTCGCAATCGCGCCAAGGTCCGGGCGCTGATCGGCAATGCGAGCGCCTACCTGGCCCTGACCGATGCGCCAGGGGCCTTTGATCGGTACCTGTGGTCGTTCGTCAAAGGGGCGCCGATCGTGAACCGATGGACCTCGCTCAGCGGCGTCCCCGCCGAAACCGACGAGTCACGTGCCCTGTCGCGCGACCTGAAGCGGCGTGGCTTCTCGTTCGTCGGCCCGACCATCGTCTACGCCTTCATGCAGTCGGCCGGATTGGTGAACGACCACCTGGTGACCTGCTTCCGCCACGCTGAGGTGTGACGGCGGCCCTCCGTATACTCGGGCCGCATGCCCAGCCAAATCGCCAGCATCGAGGTGCCGGCCAGCAGCGCCAACCTGGGTAGTGGCTTCGACTGCTTCGCCGCCGCCCTGAGCCTCAAGCTGCGCGCTGAACTGCACGCAGGTGACGAGGCCGGCATCCTGCTGAACGCCCACGGCGAGGGCGCCCCCGGGCAGGACGACGACCCGGAGCAGAACCTGCTGATCCGCGCCTTCCGCGAGGGGCTGCGGCTGGCGCACGGCTCCGAGCGGGGGTCGGGCGCCTGGCGGATCGAGGTCAGCAGCATGATCCCGGCCGCCCGCGGCCTGGGGAGCAGTGCCGCCGCCATCGTGGCCGGGCTCCTGCTCGGGGCAGCCGCCGGTCGCCACGCACCAGACGCCGATCAGCTCTTCACGCTGGCCGCCACGCTCGAGGGCCACCCGGACAACGTGGCCGCCGCACTGTACGGCGGGATCACCCTCTCGGTCGAAGGCGAGGTGGGGACGACGCCGCTGCTGCGACGCTTCCGCGTCCCCGAGGCTTGGATCCCGGTCCTCTTCATCGCCTCCGCCACGAGCCGAACGCAGGGAATGCGCGAGGCGCTCCCGCCCACGGTCCCACATCACGACGCTGCAGCCGCTGTCGCACGTGCGGCGCTGCTCGCCACGGCGGTCATCACCTCTGATGCCGGGCTGCTGCGCACCGCCATGGACGACCACCTGCACCAGCCGTACCGCCTGCCGCTCCTGCCGCGGAGCGCCGAGCTGATCGCCACTGCCTACGACCACGGGGCAGCAGGGGCGGCGCTGTCGGGGGCTGGACCGAGCGTGCTGGCCATCTGCGACTCGCCGATCACCGCCCACGCGGTCGAGAAGGCGTGGGCCGCCAGCGGCGTGCCCGGCATGGCGACCCGGCTCCGCTTCGACACCGACGGCGCCCGCCTGAGTTCCCCCGAAGGCGTCCGATGAGCCTCGTCACCCTGACCGGGATCGCCAAGAGCCACGGCGCCCAGCACCTCTTCGCCGACGTGAACCTGCAGATCACCGCGGGACGTCGCATCGCGATCGTCGGGCCCAACGGGGCCGGCAAGACAACCCTGCTCGAGATCATGACCGGCGAGCAGGAGGCAGACAGCGGGACCGTCACGCGCGGCAAGGACCTGGCGATCGGCTATCTCCGCCAGGAGGTGGCGCAGGCCGTCGGCCGCAGCGTCGTGGCCGAGGTGGTGGCGGGTGCCGGTGCCGTGAGCGGCATCGAGCGTCGGATGCGCCACATCGAGACGGAGATGGCCGAGGCGAGCGCCGATCCGACCGCCGATGAGGAGCTGGCGGAGCTGATGGACGAGTACGGGAAGGTCCAGCATCGCTTCGAGCAGCTGGGCGGCTGGTCGCTGGAGGCGGAGGCGCGGCGCATCCTGGCCGGCCTGGGGTTCGCCACCGGGGACATGGACCGCGACATCGGCGAGTTCAGCGGCGGCTGGATGATGCGCGTCGCGCTCGGTCGGCTCCTCCTCGCCAACCCAGACCTGCTGCTCCTCGACGAGCCGACCAACCACCTCGACCTGGCATCGGTCGAGTGGCTGCAGGGCTTCCTGGCCGACTACGCCGGCGCGGTGGTCCTGGTCAGCCACGACCGCGACTTCATCAATGCGGTCGTCAACCGCGTGGCGGAGCTGAACAACGGCCTCTTCACCGAGTACGTCGGCGACTTCGCGGACTTCGTCGATCAGCGCGACGAGCGGATCGCCCAGCTCGAGATGCAGGCCAAGGCCCAGGGCCGGACGATCACGCGCATCGAGCGCTACATCGAGCGCTTCCGCTACAAGAAGGCCAAGGCGAAGCAGGTCCAGAGCCGGATCAAGCAGGTCGCTCGCATCGAGCGGATCGAGGTCCCCACCAACCGCACCAGGGCGGTCAAGTTCCGCTTCCCGCAGCCGCCGCGCAGCGGCCGGGTCGTGATCACCCTCGACGGGATCGTGAAGCGCTATGGCGCCCACACCGTGTACGACGGCCTCGACCTGCTGCTGGAGCGCGGCCAGAAGGTGGCACTCATCGGCCCGAACGGAGCCGGCAAGAGCACCCTGCTGAAGATCCTGGCCGGCGTGCTGGAGTTCGAAGGAGGCACGCGCGAGCTGGGGAGCAACGTGCGCGTCGCCTACTTCGCGCAGCACCAGATCGAGGCGCTCAACCCGGCCAACACGGTCTTCGAGGAGCTCGCCGGCGCCGCTGCGCGGATGAGCACCGCCGAGATGCGCCGCCTCCTCGGGGCCTTCCTGTTCACCGGCGAGGCGATCGAGAAGAAAGTCGAGATCCTCTCGGGCGGGGAGCAGACTCGACTGGCCCTCGCCAAGCTGATGGCCGATCCGGCCAACCTGCTCTGCCTCGACGAGCCGACGAACCACCTCGACATCCAGTCGCGCGACGTCCTCGAGGATGCCCTCAACGCCTTCCCCGGCACGATCGTGCTGATCACCCACGACCGTTACCTGATCCGCTCGGTGGCGAACGCGATCATCGAGGTCAACGCCGGCGAGGCGACCCTCTACCCCGGCGACTTTGAGTACTACGCCGCCAAGCGCGGGCTCGACATCGAGACGCGCGGCGCGGTCGAGGGGATCGCCACGCCCCGTGGGATCGAGCGACCGCCGGCCCGACCGCGCGAGTCGGCGACGGCGGGAGCTGCCCGCAAGCGGGCGGAGGCCGAGGCGCGCAACCGTCGCTATCGGCGAACCCGCGACCTGCGCGACGCACTTGACCTGGTCGAGACCCAGGTCCGCGAGACCGATGCCTCACTGGCCCAGATGAGCGAGCGCCTGGCCGATCCAGCCACCTACGCCGATCACCACGCGTTCCGGGAGCTGATCGACGAGCACAATGCCGCCCGCGACCGATCCGACCAGCTCGCCGCCGAATGGGCGCGCCTGGCCGCCGAGCTCGAGGCGGCTGAGGCGGAGGACAGCCTGGCACCGACCGCCCGATGACCTCGCGCCTCTCGCCGAACATCCTGGGCGCCGTCCTGATCGTGATCGCCGCCTCGTCCTTCGGGATCCTGGGGCCGGTCGCGCACATCGCGGACCAGGCGGGCGTCTCCAGCCTGACGCTCGTGACCTGGCGGGCGGGGGTGGGGGCGATCGTCGTGCTGATCTTCCTCGGGAGTCGTGCTGCGGCAGGGATCCGGCTGTGGCGTCCGTGGCGTGAGCTGCCGCGGCGGGATCGGCTGCTCATGTCGGTGGCGGCGCCGACCAACGCCGCCCTCAACCTGGCCATGTTCGTGGCCTTCGTGCGGATCGGCATCGCGCTCTCGCTGCTGATCTTCTACATCTACCCCGCGCTGGTGGCGCTCGCCAGCGTGGCCTGGTTCGGCGAGCGGCTCGATCGGCTTCGCTGGGCTGCGCTCGGGATCTCGATCACCGGGGTGGTGCTGGTGGTGGCCGGTGCCGGCGACCTCGGGTCGCTCGACGCGCTGGGGATCGGCCTGGCATTCATCGCGGCCCTGGCCCAGACCTTCTACGCGCTGGCCGCGCACCACGGCTTCCGGGCGGTCCCCGGCGCCCAGGCCGCCGCCTTCACCATGGGTGGCGCCGCGCTGATCTACCTGGTCGTGGCGCTCGTGATCGGCCGCCTGCCGGAGATGGACGAGCCGCTTGCGAGCCTCGCCGCCCTGTGGCCGGTGATGGTCGCCGGGGTGCTGGGCGCGGGGCTGGCCACGGTCTGCTTCATCGCGGGCATCCGGCTGCTCGGCGCGCCGCGCGCGACGATCCTCTCGACCCTCGAGCCGGTCGTCGGTGTCTCGCTGGCCGCCATCCTCTTCGGCACCGTGCCCACTGAGCTCCAGTTCCTGGGCGGGGCGCTGATCATCGCGGCGGGGATCGTGCTCCAGCTCCGACCCAGCGGCGAGATCGGCGAGCACGAGGCGGTCGCCGAGGTCAGCGCCTAGCTCGCGCGCACGATCTCCGGCAGCTCTGCCAGCGACGCGATCACGCGCACCTCAGCCGGCACCGCCTCGCGTCGCTCGCGCCATTCCGGCCGGCGAAGCAGGATCCCGTCCATCCCGGCCGATTGCGCACCCACGACATCGGCCCGGTAGGAGTCGCCGACCATCAGCGACGCGCCCGGAGCCACCGCCAGGCGGGCCGCGGCCAGCCGGAAGAGGGCCGGATCCGGCTTCGAGATGCCCTCCGCGCCGGATGCGATCACGAAGTCGAGCTCCGAGCCCAGCCCCAGCCCGTCGACGATCGGCAGCAGGTTCGAGCCCCAGTCCGAGACGATCCCGAGCCGCATCCCCATCCCGCGCAGCTCATGCATTGCCGGCAGGACGTCGGGGTGGAGCTCCCACGACTCAGGCGCGTATTGCGCTTCGAGGATCGTCTCGATGAGCTCCCCTCGCTTCTCGGTCATGCCGAGCTCGCCCAGCATCAGCGAGTGGTACTGGCGCCAGGCGGCGTCGATCTTCGCGTCGTTGCCCCA
>DATCOX010000107.1:0-18212 GCA_036564495.1 Candidatus Limnocylindria bacterium
CGCGCGAGCGAAAGGCGGCCTCGCGTCGCGATCCGGGGGAGGCGCGAGCGGAGGGCGAACGCGACGTCCTCGCAAAGATCGCGAAGATGCCGGAGCCCGATCGCGCGATGGCCGAGCGGCTCCACGCGCTCGTCACCTCGATCGCGCCCTCGCTCGTGCCGAGGACGTACTACGGCATGCCCGCGTATGCCAAGGACGGCAAGGTCATCTGCTTCTTTCAGGCGGCCTCGAAGTTCAAGGTGAGGTACGCGACGTTCGGCTTCCAGCCCGATGCCGGCCTCGACGACGGCGCCATGTGGCCGATCGCCTTTGCGCTGACGAAGCTGACCGCCGCCGACGAGGCGAAGATCGGCGCCCTCGTGAAGAAAGCGGTGAGCTGAGAACTGAGCTCGCAGCTCGGCCTTGCCTGGCCGCGACACCGCTGCGTAGCCGGGCACGAGTAGGATCGCGATGGAACCGGTGGACCGATCCCCGCGTCCCGGCCCCATGACAAGCCCTCGCCGCGCGGTCGCCATCGGCCTGCTCGCCGCGCTGCTGCTCTCTGCCTGCGCCCTGCTGCCGGGAAGCTCCGGCGCCCCGACCACCAAGGCGGAGGCCGCTCGGCTGGCCCTCGCACAGGACGCGCGCTTCGCGGGCATCGCGCCAAGGGACGAGAGCCTCATCGGCCAGGCCAGCTGGTACGAGGTCACCGCCACCGGCGACGGCTGGCAGGTCGTGATCCGCATCGGCTGGGGAGATTGCGAGGCCGGCTGCATCAACGAGCACCGCTGGACCTATGCGGTGGGGCGCGATGCGAGCGTCGAGCTGACGCACGAGGTCGGTGACCCTCTCCCCGGTGCGACCGGCGTGCAGGGCAAGGCAACGGCCGGACCGACCTGCCCGGTCGAGACGAATCCCCCCAATCCGGCGTGTGCAGAGCGGCCGGTCGCCGGGGCCGTCCTGGTCTTCACGAACGCCGCGGGGACCGAGGTCGCACGGGCCACGTCCGGGGCTGACGGAGCCTTCAGCGTCGAGCTGGCACCAGGCTCCTATACCCTCACGGCGCAGCCCGCCGAGGGATTGATGGGGACGCCGGCGCCGATGGATGTCGTGGTCGAGGGGGGCCAGCCGATGACCGAGGTGCAGGTCTCCTACGACACCGGGATCCGCTAGCGGCGCTTGATCTCGAAGTCGGGGTCCACCGGCGCGGTGGGGCCGACGTTGTCGGCCGTCGGCACCAGCACCCACAGGAAGACCGCCATCGCGGCGGCGAAGATGAGGAGCAGGGCCGATCCGGCCGGCTCCCCGTGGCTCGCCCACAGGTAGACGAGGCCTACCGCGGCGATCAGCAGAGGAAGTCCAAGGCGGCGGATCAGCATCGGCGTGATGATAGAGCAGGGCCGCGAGCCGCCGATGGCCCGCCGTCAGCCTGGAATCTATGCATTTCTAGGCCTCAGACGATCCATCCGCAATCGGTTCGGGCCACCGGCCGATCCTCAGCCGGCCGCACCCCTGTCGCGGGCTCGTTGCCGCGGACAAGGGGACCCGCTCCCAGCAGCTCGGCGGTCTCCGCCAGCGTGGCTCGCCTGACGGCCGGGTCAGTCACCGGCGCCTCGCCCTCGGCGACGTCGGGGAGGGCGGTCCGCGGGCCGGGGATGGTCGGCGTGCCGGCGGCCGGGCGAGCGGTGATCAGGGATCCGTCGGGATAGGCGAGCCAGAGGCCGCGCATGCGGGCCACGAAGTGCTCGGGCATGCCGGGGACGAGCAGGTCCACCTGACCGCGACGGCTGCGGCGATAGCCGCGCGGCCGCTCGTCGGCCTGCACTCGGTCCACGAAGGGGCTTGACAGCAGCTCGTTGACGGCCACCGAGATTGCCTCCGGCGCATCGATCCGGGCCGCGCCGTCCCGGAAGGTGGCGGTGCCCACGACCGTTCCGCCGTCGCCTGCCTGGCTGCCCTGGATCAGCTCGTAGACGATCGTGTCCTCGGTCCGCAACCGCCCGATGGGATCGATCACGGCCGCAGGATAGCCGATGCACACGGCCGACCGGCGGCGCATCGGTGCAGCCCGGTACGGGGTGGCTTCGCTAGAATCGGATGGCCAGTCAGGAACGGAGGAGCGCGTGAGCGCCATCGAAGAGCGCGGCTATCGGAGCATGGTCGAGGAGCAGAGCGACCAGCAGATCGACACTTGGGCCGCTGACCTGTTCATCGACTTTGCCAAGCGGATGGGCGTCGGCACCGCGATCGCGGCCTTCTGCGACGTGGCGGGCCTTGACGCCAAGGGGTTTCAGCGCGCCTTCCTGGTGGGTGGGGGACCCGACCACGTCGTCGGCATCGACACCGCTGGGGCACTCGCCGCGCCGATCTTCGAACTGCCACGAGCGGTCGCAGGCCTGCGGCGCACCGATCCGGAGGCGCGGCGCAAGCTGGTTGCGTTCTTGGTCGGTGAGCGCGAGGTGATGAGCTACACGCCCTAGGGTGCAGCCTCGCGCGTGGCCCGGATGATGGCGATCGCGTTCTCGAGCTTGAGCTTGGTGACCGTCAGGTAGCGAGCCAGGTTGTCCCGGTTCGTGTCGGGAATCTCGTCGATCACCTCTCGCTGGCTGATGATGTCGACCAGCTCGTCGACCGCGCCGGCGAGGCGTGCCCGATTGTTGACGAGCGCATCGTCTGCGTTCTTCGCGGCTGCGACCTGGCCAGCGATCGTCCGGGCGCGCCGCTTCGGCTTGGCGCCGGTCTCCTGCGTGGCCTCTGCCGGGCTGCCGCCGACGATGGCGCGCAGTCGGGCGAGGGTCAGCTCGCCGGCGGCCACCTTCTTGGCGAGGCGTCGTCGCGTCCGCTCGTCTCGCACCTTCATCAGCTCGTAGGCGTGGCTGAGGGTGTCTTTGCGCAGGGACACGAGCTCGCGAATCTCGGGCGGTGCCTCGGCCAGCCGAATCCGGTTCTCGACGTAGCCCTTGTCCTTCCCGATCTTCTGCGCCAGCTGGCGCAGCGTGTAGCCGAGGTCCGTCATCTTGCGGAACATCGCGGCCTCCTCGAGCGGGGAGACGTCCTCGCGCTGGAGGTTCTCGATGATCGACACCTCGAGCGCGGTCTCATCGTCGAACTCGACCACGATGGCCGGGATCGAGTCGCGCTGCGCCATGCGGGACGCGCGCCACCGTCGCTCACCGGCGATCAGCTCGAACTGGCTTCCGACCGGGCGGACCAGGATCGGCTGCAGGACACCGTGCTCGCGAATCGAATCGGCCAGCTCGACCAGTGACTCCTCCTCGTACGAGAGACGGGGCTGCGCCGGGTTGGGCAGGATCCGGTTGGTCGGCACCTCGCGAATCTGGGCGTGCGTCGCGCGCGACTCGATGAGGGAGACGATCCCGGGCGCGAGGTCGGTTGCCTGGGCCTCGTCGAAGAGGCGGTGGATGTTCTCGCTGAAGGCAGGCCGCTTGCTAGCCAAGTTCGATCACCTCCTGCGCCAGGTCGCGGAAGGCACGGGCCGCGGCGGAATGGGTCGCGTACTCGGTCACCGGCTTGCCGGTCAGCGGCGCCTCGCCGAGCTTCACCGTCTGCTTGATCATGGTCGAGAAGACCCGATGGTCCCCGAGCTCTCGCAGGTTCTGGAGCATCTCGCGGGCCAGCACCGTGCGCCCGTCGTAGAAGGTGGCCAGCAGGCCGAGGATCTCGAGGTCGTGGTTGAGCTTGATCTTGATGGTGTTGATCACCTTGATCAGCGCGGTCAGGCCCTTGATCGCGTAGAACTGCGTCTGGACAGGGATGATCACGCGGGAGCTGGCGACCAGCGCGTTGATCGTCAGGAGACCGAGTGTCGGCGGGGAGTCGATGATGACGACGTCGTACTGCCGCTCCGCCCAGCCGTCGAGCGCATCGCGCAGCACCATCTCGCGGCCGATGGCGGTGAACAGCTCGACCTCGGTCGAGGCCAGCTCGAGTGTCGACGGCGCGACCGACAGGCCCGGCATCTCGGTCTGTCGCACGATCTCGTCGAGTGGCACGCGGTTCTCGGAGAGCACGTCGGCCATCGAGTGATGCACATCGGAGAGGCTGATGCCCAGGCCGACCGTGAGATTCGCCTGCGGGTCCATGTCGATGCACAGGACCCGATATCCCAGCTCGGCGAGCGCCCCGCCGAGGTTGATCGAGGCGGTCGTCTTCCCGACTCCGCCTTTCTGGTTCGCGATCGAGATTACCTTGGTCACTCAGATCACCTTGCAGCGGCTCGGGCGGGAGAGAAGTGTCGCGAATGCGACGCGTCGATGATACCCGGGCATCGTCCCCAGCGACCATCCGAGTTATCCACAAGCTGCCGGAATGTCGACGTCTTTGTGCAAAGACGAGCATCTATACTCGGACTTGTCCACCATCCCTCGGGCCCATAGCTCAGTGGTCAGAGCATCCGGCTCATAACCGGCGGGTCGCAGGTTCGATCCCTGCTGGGCCCACCACCAGCGCGGAGGACGCCCCGTGTCGACGGCCGACAAGCTTGCGAACCTCCAACGGCTCCGGGCCGAGGCGATGCTCGGCGGTGGTGAGGAGCGCATCGCGCAGCAACACGATCGCAACAAGCTGACCGCGCGCGAGCGCCTGGAGCTGCTGCTCGACGAGGAATCGTTCGTCGAGCTGGACGCGTTCGTGACGCATCGGGCCACCGACTTCGGGCTCGACGACGAGCGATACCTCGGCGACGGCGTCGTCAGCGGGCACGGTCGGATCGACGGCAGGCTCGTCTTCGTCTACGCGCAGGACTTCACCGTCTTCGGCGGATCCCTCTCCGAGGCCCACGCCGAAAAGATCTGCAAGGTGATGGACCTGGCGATGAGCACCGGGGCGCCGATCATCGGCCTGTCGGATTCCGGCGGTGCCCGCATCCAGGAAGGGGTGGCCTCCCTCGGCGGCTACGCCGAGATCTTCCTGCGCAACACGCTGGCGTCGGGCGTCGTTCCACAGATCTCGGTGGTGATGGGACCGTGCGCCGGTGGCGCCGTCTATTCGCCCGCGATCACCGACTTCACGGTGATGGTCGACGGCAGCAGCTACATGTTCGTCACCGGCCCGAACGTCGTGAAGACGGTGACGCACGAGGAGGTGGACCTTGAGGGGCTCGGGGGAGCGCGCGTCCACAACGAGACGAGCGGGGTCGCGCACTTCCTGGCGGCGGGGGAGCCACAGGCACTCGAGCTGACGCGAAGGCTCATCGGCTTCATGCCGCAGAACAACATCGATGCGCCACCGATCGCCGGGGACTGGAAGGCGCCAGAGGTCGACGGCGCCACCCTTGACGCGCTCGTCCCTGATTCACCGCAGCGTTCCTACGACATGCGCCAGGTCATCGCGGGAATTGCGGACGCGGGGTCGTTCACCGAGGTGCATGAGCACTTCGCGCGAAACATCATCTGCGGATTCGCGCGCATCGAAGGCCGCAGCGTCGGGATCGTCGCGCAGCAGCCCGAGGTGCTGGCCGGTGTGCTCGACATCGATGCGTCGGACAAGGCCGCCCGCTTCGTTCGCTTCTGCGACTGCTTCAACATCCCGCTTGTAACGCTCGTCGACGTTCCCGGATTCCTGCCGGGCGTTGACCAGGAGCATCGGGGCATCATTCGCCATGGCGCGAAGCTGCTCTACGCGTACTGCGAGGCGACGGTGCCGAAGGTGACCGTCATCACGCGCAAGGCATACGGCGGCGCCTACGACGTCATGAGCAGCAAGCACGTGCGCGGCGACCTGAACTTCGCGTGGCCGACCGCGGAGATCGCGGTGATGGGCGTCGAGGGCGCGGTCAACATCATCTTCCGCGACCGGATCGCCGAAGCGGCCAACCCCGACGCAGAGCGCGCGACCTTGGTCGCGGAGTACGAGGGTCGTTTTGCGAACCCGTACGTCGCAGCCGCAAGAGGCTACGTCGACGAGGTGATCCTCCCATCGGAGACGCGGGCTCGTGTCGTCGATGCCCTGGCCATGCTCGAGGGTAAGCGCCAGACTGTGCCCGCCCGGAAGCATGGCAACATCCCGCTCTGAGCCGCCGTCTTTGCGCAAAGACGAGACGACGAGCGGGGTTCGGCGGCCGCCCTTCGGCCGCCTCCTGATCGCCAACCGGGGCGAGATCGCCGTCCGCATCATCCGCGCCTGCCGCGAGCTGGGGATCGAGTCGGTGGCGACCTACAGCGACGCCGATGCCGATGCGCTCCACACCCGGGCGGCGGACAGGTCCGAACGGATCGGGCCGGCTCCAGCCGCCGAGTCGTATCTGTCGATCGATGCCGTGATCGCCGCGGCCAGGCGGAGCGGGGCGGAGGCGATCCACCCTGGCTACGGCTTCCTCTCCGAGAATGCCGACTTCGCACGAGCGGTCGAGGCCGCCGGGCTCGTCTTCGTCGGGCCGCCGCCGGCAACGCTCGAATCGCTCGGTGACAAGCTGGCGGCGCGACGCTCCGTCTCGGCCGCCGGAGTCCCCATCGTGCCGGGCCTGCTGGTGCCGCTGGTCGCGGACGACGGGGGATCGGTCTCGCCAGGAGACGTGGCCGAGGTCGGCTTCCCGGCGCTGCTGAAGGCGGCGGCCGGTGGCGGCGGCCGAGGGATGCGCAGGGTCGAGGACGTGGCGGGGATCGAGGGCGCCCTCGCCGGCGCTCGGCGCGAAGCGCTGGCGGCCTTCGGCGACGGGACCCTCTACCTCGAGCGGCTGATCGCGCCAGCGCGGCACGTGGAGGTCCAGCTCCTCGGCGACCGCCACGGCAACCTCGCCGTCCTCGGCGAGCGGGAATGCAGCGTGCAGCGCCGCCACCAGAAGCTCGTCGAGGAGTCGCCCTCGCCGGCGGTGACCCCGGACCTGCGCTCGCAGCTTGCCGAGAGTGCTCGCCGGGTCGCGGGCACGGTTGCCTTCCACAGCGCAGCCACGGTCGAGTTCCTGGTCGATGCGGACGGCGGGCACTACTTCCTGGAGATGAACACCCGCCTCCAGGTCGAGCATGGCGTGACCGAGCTGGTGACGGGCCTCGACCTGGTGGCGTGGCAGATTCGTGTGGCGGCGGGCGAGGTGCTTCCGCCCTCGGTGCTCGAGGCGACGCCTCGGGGCCATGCCATCGAGGCTCGGATCTATGCCGAGGATCCGCATGGCGGCTTCGCCCCGGTCTCCGGGACGGTCACGACCTGGTGCATGCCCGAGGGGCCGGGGATCCGGGTCGACGCCGGCGTCACTGCCGACACGCCCCTGCCCGGCGCGTACGACCCTCTGTTGGCGAAGCTCATGGTCCACGCCGAGGACCGGCCCGCGGCCGTCGCGCGGCTCCAGCGGGCCCTGGCCGAGACGGCGATCGGCGGCGTGCAGACCGATCTCTCGTTCCTGCGCTGGCTCGTCGACGAGCTCGGCTTCCGGGCGGGCGCCTACGACACCGGGATCGTCGAGTCGACCTGGCAGAACGGCCCGTCGCTGAGCGCCGAGGAACGCTCGCTGGCGGCCACCGTGGCCCGATGGGCTCGCGCCCAGGCTCCCTCAGCTCCCGGCATGCCGAACGACGGGGCCGTCGCCCCTCCGAGTGCGTGGCAGCTGCAGGCGCGGCGCGAGGCGGTCGACCGGCGCCGGCCGCGATGACCGACTACGAGCCGAGCATCGATGGAGAGCCGGTCGAGCCTACGGCCAGCTGGGTTCCGACCTGGATCGATCGCGAACAGGGGCTCGTCAGGGTTGGCGACGGGGAGCAGATGGAGATCGCCGTGGTCGAGGGAGCCGGGACGGACTGGGTGGTGACGCTCCGCGGCCGCCGGATCCCGGTCGCGGTCCGCACCTGGCGGGAGCGCGTCCTGGCCGAGGCGGAGTCGGCGTCGCGGGGGCACGACGGTCCGATCGAGGTCCGAGCCACCCTGCCGGGGCTGGTCGTGGCGGTCGCCGTGCGGGAGGGGGACGACGTGTCGCAAGGAGCGACCCTCCTCACGCTCGAGGCGATGAAGATGCAGAACGAGGTCCGCTCGCCCCGATCGGGGCGCGTCGCCGGGATCGCCGTCGAGGCCGGCCAGGCGGTCGCGGCCGGCGCGCCGCTGCTGCGCATCGAGTAGGGCGAGCGGAGCCTGCCCGCCTCGTACAATCGGCGCTGATGAGCGACCCCGAGCGCGCCGCACGGCCTCCGCATCGGTCCACCTCGGGGATCGAGATCCGACCGGTCTATCGCGCCGCCGACCTGGCCGGCGACGAGGGCCCAGGCGAGCCCGGCGCGTACCCGTTCACGCGCGGCATCCATCCCGACGGCTACCTGGGGCGACCTTGGACGATGCGCCAGTACGCCGGCTTCGGCTCCGCCGCGGAGACGAACCGCCGCTTCCGCTACCTGCTCGGCAGCGGCCAGACGGGCCTCTCGGTCGCCTTCGACCTGCCGACCCAGATGGGGTACGACAGCGATGACCCGATGGCGGTCGGTGAGGTCGGGCGCGTCGGCGTGCCGATCGACAGCGTCGCCGACATGGAGGCCCTCTTCGACGCAATCGGCCTCGACGGGGTCAGCACCAGCATGACGATCAACGCCACGGCCGCCATCCTGCTGGTCCTGTACGAGACGGTGGCGAGGCGTCACGGGATCGACCCCAGGGTGCTGCGCGGCACGATCCAGAACGACATCCTCAAGGAGTACATCGCCCGCGGGACCTATATCTTCCCGCCCGGACCCTCCATGCGGCTGGTGACCGACACGTTCGCGTACTGCCGGGCCGAGCTGCCCGCCTGGAACACGATCAGCATCAGCGGCTACCACATGCGGGAGGCTGGTGCCACGGCGGTCCAGGAGGTGGCCTTCACGATTGCCGACGCGATCGCCTACAGCGAGGCGGCGATCGCGGCGGGGATGGCCTTCGACGACTTCGCGCCACGCCTCTCGTTCTTCTTCGCCGCCCACAACGACCTGTTCGAGGAGGCGGCCAAGTTCCGCGCCGCCCGTTCCGCCTGGGCGAAGGTGGCGCGCGACCGCTTCGAAGCCAAGGATCCGCGCAGCATGGCGATGCGCTTTCACGTGCAGACCGGCGGGAGCACCCTCACCGCGCAGCAACCCGAGACGAACGTGGTGCGCACCACCGTCCAGGCCCTGGCCGCGATCCTGGGCGGGGCGCAGAGCCTGCATACCAACGCCTCAGACGAGGCGCTCGGGCTGCCGACCCCGGCAACCGCGCGGCTCGCGCTGCGAACGCAACAAGTGTTGGCATCGGAGTCCGGCGTCAGCGTGCCGGTGGATCCCCTCGGCGGATCCTTCTACGTCGAGGCCCTCACCGAGGAGATCGAGGAGCGAGTTGAGGCCGAGCTGGCCGAGATCGATCGGCGCGGCGGGACGCTGGCCGCGCTGGCGGATGGCTACCAGCAGGCCGAGATCGCCGAGGCGGCGTACGTGGCGCAGCGCGCCATCGAGACCGGGGAGCGGATCGTGGTGGGGGTCAACGCCTTCGCCGAGGGCGGCGACGAGCAGCGGCCGCAGGCTCAGGTGATCGATCCGCAGGCGGAGGCGGAGCAGATCGCCCGGACGCGTGCGGTGCGGGCCGGTCGGGACGCGGCAGGGGCCACGCAGGCCACCGCCTTGCTCGAGGCGGCCGCGGCCGGAACCGAGAACGTCGTCCCTCGCATCCGCGCGTGCGTCGAGGTCGGGGTCACCCTGGGCGAGATCAGCAATGCCCTGCGGCGCGTCTGGGGAGAGCATCGACCGTGACCATCGGCGCCATCGACCACGTCGCCATCGTCGTGCGCTCGATCGACGAGGCGCTGCCACGCTACCGGGCGCTCTTCGGGTGGGAGCCGATCGACGAGCCGCGGGTCTTCGCGTCGCAGCACGTCCGGCTCTGCTTCCTCGAGCCCGGCGACGGTCGCGGGACGAAGGTCGAGCTGGTCGAGCCCACCAACGAGCGAAGTGGCGTGGCTCGCTTCCTGGAGACCCGCGGCGAGGGCCTGCATCACGTCTGCCTAACCTCCGACGACCTCACCGGCGATCTCGAGGCACTGGCCGCCGCCGAAGCGGAGCTGATCGATCGCGAGCCGCGTCCCGGCGCCCACGGCGAGGTGGCGTTCATCCATCCGCGAACGCTGAACGGGGTACTGTGGGAGCTCCTCTCCAGCGCCCCCGAGGAGGCCCGATGAGCGACGAGAAGCCCACGCCCCCGATCCCCGAGCGCCCGCTGCTGCGCGGCGAGCGGGTCTGGCTCCGGCCGCTCGAGGCGCGCGACATGCCGGCGTACGTGGCGGGCATCAACGACACGGAGGTCGGTGGCCTCGCCGGCTACCGCTGGCCGATCACCGTCGAGGATGCGACCGGCTGGATCGAACGCGAGCGGGAGAAGCCACACGGCACGGGGGGTTTCTTCTTCGCCGTCTGCGAGCTCGGCGACGACCGCTTCATCGGGACGACCTGGTTCAAGGAGATCAACCGCCTCGACGGCAATGCCGAGCTGGCGATCTACATGGATCGCGACCACATCGGCTCTGGGTGGGGGACCGATGCCCAGCGCACCCTGCTCGCCTTCGGCTTCGGCACGCTCGGCCTCGAGCGGGTATGGCTGACGGTGAACGCTGACAACGCCCGCGCGATCCGCTCCTACGAGAAGGTCGGCTTCGTCCGCGAGGGGCTCATGCGTCGTTCGTTCCGCGTCAACGGGAAGCTCACCGACACGCTCCTGATGGCGATCCTGCGCGACGACTGGGAGGCGCGAGAAGGCGCCTAACGGACCCCGGCTTCGCGAAGCAGGGCCGGGATCTGGGATGGCGAGTCGGCGACGCGGATCCCGGCCGCCTGGAGCGCCTCGCGCTTCGACTCCGCCGTGCCTGCGCCGCCCGAGATGATCGCCCCGGCATGACCCATCCGCCGCCCGGGCGGGGCGGTGCGGCCGGCGATGAAGGCCGCCACCGGCTTGCGCACCTCGCGCGCGCAGTAGGCGGCCGCCCGCTCCTCCTCGTCGCCGCCGATCTCCCCGATCAGCACGATCGCCTCGGTCGCCGGGTCGGCGTTGAACATCTCGAGCACGTCGATGAAGCTCGTCCCCACGATCGGGTCGCCCCCGATGCCGACGCAGGTCGTCTGGCCGACCCCGGCATTGGTCATGGCCTGGACCACCTCGTAGGTCAGCGTCCCCGAGCGGCTGACCAGGCCAACCGGCCCGGGGCGGTGGATGTCGCCGGGGATGATCCCCACCTTCGCCCCGCCGACCGTCGTGGCGCCCGGGCAGTTGGGCCCGATGAGGCGAACACCCTTCGACCGCAGGACGTGGTGGACGCGCAGCATGTCGAGCACCGGGATCCCCTCGGTGATGCAGATCACCAGCCCGATCCCGGCGTCGGCCGCCTCGAGCATTGCGTCCGGCGCAGCCGGCGCCGGCACGAAGATGCACGATGCGTCAGCCCCGGTCTGCGCGACCGCGTCGACGACCGTGTCGTAGACCGGGACGCGCCCGTCCACCGCCGACTGTCCGCCCTTGCCGGGCGTCATGCCGGCCACGATGTTCGTGCCGTAGTCGAGCATCGCCCGCGAGTGGAACTCGCCCTCGCGCCCGGTGATGCCCTGGACCAGCAGGCGCGTCTCGGCGCCGACCAGGATGCTCATGCTGGAGCGCTCGCCGCCGCGACCGCCTTGCGCGCGGCGTCGTCCAGGCTCTCGGCGGTGATCAGGTTGGCGGCGCGCAGGATCTCGGCCGCCTCGGCGGCGTTCGTGCCCACGATCCGTACGACCATCGGCACCTGGCGGCCCAGGCTAGCGCGTGCTTCGACGATCCCGTGCGCAACCTCGTCGCCGCGCGTGATGCCGCCGAAGATGTTGATCAGGATGGCGCGCACATTGGGATCGTCCAGGATGATGCGGAACGCCGCGGCCACCCGGTCCGCCTTGGCGCCACCGCCGATGTCCAGGAAGTTGGCCGGCTCGCCGCCCGCCAGCTTGACGAGGTCCATCGTGGTCATCGCCAACCCCGCGCCGTTGACCATGCAGCCGATGCTGCCGTCGAGCTTGATGAAGTTGATCCCCGCCTCGCGGGCCGCGATCTCGGAGGGCTCCTCCTCGCCGAGGTCGCGCATCGACTCCAGATCGGGATGGCGGAAGAGCGCGGAGTCGTCGACGACGATCTTGGCGTCGAGCGCCTCGAGCCGGCCCGCCTCGGTCACCACCAGGGGATTGATCTCGGCGAGGTCCGCATCGGACTCGATGAAGGCCTGGTACAGCCCGCGCAGCGTGGTCGCGAACTCCTTGCGCAGCTCTGCCGGCAGCCCCAGGAAGAAGCTCACGCGCCGCACCTGGTGGTCCTGCAGGCCGATCAGCGAGTCGAGCGGCAGCCGCAGGATCGCGTCAGGGTTCGTGCGGGCCGTCTCCTCGATCTCCACCCCGCCCTCGGCGCTGGCGATGACGGTGACCGCCCGACCGCCACGGTCGAGGACGATGCCGAGGTAGTACTCCTTCGCGATCCGAGCGGCCGGCGCCACGAGCACGGTCCGCACGGTGACCCCCTTGATGTCGAGGCCGATGATCTCCTCCGCGCGAGCTGCAGCCTCGTCCGGGGTGGCCGCCAGCTTGACGCCGCCGGCCTTTCCGCGCCCGCCGACGAGGACCTGCGCCTTGACCACCACCGGCCCGCCGATCCGCTCCGCGGCGGCTCGCGCCTCCGCCGGGGTCGTGGCGGTCTCGCCGGCCGCCACCGGCACGCCGTGGCGCGCGAGGATCTCCTTCGAGCGGTACTCCTGGAGCTTCACCGGCTCTCCTGCGAGCGGAACGGGTGGTCAGCCATCAGCCTACACTTGCGATCCCTACCGCCGGCGCTGTGACCGGCGCGCACCGGAGACCTGAGTCCGTGACCTACACCGTCACTCTGATCCCCGGCGATGGGATCGGCCCGGAGCTGAGCGAGGCCACCGTGGGCGTCCTCGAGGCGACCGGGATCTCCTTCGCCTGGGAGGTGCAGCAGGCGGGCGAGGCGACGATCGCCAGCGAGGGGACCCCGCTCCCCGAACGCGTGGTCGAGAGCATCCGGCGCAACGGGGTGGCGATCAAGGGACCGATCACGACCCCGGTCGGAACCGGCTTCCGCAGCGTCAACGTTGGCCTGCGGCTGGCGCTCGAGCTGTACGCCAACGTCCGGCCGGCCCGCAGCATGGTCGGGGTCGAGACGCGCTACACCGATGTCGACCTGATCATCGTGCGCGAGAACACCGAGGACCTGTACGGGGGGATCGAGCACAGGGTCGGGCCCGATGCCGCAGAGAGCATCAAGATCATCACGCGCGCCGCATCCCAGCGGATCGCCCGCTATGCGTTCGAGTACGCGGTGCGCAACGGGCGTCGCAAGGTGACGGCAGTCCACAAGGCCAACATCATGAAGCTCTCCGACGGCCTCTTCCTGGAGAGCTGCGGCCAGGTCGCAGCCGAGTACGAGGGACGCGTGGAGTTCGAGGATCGGATCGTCGACAACATGTGCATGCAGCTGGTCCAGAAGCCGGAGCTGTACGACGTGCTGGTCCTGCCGAACCTGTACGGCGATATCGTCAGCGACCTGGCCGCGGGGCTGGTCGGGGGCCTGGGGGTGGCGCCGGGATCGAACATCGGCGAGACGGCGGCGGTCTTCGAGGCGGTGCACGGCTCCGCGCCGAAGTACGCCGGGCAGAACCGCGCCAACCCGACGGCCCTGATCCTCTCCTCCGCGCTCATGCTCCGCCACCTGGGCGAGATCGCCGCCGCCGACCGCGTCGAGTCAGCCGTGCGGGGCGTCATCGCCGAGGGCCGCGTCACGACCCACGACCTTGGCGGGAGCGCGGGAACGCGCGAGTTCGCGGCCGCCGTGGCCGAGCGCGTTCGGGGCGCCTGACCTCCTTCATGTTCCGGTACCGCATCAGCTGGTCGCAGCTGGCCTGGCTGGGGCATCGCCTGTCGGGGCTCGGCGTCCTCGTCTACCTGTTCATGCACATCGTCGAGAACGTGACGCTCACCTTCGGCCCCGCCGTCTACAACACGACCCAGACGTATTTCCACAACCTGCCGGTGCGGCTCGGCGAGATCGTCCTCATGGCGGCCCTCGTCTACCACTCCCTCAACGGGCTGCGCGTCATCACGATGGACTTCTGGCCCTCGACGACACGGTGGTATCGCCCGCTCACCTATGGGGTGATCGTTGGCACGGTCGTGGCCATGATCCCGCTCGGCCTGATCATGATCACGCCCTACGCCCCATGGAACGGCCGCTGATGGCAATCGGACGCAAGATCTGGCCGGTCCAGGGCGACCCGATGCGACGGAACCCCTCACGTGCCGCGCGGCCGCGGCCGGCCGAACCCGGCTTCGAGCGCTGGATGTGGTACTTCACCCGCATCAGCGGGCTCCTGCTGGTGATCCTGGCGATGGGCCACATGGGGATCATGCACGTGCTCGTGCAGCTGACCGGGCAGCAGATCAACTTCGCCTTCGTCCTCGAGCGCTGGGGCAACCCCTTCTGGCGCGGCTACGACCTCCTCCTGCTGGTCCTGGCGCTCGTCCACGGCGTGAACGGAGCCCGCATCATCGTCAGCGACTACATCGAGCGCGGCGGCCTGCGCACCCTCCTGATCGGGATCCTGCTCGCGATCACCTTCATCTGGCTCCTGCTCGGGATCTTCGTGATCGTGACCTTCAATCCGAACGGCGCACCGGCGATCGGGCCGTTCTCGTGAGCCTGGCCCATCCGGCGGATCGCCGCCGCCCGCGGCCGCGGACACACGACCTGGATGCCGTGGTGGTCGGCGCCGGGGGAGCCGGCTTGTACGCCGCCCTGGAGCTGAAGCGAGACCTCGGGCCGGAGGCCCGCATCGGTGTCATCAGCAAGCTGTATCCCTCCCGATCCCACACCGGGGCTGCCCAGGGTGGCGTCTGCGCCGCGCTCGGGAACACGGAGGAGGACAGCTGGGAGTGGCACTGGTTCGACACGGTCAAGGGCGGGGACTACCTGGTCGACCAGGACGCGGCCGAGGTGATGTGCCATGACGCGGTCGAGACCGTCATCAACCTCGAGCACCTCGGATTGCCGTTCAACCGCACCCCCGACGGGCTGATCGACCAGCGCCGATTCGGCGGCCACACGCGCAACTACGGGGAAGGCCCGGTGCGCCGCGCGTGCTATGCCGCGGACCGGACCGGCCACCACATCCTGCAGACCCTCTATGAGCAGTGCATCCGCCACGACGTCGCCTTCTACGACGAGTACCAGGTGCTCGACCTGGCCATGCCGGCGGGGAGGGACGGGCCGGTCAACGGCGTCATCGGTCTCCAGCTGGCGAGCGGCGAGATCCACTCCTTCCGGGCCAAGGCGGTCCTGTTCGCGACCGGTGGCTTCGGCAAGATGTTCAAGGTGACGAGCAACGCGCATACCCTCACCGGCGACGGCGTGGCGATCGCGTATCGGCGTGGCCTGCCGCTGGAGGACATGGAGTTCTACCAGTTCCATCCCACCGGGATGTACAAGCTGGGCTTCCTCCTCTCGGAGGCGATGCGCGGCGAGGGCGGCTTCCTCGTCAACGGCAAGGGCGAGCGCTTCATGGAGCGCTACGCGCCGACGATGAAGGACCTGGCCAGCCGCGATGTGGTGAGCCGGAGCATCTACCAGGAGATCGCCGCCGGGCGAGGGATCGATGGCAAGGACTTCGTGCACCTCGACGTTCGCCACCTTGGTGCCAAGGTGCTGAACGAGAAGCTGCCGGACATGAGCGGCTTCATCCGAACCTACTTCGGGCTCGACCCGCTGACCGAGCTGGTGCCGATCCAGCCGACCGCCCACTACGCCATGGGCGGCATCCCGACCGACGTCGACGGCCGCGTGCGGGCGGACGAGACCGGGCGGCTGGTGCCCGGTTTCTATGCCGCCGGCGAGTGCGCCTGCGTGAGCGTCCATGGCGCGAACCGGCTCGGCACGAACTCGCTGCTCGACATCCTCGTCTTCGGCCGGCGGGCGGGGATCGCGATGGCCGCCGAGCTGCGATCGGCTCCCGAGCCGGAGTCGGATTCGGGCGCCGAGGCCGCGGTCGCCGACGCGATCGACGAGCTGCTCGATCGCGCGGAGGGCGAGCGCCCGGCCGCCATCCGCGAGGACCTGCAGGAGCTGATGTTCGCCAAGTGCGGCGTGTACCGGTCCGCCCCGCTGCTGACCCAGGCGTCCGATGAGATCGCCGCGCTGCGGGACCGGGCGCGACGGCTGCTGGTGCAGGACAAGGGGCGGCGCTACAACACCGACCTGGGCGAGGCGCTCGAGCTTGGCTTTCTGCTCGACTGCGCCGAGGCGACGGTGGCCTCGGCGGTGGCCCGCACCGAGAGTCGAGGCGCGCACGCGCGCGAGGACCATCCGGATCGCGACGACGTCAACTGGCTGAAGCACACGTTCGCCTTCCGGCCGTCGGACGAGGCCCCGACGCGGCTCGCCTACCGCCCGGCGACGATCACCCGCTTCGAGCCGAAGCCGAGGACCTACTGACCGATGGACGTGCAGCTGCGGATCCTGCGCTTCGACCCGGACCGCGACGCGGCCGCGCACTGGGAGACGTATGCCGTGCCGGCCGAGCCGTCGGATCGCGTCCTCGACCTCCTGCATCAGGTGAAGTGGTACCAGGACGGGTCGCTCACCTTCCGGCGCTCATGCGCCCATGGCGTGTGCGGGTCGGACGCGATGCTGATCAACGGGCGCAATCGGCTCGCCTGCGAGTACCTCGTGAAGGACGCCGGCACGCAGATCAGCGTCGAGCCGGTGCGCGGCTCGCGGGTCGTCAAGGACCTCCTGATCGACCTCGACGGCTTCTGGGAGAAGTACCGCTCGGTGATGCCCTACCTCGTCAACGAGGAGCTGCCCGAGGACGGCAAGGAGCGGCGACAGTCGCCCGAGGACCGGGAGCGCTTCGACGACACCAGCAAGTGCATCCTGTGCGGCGCGTGCACGACCGCATGCCCGTCGTTCTGGTCGAATCCCGACTACGTGGGCCCGGCCGCGATCGTCAACGCGCACCGCTTCATCTTCGACAGCCGCGATCACGCCACCGAGGAGCGGCTCGAGATCATGGCCGACGCGGACGGCGTCTGGCGCTGCCGGACGATCTTCAACTGCGTCGAGGCCTGCCCCCGGGGGATCAACATCACGCGCGCGATCATGGAGGTCACCCGCCAGATCGAATCGCGCCGTCCGTGAGCCCCGACGCAACCCCGCGACGCCTCCTGATCCACACCGATGGCGCCGCCCGCGGGAACCCCGGCCCCGCCGGGCTGGGCGCGGTCCTGCAGGACGCCGCAACCGGGGCGGTGGTGGCGGAGCTGGCCCGCTACCTCGGCACCCGCACGAACAACTACGCCGAATGGACCGCGGTGGAGGATGCGCTGCGCGAGGCACTCCGCCTCGGCGCGACACACGTCGACCTGCGCCTCGACTCCGAGCTGGTCGCGCGCCAGATCAGCGGCCGCTACCGGGTCAAGCACCCGGACCTCAAGCCGATGCACGCCAGCGTGATGGCGATGCTCGGGCAGCTCGGCAGCTACACGGTCGGCCACGTCCCGCGCGAGCTGAACAAGGAGGCCGACCGCCTCTCGAACGTGGCGATCGACGAGCGGCGATAGAATGCCTCTCCCTGGAGGCGGCCGGACGGCCGCGGGCGCGATCGTCGAAAGGCGGCGTCCGAGGAAAGTCCGAGCTCCATAGAGCAGGTTCGCGGGTAACGCCCGTCCGCCGTGAGGCGAGGACCAGCGCCACAGTGACGATGCCCGCAGCGATGCGGGAGTGAAACGCGGCAAGCTCGAGCCGGAGCAAGACCGAATAGGAGGGCGCAAGGCGACGTTCGCGTCGCAGCAGGCTGCTCGCTCAGCCCTCGGGTAGGTCGCACAGATGGATGACCGTCACCGGACCGGCGTGGTCCGGGACAGAACTCGGCTTACAGGCCGCTCTCCAGGAATCCGCCCCGACAGCGCGCATCAATCTTCGTCGGCTCGCCAGATGGTGGTCGCCGTGCAGGCGCTGCAGATGGCGCGCGCCTCGTCCATCGATCCCAGCGGGAGGGGATATTCGGCGCCGCCGAGCAGACAATCGACCTGCACCACACCGCCGTCCGCACCGGGCAGCACCGACACGTGACGCACACGGCAACGGCGCATCTTGGTCCGATGCGGAATGACGTCCCCGGCGCGATTGTTGAAGACTGCCACCCTGCTCCTACCCCGGCCTGGCCCCGCATCGGTATGACCTCCACCGTACGTCCGTCTGGCCCGGGACCTCAATGGCGC
>DATCOX010000125.1:0-30125 GCA_036564495.1 Candidatus Limnocylindria bacterium
GCGCTCGAGGCCGCGAGCGGTCCCGCCGCCGCCAGGAGCGACAGCGCTACATGGTGGGCAGGCACCCGGAATGCCTGAGTGGCCGACCCTGAGACCGACGGCAGCACGAGCGTCAGCGCCCCCGGCCAGAATCGCTCGGCAAGCCTCAGGGCCCGGGCATCGGCCTGGAAGCCCGCTCGCGGCACATCTTCGGCGGCGGCGATCAGCCACGCAATCGCCTTCTCCGGATCCCGTCGCTTGGCGGCGAAGATGCGCTCCAGCGCGGCGGGATCGCCGACGCGGCAACCGAGGCCGTACACGGTGTCGGTGGGGAAGGCGACGAGCGCCCCCTCGCGCAGGAGCTCGGCCGCCCGGGCGACGCCTGCTGAGTCGGCCACGAGGCGATCGGCCATCGGTCAGGCCAGCGCGATGCGGACGACCCGCTCGATCCCCGCCAGGTCGCGGAGCGTGGAGACGACGGTCTCCACCGGGAGCAGCTCGGCCATCTCGCGCACCACCGCGGCCTGGCCCAGGCCCACCTCCAGCAGCGCGACGCCCTCGTGCGACAGGGCACCCGGCAGGGCAGGGACGAGGCGGCGCAGCAGGTCGAGGCCGTCGGGGCCGCCGTCGAGCGCCCGCCGTGGCTCCCAGCCGAGCGAGCCCGCGCCGGTCTCCACCTCCGCGCTGGTCAGATAGGGCAGGTTGGCCACGATCAGATCGGCATGGCCGTCGGGCAGGGCTGCCGGCTCGAGGAGGTCGCCGCAGGCCAGGGTCACCGCTCCGCTCACCCCATGCGCCGCGAGGTTCTCCGCTGCCAGCTCGAGGGCCTCGGACGACAGGTCGCTCGCCGCGAGCCGGAGCCGCTCGAGCGCGATGGCGGTCCTGAAGCGCAGGGCGATGGCGAGCGCCACCGCTCCGCTCCCAGTCGCAACCTCCCAGGCCTGCAAGGTGGCCGTGTCGCGCACCAGCCGCCCGGCGATCTCGTCGATCGCGGCCTCGACCAGCAGCTCCGTCTCGGGTCGCGGGATGAGGGCCCGTCCGTCGGTGAGGATTCGCAGGGAGAGCCACTCCTTGAAGCCGCGGATGTATGCGACCGGCTCGCCGGCTGAGCGTCGCTCGACCCAGCCCGCCAACATGCTCGCTTCGGTCGTCCCCAGCTCAGCGTCCGGGTGCGCATGCAACCAGGCGCGATCGCGGCCGAAGGCGTGCCCCACCAGCAGCTCCGCGTCGAGCCGTGGCGACGGGATCCCGGCACCGCGCAGCACATTGGCCGCGTCGGCCACCAAGCTGCCGGCACGCCTCTGCGGGGCGACGGTCGCCGCCGGCTCAGGCGCCATCGTCGCCTCCCAGCTGCGCCAGGCGCGCGGCCTGATCGGCCTCCGCAAGCGGCTCGACGAGCCGATCGAGATCCCCCTCCAGCAGCCCGGGAAGGTTGTGGACGGTCAGGCCGACCCGATGGTCGGTGACCCGGTCGTCCGGGAAGTTGTAGGTGCGGATCTTCTCGGCTCGCTCCCCGCTGCCCACCTGGGAGCGACGCTGCTCGCCGCGCTCCTCGGCCTGCCGTGCCCGCTCCAGCTCGAGCAGCCGCGCGCGCAGGACGGAGAGCGCCTTGGCCTTGTTCTTGTGCTGGCTCTTCTCATCCTGGATCGCGACCATCAGCCCCGTCGGGAGGTGGGTCACGCGGACGGCGCTGTCCGTGGTGTTGACGCTCTGTCCGCCCGGCCCGCTTGACCGATACACATCGATGCGCAGGTCCTTGTCCGGGATCTGGATCTCGACCTCATCGGCCTCGGGGAGGATGCTCACCGTCGCGGTCGAGGTGTGAATCCGGCCGGCCGCCTCGGTGGTCGGCACACGCTGCACCCGGTGCACGCCGCTCTCGAACTTGAGCCGCGAGTACGCGCCGGTCCCTGCGATCTCGGCGATCGCCTCCTTGACGCCGCCGCCGGCGCCCTCGCTGACGGAGATCAGGTCGAACTTCCAGCGTCGGCGCTCGGCATAGCGGGCGTACATGCGGTAGAGGTCGCCGGCGAAGAGGGCTGCCTCGTCACCGCCGGTCCCGGCCCGCACCTCCAGGATCACGTCTCGGTCGTCGTTCGGGTCTCTCGGCACGAGGAGGCGCCGGAGCTGCTGGTCGATCGCCCGCTCTCGCATCTCGAGCGCGGCGAGCTCCTCGCGCGCCATGATGCGCACCTCCTCGTCGGGGTCGTGGGCCATCGAGCGCGTGCCCTCCAGCTCCTCGCGGACCGCCGACCAGGCGCGGATCGCCTCCACCACCGGCTCCAGCCGCGCCGCCTCTCGCCCCAGGGCCTGCAGGCGTGCGGGATCGTTGGCGGCGGCCTCGGTAGCCATCTCGGCCACGACGGCGTCGTAGCTCGCCTCGATCTGGCGGAGGCGCTCGATCATCGGCTCGTCGGAGGCGCCGCCTCGCGATCCGAGGCCAGGCACGACTCCAGCGAGGCGATGCTCACCTCGAGCATGCTCCGGTCGGGCGGGCGGGTCGTCAGCGCCTGCAGCCACAGGCCCGGGGCGTAGATCGCCCGCACCAGCGGATTGCCGTAGTGGCTCGCGCCGAAGCGAACCAGCTCATACGCGACGGCCGCGATGACCGGCACGAGCACGATCCTCGACAGGAAGAGGAGCGGAAGCGGAACGCCGGCACGCGGGATGAGACCGAAGAAGAGGATGCTGATCACGACCACGATCAGCAGGAAGGTCGTTCCGCAGCGGGTGTGCGCGGTGCTGAAGCGGTCGACCTCGTCGGGTGTGAGCGGGCGCTGGGCCTCGTGGGCGCTGATCGCCTTGTGCTCCGCACCGTGATAGGCGAAGACCCGGCGCACATCCCCCATCCGGCCGATGAGCCAGATGTACGCCACGAAGACCGCCAGCCGGATGCCGCCCTCGGCCAGGTTTGCCAGCAGGTCGCTCGTCGTCGCGCGCTGCGCGAAGGTCGAGAGGAGCAACGGCACGACGAAGAAGAGTCCGACGGCGAAGCCGATGGAGACGACCATCGTGATCGCCATGGTCCCTCGACCGATCTGGATGTCCTCGCCCTCGGCGGCGATGGCCGCAGAGCGCATCAGCATCCGGGTCCCGATCACCAGCGCCTCGTACAGGACCAGCACGCCGCGTGCCAGCGGGACCTTCGCCCATCTGCCTCGGGCCATGGCTCGCGGGAGCGGCTCGCTGTAGGTGACGATCTCACCGGACGGCGGCCGGACGCTCATCGCCACGGTGGTGCGGCCTCGCATCATCACGCCCTCGATGAGGGCCTGACCTCCATAGAAGAAGTCGGGCATGCGGAACCGCGGCCGCTCGCCGGCGCGCGCGATCGAGGTGATCACGAACGGGCCAGCGGCGGCCAGCAGCTCAGGGACGAGGAAGAGGAGATGGGGGGCGACGCGCGCCGGCCACCGGCTCAGGTGGCGGCGCATGGCACGTCTAGTGCTTCGACCGCTCCATGCGTCGCTGGAACCGCTCGACCTGGCCGGCGGTGTCGACGATGTTCTGGGTCCCGGTATAGAACGGGTGGCAATTGGCGCAGACCTCGACGCGGATCGAATCCACGGTCGAGCCGACCGTGAACGTGGTCCCGCAGACGCAGTGGACCTGCGCCTGATGGTACTGCGGATGAATCTCGGCCTTCATGGCTTGGCTCCTGGGATCTCGCGACCGCCTAGGTCGCTGGGTTCGATGAACTGACGACGCTGACGCGCTTCTTGCGGCGTGTCTCGTGGCTGAACTTGACGGTCCCCTCGCTCGTGGCGAAGAGGGTGTAGTCGCGGCCCATCCCGACGTTCTCGCCAGGATTGAAGGTGCTCCCCCGTTGGCGAACGATGATCGTGCCGGCGTGCACCTGCTGGCCGTCGCCGCGCTTCACACCGAGCCGCTGCCCGGCCGAATCGCGGCCATTCCGGCTCGAGCTGCCGGCCTTCTTGTGTGCCATCGCTCGCTACTCCTCTGCCTTCGGCTTCGCCGCCCGGCGAGGCTTCGGCTTCTCGGCCGCAGGCTGAGCCGCCGCCGTCGTCGATTTTGTGGTCCGTGCCCGCGCCGCTCGGGGCGCGGTGGCCTTCGGCTTCGCCGTCTTGGCAGCCGCCTTCTTCGCATCCGCCTTGACGGGTGCCGGCTCGACCACATCGGCCTTTGGCTTCGCAGCCGGCTTCCTGGCCGCGGTCGGATTGATGGCGTCGATGCGCACGCGAGTCATGTGCTGACGGTGCCCGGTTCGGCGCCGGTACTTCACTTTCTGCTTGAACTTGAAGATCACGAGCTTCGGGCCGAGCGCCTCCCCGATGACGGTCGCGCTCACCGAGGCGCCGGCGACCACCGGAGTCCCGATCGTCACGTCGTCGCCATCGCCGATCAGCAGGACGCGGCCGAAGGTCACGGACGCGCCGGGCACGCCGGGCTGGCCATCCAGCCGCTCCAGCATGAGCTCGCTGCCGGCCTCAACCCGATATTGCTTTCCGCCGCTGCTGAGGACGGCGTACATGATCTTCTCCAACGCACGGCGAAGCGGACAGACGATGCGCCCGCGGGACGGCGAGTCTACCGGGCGATCGGGGGAGTGTCAACGAAGAGGAGGCGCGTTCGAACGGCCGGGCCGGGCTTCACCGGGAGGTCGAGGGCGCCCACCACGTCCTCCGGTCTGCCGGCACCGCTGGCGTCGAGGCGGAGCACGAGTCGCAGCCTTCCCCGATGCGCCTCCTCGTCCACCTCGAGCACCTCCGCATCCTCGAGGAGGGGGCGGAGGTCCCGCGGTCCGGCGTCAGCGCGGCGCTCGCTCTCGCCGCGACGGCGCATGCCGGGCAGCTGGCGGGCGGCGAGGAGCCTGACCACCGCGCCGCGCAGCGCGTCGCTGGTCAGCTCCGGGCCATCGCGGACCTCGACCTCGTACTCGGCGGCGCGCAGCTGGGACGCCGCCGAAGGAAAGCCATGCCAGACCTCGCGCGCGTCGACGACCTCGATCCCCTCGGGCAGCAGCTCCGCGGCCGCCTGGATTCGGTCGAGCGGCACGAGGTCGTCAAAGTAGGCCTCCAGCACCTCGCCGCGCAGCTCGATCCCCACCGGCAGGTTCGCGGCGAACTTCAGCCTGGGACGGGGATGCAGCGCATTCGACGTCGCGAGCGGCAGGCCGGCCTCGCGAAAGGCGCGCTCGAACTCGGTGAGCAGCTCCGCCTGCCGGATGCGGAGCGCAGGATGCCGGCGGGCGAAGAGGATCTGCCAGCGCTGTCGTGGCTGGTCGCTGTTTCGGGTGGCCATCGGCTCCGATGGTACCGCGCGCTCAGAAGGTCGGCTTCCAGGCGTGGACACGGACCGATTGGAGAAGGCCCATCCCGAACAGCAGCGAGATCATTGAAGAGCCGCCATACGTGATGAACGGCAGCGGGATCCCCGTCACCGGCATGATCCCCGTCACCATGCCGATGTTCACGGTGATCTGGAATAGGAGGAGGCTCCCGAGGCCAGCAGCGATGTTCGCGCCGAACGGGTCCCGAGCGGCCCACCCCACCTTCAGCACCCGCCACATCAGGAGCGCGAAGAGCGCGAGCAGAATCATCCCGCCCAGGAAGCCGAGCTCCTCGGCCACGACCGTGAAGATGAAGTCGGTCGACTGGACCGGCAGGAAGCCGAGCTGGTTCTGACGCCCCGCGGTCAGGCCCTGCCCCAGCAGCCCGCCGGAGCCCACGGTGTTGAGAGCCTGCACGACCTGATAGCACGCTCCCTGCGGGTCGGCGGACGGGTCGAGGAAACAGAAGAGGCGCTGTCGCTGGTAGGCCGCCAGCGCGCCGACTGCAATCGGTGCGAGGGCCACCGTCACGCCGCCCAGCAACGCCAGCCAGCCCACCCCGGCCCCGCTCATGAAGAGCATCCCGAGCAGGATGGCGACGAAGACGAGGGCAGTGCCGAGGTCCGGCTGCCGGTAGACGAGGTAGGCCGGCAGGGCCATCAGCAGGCCGGCACCCACGATCGTGCTCAGCCGGCCGATCTTCTCCCGCCGCGATGCCAGGAACGCCGCCAGCACGACGATCATCAGGACCTTGCTCATCTCGCTGAACTGGAAGTCAATCCCGGCGACGCTGATCGACATCTGGGCACCGAACAGGTTCCTCCCGATCAGCCACGTTGCCAGCAGCAATCCCAGGACGATGAGGTAGATCGGCGTCGCGAAGGTCTGCAGCCAGTGGTAGTCGAGGTTCGCCGCGACGAAGAAGAGGGTCAGCCCGATGCTCGTCCAGATGAGGGTCTTCACGGTCTGCGAGAGCCCGCCGCCGCCGATCGCCTGGTAGTTGGCCGAATAGCCCATCACCGCCCCGAATCCAACCAGGAGCAGCAGGTAGAGAAGCAGCTGCCAGTCGAAGGCATGCCAGCGCCGCGCTTTGGCTACCTCAACAAAGGTTGCTGTCGCGGTGCTCATCAGTCAGTTCGCGTTGACCTGGAACTGCCGGCGCAGGTCCTGGTCAAGGTGGAAGTACTGCTGCAGGAAATACTTGTCGACCTCCAGCGAGACGTTGCCGCGCACGACCGCGGAGTAGGTGAAGGTCACGATCGCCAGGTTCGCATCCGTCGCCCCGGCCTTCGACGGCAGGTACGCCACGAACCAGGAGTGGAATGGCAGGACCCCCTGGCTTGTTGGCGTCCCGAACTCCGCCGTGCCGGTCTTGCCGGATAGCGCGCCTGGCACCCGCAGGAGGTTGATGTTCGTCGCGTGCCCGGTCGTGATCACGTCACGCGCCCCGATCCGCATCGTATGAAGGTCGGTCGCGCTTGCGGCCAGCTCCCGTATCACCTCGGGCGCGTAGGCGTGAACGAGGTTTCCGGCAGCGTCCGTCTCGCCGCGGACGATCATCGGGCGCATCAGGTGCCCGCCGTTCGCCACGGCCGCGTAGGCGTCCAGGAGCTGCAGCGGCGTGACGGCAATGGCGTTCTGCCCGATCCCCGCCATGGCCAGCTCACCGGTGAAGACATCGGCCCGCCCCTGCGCCTGGGCCCAAGCCTTGCTGATGACCGTCCCCGCCGCCTCGGTCGGGAGGCGGATGCCGCTCTTCTGGCCGAAGCCGAGCTCCTGCGCCCACTTGCCGAGCCGCTCGACACCGAGCCCGACCGCCATCTGGTAGAAGAAGGTGTCGGAGCTCTTCGCGTAGGCATTCACGATGCTCAGCGGCCCAAACCCCCGGTGGTTCCAGTCGAAGAGGCACTGGCCGGCCGGCGCATCGGGGATCTGGTAGCAACCGTACGTGGGCCAGCGCTTCGTCAGCGTGGTGACTCCTTCCTCGAGCGCGGCCAGCCCCGTCACGAGCTTGAAGGTCGACCCTGGGGGATAGATATCGGCGATGGCGTGGTTCCGCAGCGGGTGGGTAGGATCGGCGAGGTAGGTCGCATAGTCGGCGGCCGAGATCCCGGCGGCGAACTTGTCGTTGTCGTAGGTGGGCAGCGAGACCATTGCCAGGATCTCGCCGGTCTGCGGGTTCATGACGATCGTGACCCCCTGCGCCACCCCGGCGGCCTTGAGCCCCCATTTGAGGGTGTCGGTCGCGATGCGCTGCAGCCGCGCATCGATCGTGAGCATCAGGTTCTTGCCGGCGACGGGGTCCTGCGTCCGCTCGAGGACCTTCACCGGCCGGCCACTCGCGTCCCGCTCCCACAGCTCGCTGCCGTAGGTGCCGCGAAGCTCTTTCTCGTAGCTCGCCTCGACGCCATCGCGGCCGATCATGTCGTCGCGGAGATACCCCTCCGCCGACAGGTTCTTGAGCTCATTCTGCGAGACCGGCCCGGTGTAGCCGACCACGTGCGCCAACAGCTCGCCGTCGAGCGCCCCGGTCTCGTCGAGGTACTGACGTCGCGCCTCCGCGCCGACCGTAATCCCCGGCAGCGCGTCCTTGTGCTCTGCGATCAGGAGCGCGGCGTCACGGCTGAGATCGGTCCCAAGGGGCACGAGGTCGTACCGAGAACCGTTAAACGCGGCCAGGCGCTGTCTGACGATGCTCACCTCGATGCCGGAGAGCGCCGCCGCGCGCTCCAGCACGTCGGCTCGTGCCGCCTCGCCGGTCGGAAGGTCCGCCGGGCGGGCGTAGAGGGTCCAGGCGGGCGCGTTGACCGCGATCGGCCGTCCATCGCGATCGAAGATGAGGCCTCGTGGCGCGGGGATCGGAACCTCGATGGTCCGCGCGGCGACGGCCTGGGCGGCGTAGTGGGAACCCCCGACGATCTGCAGCTGGAAGAGCCGACCGGCCAGGAGACCGAAGAGCAGGATGGCCGCCACGCTCGCCGCCACGAAACGGGCGCGCGAAGGACGGTTTGCGGGGACAGCCTCGAGGTCGGCCATCAGGCGATCACCACGCCGCCTTCTCTGCGACCCCTGCGCGTGCCACCAGGATGCGCGCCGGCAGGAGCGCCACAGCGGCGAGCGCGGTGTTCAGGAACGCCGCCGCGATGATCCGCTGCATCGGGAAGCCGCCAGCGAGGGGGGGATCGAGCAGCTGCAGGATCCCGATGCTCATGGCATCGACCACAATCGATCCGATCGCCACCGACGCGAGAGGATATGCCCACGCCAGCCGGCCGAAGAGGCGCTCACCCCCTGCCACCGCCGCGGCCACCAGCAGGAGCGCCAGGGGGAGGCTGCCGAGGGGCTCGCGGATGAGGAGGTTGGCCGTCAGCCCGCCGATGAACGCACAGGCCACGCCGGGCCCAAAGCCGAGCAGGACGGTCACCAGCACGACCGCGATGAGGATGAGGTTCGGGTGCACGTCGCCGATCACGAGGACGGGAGCGACTGCCGCGTGCAGGATCCCGATGAGGACCGCGAGAAGGAGCGTGACGGAGGTGATCTGTGTTCCTCGACCGGCTCGACGAGGGCTGGCGCTGGCTGCGGGGCGGTGGGCCGAGTATACCGGCACGGGGCCATCCCGATCGGGGCTGATGTGGCTGTTTCACGTGAAACTTTGCGGCGCCTCTAACGTCGCGGTAAGGCTTCGGTAAGGGTCTCGACTGCTAGAATATGTGGACCCGTTTCGAACTCGCAGTGGGGTGCCGGCGATCAGGGTCACGGCATGTACCAACCAGAAGGGCGGCGTTGGAAAGACGACGACCGTCGTCAACCTGGCGGCGTACCTGGCCCTCTCCGGAACCTCGACCCTGGTCATCGACCTCGATCCACAGGGGAACGCGACGAGCGGGTTGGGGATCGACCGACGATCACTGGACCGATCAATCTACGACGCCCTTATCGACCGGGTGCCGATTACCAAGCTCGTGCTCAACACCTCGGTTGCGGGGCTCGACCTGGTGCCAGCGGCGCTGGCCCTGTCGGGCGCGGAGGTCGAGCTGGTGGGACTGCCGGCGCGAGAGCATCGGCTCTCCGCCAGCCTGGCCGATCTGGGCGAACGATACGATCGCGTGCTCATCGACTGCCCGCCCTCCCTGGGGCTGCTGACGGTGAACGCGCTCACCGCGGCGGACGGCGTCCTGATCCCGATCCAGACGGAGTACTACGCGCTCGAGGGACTCAGCCAATTGGTCAATACGATTCGCATGGTGCGGGAGGCGCTCAACCCGCGCCTCGAGATCGAGGGCGTCCTGCTGACGATGTACGACGGCCGCACTCGGCTGGCTGTACAGGTCGCAGCAGAGGTGCGTCGGCACCTGGAGGGGACCGTCTACGAGACCGTCGTCCCGCGCAGCGTTCGCCTTTCGGAGGCGCCGAGCCACGGGGTGCCGATCTCCATTTACGATCCCTCGTCTCGGGGCGCCGAGGCATACGGGCGCCTGGCGGCCGAGGTGACCGCGCGTGGCTAAGACCTTCGGGCTCGGCCGCGGGCTCGACGCGCTGATCCCGCGCGCCTCCCCGTCCTCCGATGTCCCGGAGATCGCGGTGGAGCGGATCTCGCGGAACCCTCATCAGCCCCGCAACCGCTTTGACGACGCCGAGACCGCTGAGCTTGCGGCGTCGATCGCCCTCCACGGCGTCCTCCAGCCGATCGTGGTGCGAGCAATCGCCGACGGCGGCTACGAGCTCATCGCCGGGGAGCGTCGGCTTCGCGCCGCCCGCCTGGCCGGGCTCACCCACATCCCCGCAGTGGTGCGCGAAACGGCCGATGGAGAGCAGCTCGAGCTGGCGCTCGTTGAGAACCTCCAGCGCCAGGACCTGAACGCGATCGAGGAAGCGGGCGCCTATCGCGAGCTCGTGGATCGGTTCGCGCTCTCGCATGATGAGGTCGCCCGCAAGGTCGGCAAGAGCCGTGTGGCGATCAGCAACGCACTCCGCCTGCTCGACCTCACCCCTGAGACGCGTGAGGCGATCGCCGATGGGCGCATCACGGAGGGTCACGGCCGTGCGCTCGCCGCGCTCACCGTGCCCGAGCTGCAGCGGGCCGCGCTGGCGATCGTGATCGAGCGTCATCTGTCCGTCCGGCAGACCGAGGAGCTCGTCCGCCGCAAGCGAGATTCGGGAGCGGCGCGCAGCGCGGGGATGATCTCCGGCGACCTGGCGGACCTTGAGTCGCAGCTCCGTGGCCTGCTGGCCACGCGCGTCGGGATCGTCCGGACTCGCCGAGGGGGCCGCCTCGTGATCGATTTCTACTCCGACGAGGAGCTCGATCGCCTGCACGCCATCATCGCGCGTGGCGTGGCCGGAGGTGGCGCGTGACCGCCCAGCCGGAGCGGCGGCAGCGTCGCACCAAGGTCGTCTCCGACTACACCGCGGCCAATATCCAGGTCCTCGAGGGCCTCACCGCCGTTCGCAAGCGCCCCGGGATGTACATCGGCTCCACCGACCAGCGCGGGCTGCACCAGCTCGTATGGGAGGTGGTCGACAACAGCATTGACGAGGCGATGGCGAACGTCGCCACCCGCATCGACGTGACGATCCACGCCGACGGCCAGGTGGAGGTCGTCGACGACGGCAGGGGCATCCCAGTCGGGAAGCACGCGTCGGGCAAGGATGCGCTGGAGGTCGTCCACACCGTCCTGCATGCGGGAGGCAAGTTCGGCGGAGGGGGGTACAAGGTCTCCGGCGGCCTGCATGGCGTCGGCGTGAGCGTCGTCAACGCCCTCTCCGATTCGATGCGCGTCGAGGTCCTGCGGGACGGCAAGCGGTACACGCAGGAGTACAGCCGCGGCACGCCGAAGGGACCGGTGCGACAGCAGGGCGGGCTTGCGGAGGCGAATCGGGGCCTCGTCACCGCCAAGGAGCGGCAACACGGCACCCGCACCTTCTTCCATCCCGATCCTGAGGTCTTCGAGACGCTCGACTTCAGCTGGGATCTCATCGCAACGCGACTCCGGGAGTCTGCGTACCTCAACAAGGGCCTCTGGATCTGCCTGCGCGACGAGCGAACCGATCGCGAGAAGAACTTCTACTTCGAGGGCGGCGTGACGAGCTTCGTGCGGCACCTGAACCGCCGGCGCGACGTGCTCAACCAGCGGCCGATCCACGTCGAGCGGATGGTCGGCACCACCAGCGTGGAGGTCGCCCTCCAGTACAACGACGGCTTCGCCGAGAACGTGCTGGCGTTCGCCAACAACATCCATACGGTCGACGGGGGGACCCACGTCACGGGCTTCCGGGCGGCGCTCACCTCTTCGCTGAACGATTGGGCGAAGAAGGCTGGGGTGCTCTCCGAGAAGGACGCGAACCTGAGTGGGGAGGATGTGCGCGAGGGTCTCACGGCCGTGATCAGCGTGAAGCTGACCGATCCGCAGTTCGAGGGCCAGACGAAGGCGAAGCTCGGCAATGCCGACGTGAAGGGCGCTGTTCAGGCAGCCGTCACCGATGGGATCATCCAGCACCTCGAGGAGAACCCCGCCGACGGACGCAGGATCATCGAGAAGTCGGTCACCGCGGCCCGCGCCCGCGAGGCGGCTCGCAAGGCGCGAGACCTCGTCATCCGCAAGGGCGCCCTGGATGGCATGGCCCTGCCGGGCAAGCTCGCGGACTGCCAGGAGCGAGATCCGGCGCGGAGCGAGCTCTACATCGTCGAGGGCGACTCCGCCGGGGGCTCCGCCAAGCAGGGACGAGACCGCCGATCGCAGGCGGTCCTGCCCCTCCGTGGGAAGCTGCTGAACGTGGAGAAGGCCCGCCTTGACCGGGTCCTGTCGAGCGAGAACATTCGCCCGCTGATCATCGCGCTCGGAGCGGGGATCGGCGACCAGTTCGACATCTCTAAGCTCCGCTACCACAAGATCTGCCTCCTCTCGGACGCGGACGTCGACGGCGCACACATCAGCACCCTGCTGCTCACCTTCTTCTTCCGCCACATGCCGGATGTCATCGAACAGGGCTACCTGTACCTCTGCCAGCCTCCCCTGTACCGCATCAGCACCGGAAAGGTGACGCGCTACGCGCAGGACGAGAAGTCACGCGACCAGGCCGTCAAGGAGCTGTCTCGCGAGGGGAAGACGAAGAACGTGAGCGTGCAGCGCTTCAAGGGGCTCGGCGAGATGAACCCAGAGCAGCTCTGGGAGACCACCATGAACCCGGACACTCGGACGTTGCTACAGATCTCTGTTCGAGAGGCGGCCGATGCGGACGAGGTCTTCAGCACGCTGATGGGGGAGCGTGTCGAGCCCCGGCGCGACTTCATCCGAGGCGAGGCCCGCAAGGTTCGCAACCTGGACTTCTAGACGGAGCCGATACCACCGATGCCAAGCCGACACGTTGCCGACATTCGCCAGGTCGAGGGGAAGACGGGCCGCAAGCTCGAGGACTGGTGCGCCCTGCTCGAGGCCAACGGGATCGGTGAGCGACGCGACGCGGTCAACTTCCTGCGCGACGGGTACGCCGTGAGCCACGCATTCGCACTCGCGATCGCCGCACACTGCCTGCGCCCGTCTCGCACCGACGACTTCGGCGCCGATGGCTTCTGGGACGACGAGGAAGACCGCTGGTGAGCACCGTCACGGACAAGGCGACCACGATCGGCACGAGCCGGCTCATCGAGGCGGCCGACGGCCGCCGATACGCGTTCGCCGACCATAACTGCTTCGCCTGCGGGGGAACGAATCCGATCGGGATGCACCTGGCGATCGAGCTCGGCCAGGGCACGGCGAGCACGACATGGGTCCCCGGCCCGAACTACGTCGGCTGGGAGGAGAAGATCCACGGCGGCCTCCTCGCCACGTTGCTCGACGAGGTGATGGCCTGGGCACCGTCCAGCTTCGACTCGTGGGCAGTCACGGCGGAGATGTCGATCCGCTATCGCTCGCCCGCCAACCCCGGCGAACCGCTGACGGCCCGAGGCTGGGTGACCGAGCGCCGGCGCCGCATCTACCAGGTGAGCGGCGAGGTCCGCGGCTCCGACGGTCGCCTCATCGCCGAGGCGCACGGCCGCTTTCTGGGCGCGAGCCCATCGGACAAGGCGCAGCTCAAGGCCCGTTACGGGATGCCGACCGACGTGACCGTTGCCGGGGCACGCGAGTGACGGCAGCGACAAACGCGACAGTGACGCAGGAGTAACCGAAGGACCGATGGATTCCCAGCGGATCGACGGCGTCCGGCGCGTCTCGATCGAGGACGAGATGCGATCGGCCTACATCGACTACGCGATGAGCGTCATCGTGGCGCGGGCGCTGCCCGACGTCCGCGATGGGCTCAAGCCGGTGCATCGGCGAATCCTCTACACGATGCATGAGATGGGGCTGCGCTCCACCTCCGCCTACCGCAAGTGCGCCGGGGTCGTGGGCGACGCCCTGGCCAAGTACCACCCCCATGGTGACGTCGCGCTGTACGACGCCCTCGTGCGCATGGCGCAGGACTTCAGCCTCCGATATCCCCTGGTTGACGGCCAGGGCAACTTCGGATCGATCGACGGGGATCCCGCAGCCGCCTACCGGTACACCGAGGCGCGCCTGACCGCGATCAGCGACGAGATGCTGGCCGACATCGAGAAGGAGACCGTCGACTTCGTCGACAACTACGACGGCCGCCTGCGCGAGCCGACCGTCCTGCCGGCGCGGCTCCCGAACCTGCTCATCAATGGCAGCTCCGGGATCGCGGTCGGGATGGCGACGAACATCCCGCCGCACAACCTGACCGAGATCTGCCGTGCCACCGTCGCGCTCATCGACAACCCCGACATGACAGTCGATGAGCTGTGCGAGATCGTGCGCGGCCCCGACTTCCCGACCGGCGGGACGATCTTCCGCTTCGAGGACCAGCGCAACACGCTGACCGGCGAGAAGGAGCGGATCGACGTGATCCGCCACATGTACGCCACGGGACGAGGTCGCGTCGTGATCCGCGGCCAGGTCGCTTTCGAGGAGGACGCGCGAGGGAGGATCTCGGTGGTCATCACCGAGCTTCCGTACCAGGTCAACAAGACGACGCTGATTGAGAAGATGGCGGAGCTCGTCGGCGGCAAGCGCATTACCGACGTCAGCGACATTCGCGACGAAAGCGACAGAACCGGCATGCGCATCGTAATCGAGATCAAGCGCGACGGCTCGCCGCACACCGTGATGCAGCAGCTCTTCAAGCACACGGCGCTGCAGACCAGCTTCAGCTCGAACATGCTCGCCCTGGTCGACGGCCAGCCGCAGACGCTCGGGCTGAAGCGGATGCTCGAGCACTACATCGCATATCGGCGCGACATCATCCGTCGCCGGACCGAGTTCGACCTCGCTCGGGCTCGCGAGCGTGCGCACATCCTCGAGGGGCTTAAGATCGCGCTCGACAACCTCGACGAGGTGATCGAGACGATCCGGGCCTCGGCCGACACCGACGCGGCACGCGCCGCGCTCGTCAAGCGCTTCAAGCTGAGCGAGGCGCAGGCCAATGCCATCCTCGAGATGCAGCTCCGGCGCCTGGCGGCGCTCGAGCGCAAGAAGATCGAGGACGAGTACGAATCGGTGATCCGCCTCATCGCCGAGCTCGAGGACCTCCTGGCCAATCCTCGCAAGGTCCTGATCGCGATCCGCGACGAGCTCGAGGAGCTGATCAAGAAGTACGGCGACGACCGCAAGACACGGATCGAGTCGGACGCGAACCGCGAGCTGACGGCCGAGGACCTCGTTGCCGCCGAGGACGTGGTCGTGACGCTCTCGCAGCGCGGCTACATCAAGCGCCAGCAGATCGGGACGTTCCGCTCGCAGCGACGCGGCGGCAAGGGCAAGCTGGCGATGATCACGCGCGAGGAGGACGCCGTCCGCCACCTGCTGGTGGCCAACACCCACGACAACATTCTGTTCTTCACGAATCGGGGGCGCGTCTTCATCACGAAGGTGCATACCCTCCCCGAGGCGAGCCGCCAGGCGAAGGGGCTGCCGATCATCAACCTGCCGGGGGTGATGGTGGACCAGGGCGAGTACGTCAGCGCGATCATCACCCTGCCGCAGTTCGAGGCCGATCACTACATGGCGATGGCCACCCGCGGCGGGATGATCAAGAAGACCTCGCTGGCCGAGTACGCCAAGATCCGGAGCAACGGCCTCATCGCCATCAGCCTGGTGGCGGGAGACGAGCTGCGCTGGGTCGGCCTCACCGATGGGCAGAGCGACATCATGCTCGCCACGCGCAACGGCCAGGCGGCCCGCTTCCACGAGGCCGAGGTGCGGCCGATGGGCCGCGACACGCGGGGCGTGACCGGAATCAGGCTGCGCGGCGGCGACGAGGTGATCGGGATGGAGGTCGTTGCGCCCTCTTCCGAGCTGCTGGTGGTCACCGAGCAGGGATACGGCAAGCGCACGGTCCTCGAGGACTTCCCGGTCAAGCATCGGGCCACCGGCGGCGTGATCGCCAACTCACTGAACGCCGAGACCGGCAAGGTCGCGGCGGTCCGGGTCGTCGGCCGCGAGGACGAAGAGCTGATGCTGATCACCGAGGAGGGAACCATCCTGCGCACCGAGGTCAGCAGCGTGAACCGCTATCGGCGCGCCTCCCGGGGTGTCACGGTCATGAAGCCGGCGGAGGGCGACCGGATCGTGTCGATCGCGGTCTTCGTGGACGACCGGCTGCCGATCCCCGAGGAGGACGCCGAAACCGAGGGCTGAAAACCGGCTCGGAGCGGCTAGAATCGGCTCCGGGAGACCATCCGCACCGGAGATCCGCGTGTACGCCGACGAGTTCAGCATCTACGCCGGCAACGCCAACAGGCCGCTCGCCGAGCAGATCTGCCGCTACCTGCGCACGGAGCTGGGCAAGGCGGAGGTCTTTAAGTTCGCCAACGACAACATCTTCGTGCGTGTCATGGAGAACGTCCGGGAGCAGGACGTGTTCCTGGTGCAACCCACCTCCCGGCCGGTGAACGACTCGGTCATGGAGCTGCTGATCATGATCGACGCCTTCAAGCGCGCCAGCGCGGGGCGCATCACCGCGGTGGTGCCGTACTACGCCTACGGGCGCTCCGACAAGAAGGACCAGCCGCGGGTCCCGATCACAGCCCGCCTGGTCGCCGACATGCTGACGGTGGCCGGGGCCGATCGGGTCCTCACCATGGACCTCCACCAGGGGCAGATCCAGGGCTTCTTCAGCATCCCGGTGGACGAGCTGACCGCCGTCAACATCCTGTCGCGCTACATCCGCGAGAAGAACCTCGCGGACATCGTGGTCGTCAGCGAGCTCGGCTTCGCCAAGAAGGCGCGCAACTTCGCCGAGATCCTGCAGGCGCCGCTGGCGATCGTGGAGAAGCGACGGGTCGGCAACGAGGACAAGACCGAGCTGATGAACATCATCGGCGAGGTGGCGGGGAAGACCGCGGTCATCATCGACGATGAGATCGACACAGCCGGCTCGCTGCTCGAGGCGGTCTCCGCGCTCGTCGCCGAGGGCGCCGTCGCGATCTACTCCTGCGCTACCCACGGGGTCTTCTCGAACCGGTCGCTCGAGCACATCGAGGCCAGCCCGATCACCGAGGTGATCGTGACCGACACGATCCCGCTGCCGGCGGGCGCCAACCACGACAAGATCACGGTCCTCTCCATCGCGCCCCTCTTCGGCGAGGCGATCAAGCGCATCCACCGCGGCGAGAGCGTCGGGGCCCTCTTCTCCTCAGAGGTCCAGCTGGTCGAGGAGATGACCTTCTGGGGCAGCCACGCCGATGACGACGAGGAGCCTGAGGAGCCGCCCGCCGCCGCCCAGGGCTGAGCGCCGAACCGGGCTGATCGGCGCGTCCGGATATACTCGAACTCCAAGATGCTGAAGTTCCTGTCACGGCTGACGGACTCGAATGAACGCGAGGTCCGTCGCTTCGAACCGACCGTTGCCCGCATCAACGAGCTCGAGCCGGAGTACGCCGCCCTCTCCGACGCCGAGCTGCGCGGCAAGACCGAGCAGTTCCGCGCCCGCCTGCGCGACGCGCTGGGCGACCTGCTCGTCCCGATCGAGCAGCGCGCGCTGACCGAGGAGGAGGCCGCCGAGTCGGAGCTCGTTGTCGGCGACCCGGCCCGCATCAGCGAGAAGCGCAAGGAGCAGCACAAGCGCGAGCGCGCGCAAATCGACGCGGCGCTCGACGAGATCCTGCCCGAGGCATTCGCGGCGGTGCGCGAGGCGATGCGCCGAGCCCTCGCCAAGCGCCACTACGACGTGCAGCTGGTCGGCGGCATGGTGCTGCACGGCGGCGCCATCGCCGAGATGAAGACCGGAGAGGGAAAGACATTCGTCGCCCCGCTGGCGGCGTACCTCAACGGGCTCACCGGCCGCGGCGTCCACGTGGTGACCGTCAACGACTACCTCGCCAAACGCGACGCGCAGTGGATCGGACAGGTCTTCTGGCGCCTGGGGATGAGCGTCGGCTCGATCCAGCACGAGGCCGCCTACGTCGTCGACCCCGACTTCCCCCAGACCGATGAGCACCTGCGGGCGCTGCGGCCGGTCGCGCGCGAGGAGGCCTACGCCGCGGACGTCACCTACGGCACGAACAACGAGTTCGGATTCGACTACCTGCGCGACAACCTCGTCATCGACCTGCGCCAGCGCGTCCAGCGCGGCCACTTCTTCGCGATCGTGGACGAGGTCGACAACATCCTCATCGACGAGGCACGGACGCCGCTGATCATCTCCGGGGCGGCCGAGGAATCTGCCGACAAGTACGTCCAGTTCGCGCGGCTCGTCCCACGTCTGAAGGTTGAGGAGGACTACATCCTCGACGAGAAGTTCCGGCAGGTTGCGATCAGCGAGGCCGGGACCGACAAGATGGAGCGCTGGCTCGGGGTCGACAACCTGTTCGACAACGACTTCTCGATGGCGCGCCACCTCGATCAGGCGCTCAAGGCCGAAGCGCTCTACAAGCGGGACCGCGACTACGTCGTCAAGGACGGCGAGGTCGTGATCGTCGACGAGTTCACCGGGCGCCTCATGCCGGGCCGGCGCTGGAGCGAGGGTCTGCACCAGGCGGTCGAGGCCAAGGAGGGGGTGAAGATCCAGAACGAGTCGCGCACCCTCGCCACGATCACCTTCCAGAACTACTTCCGCATGTACGACAAGCTCGCCGGCATGACCGGTACGGCCGAGACGGAGGCGGAGGAGTTCCACAAGATCTACGGCCTCGAGGTGATCGCGGTGCCGACCAACCAGCCGATGATCCGGGACGACTTCGCGGACCTCGTCTTCGCCAGCCAGAAGGGGAAGTGGAACGCGGTCGTCGATGAGATCGTCGATGAGCACGAGCGCGGGCGCCCGGTCCTGGTGGGGACGATCAGCGTCGAGGTGAGCGAGATGCTCGGCGACATGCTGAAGCGGCGAGGGATCAAGCACAGCGTGCTGAACGCCAAGTTGCACGAGAAGGAGGCGGAGATCGTCGCCCAGGCCGGGCGCAGCGACAGCGTGACGATCGCCACCAACATGGCCGGCCGCGGCACCGACATCATCCTCGGCGGCAACCCGGAGATGCTGGCGGCCGACCTGCTCCACAAGAAGGGCCTGACCGTCCTGGACGCGACGCCCGAGCAATACGCTGCAGCGCTTGCCGAGGCCGATCGGCTCTGCGCCGAGGACCGCGACAAGGTGGTTATCGCCGGCGGCCTGCACATCGTCGGCACCGAGCGCCACGAGGCGCGGCGGATCGACAACCAGCTGCGCGGTCGCTCCGGCCGGCAGGGCGACCCGGGGAGCACCCGCTTCTACCTGTCGCTCGAGGACGACCTCATGCGCAGGTTCGCCAGCGACCGCGTCCAATCGATCATGCGCACCCTCGGCTTCAACGACGAGACGGCGCTCGAGTCACGGATGGTGAGCCGCACCATCGAGGGCGCTCAGACCCGGGTCGAGGGCTTCAACTTCGACACCCGCAAGCACGTCGTCGAGTACGACGACGTGATCAACCGTCAGCGCGAGACGATCTACCACGAGCGCGAGCGGATCCTCCGCTCGGAGACCCTGGCGCCGACCGTCCTCGCCATGCTCGACGAGGAGGTGCGGGGCCTCGTCGCCGAGCACACCGTCGGCGAGTTCGCGGCCGAATGGAACCGCGACGGCCTCAAGGCCCAGGTGACGGCCATGGTCCCCACCCTGGACCCGGGGTCCCTCGCCGCCATGGACGAGATGGCCGATGCCGAGCAGATCAGCTCCCTCCTCGCGGAGCTCGTCGAGGAGGCGTACGAGGCCAAGCGCTCCGAGGTCGGCGAGGAGGGGATGCTCGTCCTTGAGCGACTCGTGCTGCTCCGCGTCATCGATTCGCTGTGGGTGGAGCACCTGACCGCCGTCGACGACATGCGGCGTGGGATCGGACTGCGGGCGTACAGCCAGCGGGATCCGCTCAACGAATTCAAGGTCGAGGCCTACCGGATGTTCGACGAGCTGAAGACGACGATCCGCCACGACATCACCCACACCGTCTTCCGCGTGACGCTGACGCGCGAGCCGGTGCAGCAGCAGCCTCGACCGATGATGGAGAGCCGGCCCGACGTGACCGGCGAGACGCTCGCGGCGGCCGCCGCGAGCGGCGCCGTCTCGGGCGGGAATGGCTCCAACCCGCAACCGGCCCTGGCCAAAGGGGGCCCGAAGGTCGGTCGCAACGACCCGTGCTGGTGCGGCTCCGGGAAGAAGTACAAGCGGTGCCACGGAGCCTGAACGGGCCAGACTTGGGGGTTGGCGAACGGCTTCAGACCGGCTACCATGTGTGCTCAGGATCGCGAGGCCTAGTGACCTCGCGATTCCTCGCAAGAGGAGGGCTACGTGAAGCAGCTGACCACCCCTCGTCGAGGATCCGAGACCCTCACCTCAACCCCTCCGACGACCGAGCTGCCAATGGTCACCCGCTTCCGAGACCCCTCCCTCCCCTACGAAGACCTCATCGTCTGCGAGCGCGACTGCATGCGCTGCAGCTACGCCATGACCCTCGACTGCGACGGGAACTGCGGCTCCTGCCCCCGCAAGGACTACTGCCCCTGCGTCAACCCGGCGCGGGTGCGCAGCAAGAGCGTCCGGCTCGCCGAGATGGAGCTCCCCATGGTGGCGGCCGTTGGACGCAATTAAGGACGAGGCGCTTCGGCTCGCGCGCCTCGTGGCCGACACGGCGGTGCGCCTTTGACTTGCCCGCCAAGGAACTCGAGCTCGCGGAGCTGACCTCGCGATCCTCCGAACCCGGCTTCTGGGACGACCCCGCCGCTGCCCAGGCGGTGCTGCGCCGCGCCGATGAGCTGCGCGAGGAGATCGGCGCCTGGCAGGAGCTCGGCGCGCGTGCCCAGGCGCTGGCCGAGATGGCCGAGCTGGCTGCGGGCGAGGCCGATGGCGGCGCCGATCTGGCCGCCGACCTCCAGCGTGACCTGGACAAGCTCTCCGCCGATTGGACACGGATGGAGGGACGGCTGCTCCTCTCCGAGCCGTACGACGAGCGACCCGCGATCGTATCGGTCCATGCCGGTGCGGGCGGCACGGAGAGCCAGGACTGGGCCGAGATGCTGCTGCGCATGTACCTGCGCTGGGCGGAGCGGAGCCGGTACCGCACCGAGATCCTCGACCAGACCGAGGGCGAGGAGGCTGGCCTGAAGAGCGTGACCGTGGCGATCGACGGTCGCTGGGCATACGGCCGTCTGAAGAGCGAGCGCGGCGTGCACCGCCTCGTGCGCATCAGCCCCTTCGACTCGCAGAACCGCCGGCACACCAGCTTCGCGCTGGTGGAGGTAATGCCCGAGGTGCCTGAGGACGCGGCCATCGAGATCGACGAGAAGGACCTGCGCGTGGACACCTACCGGGCCTCCGGCGCCGGTGGGCAGCATGTCAACAAGACCGATTCGGCGGTGCGCATCACGCACCTGCCGACGGGGATCGTGGTCACCTGCCAGAACGAGCGGAGCCAGACCCAGAACCGCGAACGGGCCATGGTGGTCCTCCGCGCGAAGCTCGCTGAGCGAGCCGAGGAGGAGCGCGAGGCCGAGATGGCGCGGTTGCGCGGGCAGCATGTCGAGGCCGGCTGGGGGAACCAGATCCGCAGCTACGTCCTCCAGCCGTACACGATGGTCAAGGACCTGCGCACCGGAGTCGAGACGTCGAATCCCAGCGCGGTGCTGGACGGCGACCTCGACGCCTTCATCGAGGGCTACCTTCGCTCGCGCATCGGGGAGCCCGCCAGCGCATGACCGATACCCTCGAGCGCCCGTACGTGGCACAGCCCCAGCGGGCCGACCCGGTGATCAGCATGGTCGACGTCGGCATGACCTACCCCAATGGGAAGGTCGCCCTGGTCGATGTGAACGTAAGCATCCCGGAGGGCGACTTCGTCTTCCTGGTGGGGCCATCCGGAGCCGGCAAGAGCACGTTCATCCGGCTCCTGATTCGCGAGCAGCTGCCGACGGCCGGACGCGTCGTCGTCGCCGGCCGCGACCTCGCGACCATGCGACGGAGCCAGGTTCCCGCCCTCAGGAGGCGGATCGGGATCGTCTTCCAGGACTTCCGGTTGCTGCCCGCCAAGACGGTCTACGAGAACGTTGCCTTCGCGCTGGAGGTGACCGGCGCGCCCAGCTCCGAGATCCGGAAGCGGGTGCCGCGGCTGCTGAACCTCGTCGGCCTCCACGAGCATGACGAACACCTGCCGGCGCAGCTCTCCGGCGGCGAGCAGCAGCGCACCGCCATCGCGCGGGCCCTGGTCCACGATCCGGCGATGCTCATCGCCGACGAGCCGACCGGCAACCTCGACCCGGTCACCAGCTGGGACCTGATCCAGCTCCTGATCCAGATCAACGCGATGGGCACCACCGTGCTGATGGCGACCCACAACCAGGAGATCGTCAACGCCATGCGCCGGCGCGTGCTGGCGCTCGAGCACGGCACGCTGGTGCGCGACGAGTCCGGCGCGGCGTACGAGCGCGAGTACTAGCCGATGCCGCTCCTGCGCTTCATCGCCTTCTCCGTGGTGCGCGCCTGGCAGGGCTTCTGGCGCAACGCGATGATGAGCCTGGCAGCGACCTCGACCGTCGTCCTGATGCTGGTCCTCCTGTCGGGCCTCTTCATCGTGCTTGCCGGCCTCAACAGCGGCCTTCAGTACATCGAGAGCAAGGTGGGAGTGACCGCCCGCCTGGTCGACGGCCTGCCGCAGGCGCGCGTCGACTCCCTTGTCGCGGACATCGAGCAGCTCCCGGGCGTGAAGTCGGTCGAATACATCAGTCCGGAGGAGGCGCTGAACCGCCTCAAGCAGTTCTACGAGGACCAGGGCCAGACCCTCGATCTGGGCGGGGCGCAGATCACCCTCTATGCCAGCGTCGAGATCGCCCTTACCGACGCGAACCAGGCGGGCCCGGTCGCCGATGCCCTCCAGGACCGGCCAGAGGTGGAGCTGATCACCACGCGCCAGGAGAACTACGACAAGCTGCTCGGGATCATCGGCTACGTCCGCACGGTGGGGCTCATCGCCCTGGCACTGGTCGGGCTGACCGTCCTGTTCATGATCGTGAACATGATCCGGATCGCCGTCTACAGCCGGAGCGGCGAGATCGAGATCATGCGGCTGGTGGGCGCCAGCGACTCGTTCATCCGCTGGCCGTTCATCCTCGAGGGGATCCTGTGCGGCGTCATCGGTGCGATCGTCACCATCATCCTGGTGGCGGTCGCGTGGGAGCCGATCAAGCCGATCATGGTCCGCGTCTTCCAGATGCCGACCGCGGTGAGCACCGACTTCCTGGCGGTCCTGTCGGCGGCGATCCTGGGCGTCGGCCTGGGCGTCGGGGCGCTCGGCAGCTGGATCAGCGTCCGCGCCAACCTCTCGTCGGCGGCCTGACGCGGCTCGCGCCCTAAGCGAAACGTAATGAGGACGTAACCGGGCCGTCGTCGGGCCGGTGATACACTCCGCCGCCGATGACCGACCAGACCCGTGCCCCGCTGCCCACCACCCCGCCCGAGCGCCCGCCCTCCGCGGGCCGGTCGCCGGTCACGTGGGTCGTCTCCCTCGTCCTCGCCAGCATGCTCGGCGCGCTGCTCTTCGCGGGTGGCTATCTCGCGGCGGGCGGCGCCGGCCGCGACGGGACCTGTGCAGCGCCATCGCAGGCCTTCGCCGCCCTGTGCGAGGCATACGACAAGCTGAAGGCCCAGTTCGTCGACAAGCTGGACGACACCCAGCTGGCCCAGGGCGCCATCCGTGGCCTCTTCGAATACGGCGTCAAGGACCCGCACAGCGGCTACATGACGCCGGACGAGTACCAACGCGCACTCGGCTCGCTCTCCGGCGAGTTCACCGGGATCGGCGCCGAGATGGCGGTCAAAAACACCGCGAACCCCAAGGACCTCACGTCGTGCACCAAGCTCTCGGACACGTGCGCCCTCGTGGTCGTCGCGCCTCTGGCCGACTCCCCGGCCGAGGCAGCCGGCCTCGAGTCGGGCGACATCGTGCTGGCCGTGGACGGCAAGAGCGTCAACGGCTCGACGCTGCCGGACGAGGTCGGCAAGGTGCGTGGCGAGCCCGGCACGAAGGTGACGCTCACGCTCAAGCGCGGCGACCGCACCTTCGACCTGACGATCACGCGCGCCAAGATCGTCCAGCGCGAGGTCGAGACGAAGATGCTCGAGGGCAAGATCGGGTACATCGCGCTCCACGGCTTCAGCTCGGGCAGTGCTGACCAGTTCCACACCTCCCTGCAGAAGCTCCTCGACGACGGCGCGACCTCGATCGTGTTCGACCTGCGCGACAACCCCGGCGGCTATATCGACGCCGCGCAGAAGATCGCGTCGGAGTTCATCGGCTCCGGCCTCATCTTCAGCCAGGAGTCGTCCGGCGGCAAGACGAAGCGGTGGGAATCGACCGGCGACGGGATCGCCACCGACCCGAGCCTGCGCCTGGCGGTCCTCGTCAACGGCGACAGCGCATCGGCCTCCGAGATCGTGGCGGCGGCCCTGAAAGAATCGGGCCGCGGCGTGATCATCGGCCAGCACACCTACGGCAAGAACACGGTCCAGGTCTGGACCGAGCTGGTCGACGGCAGCGGGGTGCGGATCACGATCTCGCGCTGGTTCACCCCGAAGCACCACTCGGTTGCGCCAGACGGCGTCCAGCCGGACATCGCCGTCGAAGTGCCCGACAAGACGCCGGCGGGTCAAGACCCGATCCTCGACCGCGCGATCACCGAGCTGACGGCCCCGGCGGCGTCCATCTCCTGGCTGGAGGCGGCCGCGTAGCGGGCATTGCGCGGCGGTCGGGCGGCTGCTAGCATCTGGCCCAACGAAAGGAGGTGGTGTGCAGTGAGTAGTTCCTGTCACGCCACCACCGAGGCGGTGCGCTAGCACCCCTTCGTGTGGTAGCGACGAGAGAGCCGGCCGATACGGCCGGCTCTTTCATTTCCCACCCTCACGCAGATTCCGATGCCCGATAAGACCGTCGCCGTCAACCGCCGCGCCCGCCACGAGTACGCCGTCGAGGAGACGCTCGAGGCCGGCATCGCGCTGACCGGAACCGAGATCAAGTCGATCCGCGCCGGCCGCGTCAACCTGGCCGAGGCGTACGCACGCATCGAGAAGGGCGAGGCCTGGCTGATCGGCGCGCACATCGCGCCCTACGAGCAGGGGAACCGCAACAACCACGAGCCGACGAGAACTCGCAAGCTCCTCCTGCATCGCGACCAGATCTCCGAGCTGATCGGGCGCACCCAGGCCAAGGGCTTCACCCTCGTGCCGCTCAAGCTGTACATCCGCAATGGGATGGCCAAGCTCGAGATCGGCATCGCCAAGGGCAAGAAGGCCTACGACAAGCGCCGCACGATCGCCGAACGGGACGCGCGCCGCGAGCTCGAGCGGGCGACCAAGGAGCGCGTCCGAATGTAGCCGGGATCGGCCTTCTGGAACACCCGTGCTAGCATTCAGGCTCAATCGGTCCGTGGGGATGTCAGGTTTCGACAGGGCTCGGGGACCGGAAACTGCAGGTCGAGGTCGCCCGCATGGCCTCGTAAAACCGCGGGCAAGCCAGTAACTGGCAAGAACAGTTACGCCCTCGCCGCCTAAATAGCGACGAGCACTGACACGGCCTCCTCTTGCCGGGCCGTGAAGGTGTCATCAGGCGAGATGCGGCGCCGCCGACTCCGGTGAGTGGCGTCAAAGGGCCGAAAGGTCAGCCGGATAGCGAGCGGAGCACCCCGCCGGTCGGGGGCCCGCAGGCGAAGCTCGAAGTAGGCCGGAAACACCTGTAGCACGTTTCCGGCGACTTGGTTCTGGACGGGGAGTTCGATTCTCCCCCATCTCCACCAGCACTCATAATGGACCGATGAACATCTCGAAGCTCAGCGCATCCGAGCGGCTTGCGCTCTACGGCGCTGTGGCGACCGTGGTCGGCGCCACCATCGCGGCGGCGAGCTACCCGCGTCACTGGGGCCTGACCTGGCTGGCGGCGATCCTGGGCCTGGCGATGCTCGCCATCATCTTCCTGCCGCAGATGTCCCCCACGACCAAGCTTCCCGGCAACAAGGGGAGCCTGCTGCTGGTCGTCGGCGGGGTCGCCGGGCTGCTGATGGCGATCGTCTTCCTGATGACCTTCACCTTCACCTTCGAGGGCTTCGACCTTCAGTCGCTCCTGTTCCTGGTCGCCGTGGCGGGAGCCTTGGTGATGGCCCGCGCCGGCTGGCAGGCATTCCAGGCCGAGGGCGGCAAGTTCGACATCGGAATGTCGGCGGCGGCGTCCGTCCCTCCCGTGCCGATGGTCCCTCCGCCGGCCGATGCGCCTCCCGCGGCCGCGCCTTCGGAGAGCCCGCAAATCGAGGACGAGCACCGCTCCTGATCGGCCTATGAACGGCGATCCCCGTGTGCTAAGGTGCCGGCCAAGCGGCACGCCCAGAGCGCGCTCAACGCATCGTCGCCGCGATGAGATTGGGAGGCCTTTGTACTGATGGATTTCTCCAAGCTCAACGCGAACGAGAAGCTGGCGACGTATGGCGCCGTCGGGGCCATCGTGGGTGCGCTTCTGAGCTTCGGCGGCGGGGGGACCTTCACGCTCCTCACCGGCGTGGCGATGCTCATCATCATCTTCCTGCCCCAGTTCTCCCCCAATACGACGCTGCCAGGCTCGAAGGGGAGCCTGATGCTGGTGGTCGGCGGCATCGCCGGAATCGCGGCGCTGCTGGCGCTCCTCGCGATCCTCACCGTCCTCGGCGCCTTCGCCCTCTACGGCGGCGTCTGGTTCATCGGGCTTCTGCTGAGCACCGCCGGCGGCCTGCTGATGGGCTGGGCCAGCTGGAGGGAGTTCCAGGCTGAGGGTGGCAAGTTCAACCTCGGGATGGCGAGCCCTGCGCCTCCGGCGCCGCCCGCCGCACCTCCGGCTCCGCCGGCTGCACCGATGAGCGAGCCGATGGCTCCCCCGGCCAGCGAGCCGATGGCACCACCGATGAGTGAGCCGATGGCACCACCGGCGAGCGAGTCGATGGGCGGCGAGTCGATGGGCGGCGAGCACTCGGAGAACGACCCCGAGGCCTAGTCGCCCGCGGCGATCTCTCCAGCCCTTCGCGCGACCAGCTCGACCGGGTCGAGCTTGCGGCCCGGTGTGCGGGCAGCCTCCAGCTTCGCGGCGACCGCGTCGCCGGCGAGTCCGTCGTCGATCGCATCCAGCGCCTCCCGGAGCTGGGTGCGTCGCGCCTCGTCGCGCTCGATCTCGATCAGGCGGCGGACGAGGGCCGACAGGTCCGACTGCGTGGCTTCGAGGTCGGGTGGCGCCTCGTCAAAGCCCTCCGCGAAGTACGCGATGGCCAGCGCCAGCAGCTGGTCCCGGTCAGCCGCCCCGTCGCGGATCGCGTCCCCCCTACCCACCGCGATGCGGCACGTTCCCGCCCGGTAGCCGAACCCGACCCAAAGGCCGCCGGGGCTGAGCCGCCCAATCGCGCGGGTCGACTCCAGCGGCGCTGCGGGGCGCTCCATGGCGATCGATCCGACTATTCGACCTTCGTGGCGGGCAGGATCACGATCCGTCGGTTCGGCTCGACCCCGACGCTCTGGGTGCGGACCTTGCCGTTCTCGACCAGCGCGATGTGCACGATGCGTCGCTCGATGGCCGGCATCGGCTCGAGCTGGATGATCTTGCCGGTCTGGAGGACCCGCTTGGCGGCGCGGTCGGCGACGTCGCGGAGCTGTTCCTCGCGGCGGCCTCGATAGTTCTCGACGTCGACCGCGATGCGGTGGTACTCGCCCTCCTTCTTGGCCACGATCAGGTTGACGATATGCTGCAGGCTGGCCAGCTTCTCGCCGCGACGCCCGATCAGGACCCCTAGGTCGGAGCCGCGCACGTTGAGGCGTGCCGTCTCGCCGCCGGTCGCGACCTCGACCGTGCCCTGCACCTCCATCAGCCGCAACAGCTCCTCGAGGACGCGCTTCGCCTCCTCCAGGGTGCCGCGCTCCTTCTCGGAGAGCTCCTCCAGCGGCTTTCCCGGGATGAACGGCGCCGGCTCGCGGGGCGGGCGATCCTCGCGTGGCTCCCGCGGCTCGCGCGGCGGCCGGTCACGGAACGGGCGATCGCCTCGACCGCCGCGGGCATCGCGATCGGGACGGCCGCCGCGGGATCGTCCCCCAGCGTCCCTGCGAGGGCGCGCCTCCGTGCGTGCGAGGTCGGCTATCTGCTCGCTCACCGGCTCGCCCTCAGCCTCGGGCGCGGCGGCGCTCGGGTGGCTCGGCTCACGCGGCACGATCGGCTCTGCGGGCTCGGGTGCAGTGTCGCGGACCGTCTCGGCGGCCGCGACCGCCGACTTCGGCGCGGCCAGAATGCGTGCCTCCTCACCCCCTACCCCCAGGATGCCGCGGCTCCCCTGGGAGAGGATCTCGATGTCCAGCTCGGAGAGCTCCGCGCTGTACTCCTTCATGGCGGTGCGGATCGCCTCTTCGACGTTCTTGCCGGTGAACTCCCGAAATGTCATCGCTTTCGTCCTCGCCGTCTCTTCTTGGTTGGACGGGCAGGCGGGCGGCTGGTTGCGCCCGACGTGCCGCTGGGTCGTTCGTTGGCTGACGCGGGATCCCTCGCGGGCTTCTCGGGCGCGGCGGAGTCGCGGCGTGCGGGCCGGCTGACGAGCCCGGTCTCCAGACGCGGTGCGAAGCCCGGCTGCCAGCCGAAGAGCGGGAAGAGATTGCCCCAGCCCATGATCCGGAACTGCTGCGCGATCAGGTAGCTGGTGTAGATGACCCAGTACAGGATCAGGCCGCTCGGGAAGAGCCCGCCCCACCAGATTGTCAGGAGCGGGAACAGGTAGGTCATCGTGTTGGTGGTCGACGAGGTTGGGTCGTCCGGGTTCGGCTTGGGGCTCGTCATCCGAACCTGGACGAATTGGAGGGCCGCCGCCAGGATGGCGATCGCCGAGATTGTGAACCCAAGGCCCGGGATCAGAAACCCGAATACGTGGTCCACCTGGGCCAGGTCCAGGTGGAAGAGCCACGACACGTGGGTGTTGACCCGCTCAGTCAGCTTCAGGGGGTCAATCAGCTGGCAGTTGAGCGGCAGGAAGTGCGTGAAGTTCGCCACGTCGAACTGGGGCAGGTTGCAGGGTCCGGCCACCGGGGCGGCGAACTGGACCTGGGTGACGTGGCCCGCCGCGTCCTTGATGTCGCCGATCTTGGTGATCCCCGGCAGCGCCGCCTGCAGCTGGGTGAAGGTGGTCGAGGCGGCGTCCTTGACCGACAGCGAAACGACGTTCGAGGCGCGAATCAACGCCTGGTAGAGCGCGAACAGGAGTGGCAGCTGCAGGACGACCGGCAGGCAGCCGGCGGCCGGGTTGACGCCGTGTTCGCGGTAGAGCGCCTGGGTCTCCTCGGCAATCTTGGTGCGATTGCCCTTGTGCTTGCGGTTGACTTCGCGGATCAGCGGGGCCATCCGCTGCATCTCCTTCTGCGACTGGATCTGTCGCACGAAGAGCGGGGCCAGGAGGGTCCGGATGACGATCGTGAAGACGATGATCGCGAGCGCGAAGTCGCTGAAGATGATCCGATACGACGCGATCAGCAGGTTGAAGAGCGGCAGGAAGAAGACGTCCCAGGGCGGCGTGAAGTGCTGGATCCCCAGGAAGCCGGCGCCGATGATGGCTGTCAAGGTCTGGTGCTCTCTCTAGCGGACCGGGTCATAGCCGCCCGGATGCATCGGGTGGCAGCGGCCGATGCGGCGGGCGCCCATCCACGCCCCCCTGGCCAGGCCGTAGCGCTCGATCGCCTGGTAGGTGTACTGGGAGCAGCTCGGGGTATAGCGGCAGCTGGGCGGCAGCCATGCGAAGAGCCGCTGGTAGGCGACGATCAGCCCGAGCCCGATCTTCCTCATCCACCGATTCCGGATCGCTCGAGGAGCGATCGCAATGCCTCTCGCAGCTCCGAATACGTCGCCTGCGCCGCCTCCGATCGCGCGATCAGCAGGAGGTCCAGGCCCTCTTCCGTGGCGCCAAGCTGCTCGCGGAGCAGATCGCGCAGCCGACGTCTCACCCGATTGCGCTGGACCGCGCCACCGAGCGATCGCGGAGTGCTCAGCCCGATCCTCGTCCTCGACCCGGTGGTCCGCATCGATCGCAGGACCAGGAGCCGACTGGAGCGAACCGTCCCGTGGCGACCGATCGCCTCGAAGTCCGCCTTGCGCCGAAGCATCTCAAGAGGCGGCACCTCGGGTCCTCGTCGCCGTCAGGCGCTGAGCTTCTCGCGCCCCTTCGCCCGACGACGGGCAAGCACGCGTCGACCACCCTTCGAAGCCATGCGAGCGCGGAAGCCGTGTTCCCGCTTCCGGGCGCGCTTCTTGGGCTGGTAGGTCCTCTTCATGAGTGCGTGCCTGTCCTCGTTCAGCGGCGGCGAT
>DATCOX010000016.1:0-14672 GCA_036564495.1 Candidatus Limnocylindria bacterium
CTTCTGTTGTACGCCTAGATGAGCGCGAGCTCCCGACCCACCTTCTCGAAGGCGGCGAGGCACGTCTCGAGCTCGTCCTTGGTGTGCTCGGCGGTGACGATCGTGCGGACCCGGGACCGATCGTCGGGGACCGTCGGGAAGCCGATCCCCTGCGCGAAGACGCCCTCCTCGAAGAGCCGATCCGAGAGCTTCATGGCCATCGCCCCGCTGCCCGCGATGACCGGCGTGATCGGCGTCTCGGAGGCGCCGATGTCGAAGCCGAGTCGCGCCAGGCCCGCCTTGAAGAGCCGCGTGTTCTGCCACAGCTGCTCGATCAGCTCTGGCTCCGACTCCAGCACGTCGATCGCCGCGATGCAGGCCGCGGCCACGGCCGGCGGGTGCGAGGTCGAGAAGAGGAAGGGCCGGGCGCGATGGATCAGCACCTCGCGCAGCGCCTGGCTGCCGGCCACGTAGCCGCCCAGCACGCCAATCGCCTTTGACAGCGTTCCGACCTGGATGTGCACTCGCCCGTGCAGGCCGAAGTGATCCACGCTCCCACGGCCGTTGCGGCCGAGCACGCCGGACGCATGTGCGTCGTCGACGTAGACGATGGCATCGGCTTCCTCCGCGGCCTCGACGATCTCGGGCAGCCGCGCGATGTCGCCGTCCATGCTGAAGACACCGTCGGTGATCACCAGCACCGTTCGATCCGCCCCGCCCGGCGCGCCGCGCACCTCGGCCAGCACGGTCCGCAGCGCCTCCATATCGGCGTGGGCGAAGACCTTGCGCTCGGCCTTGGTGAGGCGGATGCCGTCGATGATGCTGGCGTGGTTGAGTGCGTCGGAGACGATCACCGCGCCCTCCGGCGCCACGATCGGTATTACCCCAGTGTTGGCGGTGAACCCCGACTGGAAGGTGAGGACCGCGGGGACCTGCTTGAACTCGGCCAGGCGGCGCTCCAGCTCCTCGTGGAGGCTCATCGTGCCGGCGATGGTGCGCACCGCCCCGGACCCTGCGCCGTAGCGCCGCACCGCCTCGATTGCCGCGTCGCGCAGGCGCGGGTGCGTGTTGAGGCCCAGGTAGTTGTTGCTGGACAGGGTGATCACCTCGCGCCCGTCGATGACGCATCGGCTGCGCTGCTCGCTCTGCACCACGCGCAGGCGCCGGTAGAGCCCCTTCGCCTTCAGGTCCTCGATCTCCGCGTCGAGGAAGGCGAGCGGGTTGCGCGAGCGCGCGGCGACGGTATCGGTCATGGCAGGAGGACCACCTTTCCGGCGTGGCGAGAGGCGAGCAGGTCGAAGCCCTGCTCCCAGTCCGCAAGGTCGAGGCGATGGGTGATGATCGGCGTCACGTCGAGCGCGCCGGAGCGGAGCAGCGCCTGGGTGCGCTCCCAGGTGTCGTAGATGCGACGCCCGTAGATGCCGTAGATGCGCAGCCCCTTCTGGATCACGAAGTCGGAGAGGTCGACGCGCACCGGCTCGTCGAAGATGCCGAGCAGGCTGATCCGCCCTCCGCGGGTGATCGCCCCGAGCGCCTGGTCGAGCGCGGCCTGCGCCCCGCTCATCTCGAGCACCACCTCGACGCCGTCGCCGTCCGTGGCGGCCACGATCTGTTCCACGGTTCCCGGGTCGCGAGCATCGAGCGCCAGGTCCGCACCCATCCCTCGCGCCAGCTCGAGCCGGTACTCCTCGGTATCGGTGGCGAAGACCTTGGCCGCGCCTCCAGCGCGGGCGATCCCCACCGCACAGAGGCCGATCGGCCCGCATCCGGTGACGAGGACCGTGCGCCCCTCGATCGGTTCAACGAAGGCGGCATGCACCGCGTTGCCCATCGGCTCCTGGAGCGCCACCACCGCGGGGTCGAGGCCGTTCGACTCGATGGCATTCGCCTCGGGGATGACCACGTACTCGGCGAAGCCGCCGTCGACGTGCGCGCCGATCACCTTCAGGTTGCGACACAGGTGCCGATCGCCTCGGCGGCACTGCGCGCAGGTGCCGTCGACGATGTGACTCTCCACCCCAACGAGATCGCCCTCGACAACCCGCGTGACGCCTGAGCCGATGCCGACCACGCGGCCGGCCAGCTCGTGCCCCAGGATCGTCGGCGGCTTGACGATCTCGCGCGCCCAGGGGTCCCAGCGGAAGAGGTGCAGGTCGGTGCCGCAGATCGAGGCGGCCTCCATCTTCAGCATCACCTCGCCGGGGCCGGGCACCGGGACCGGCCGCTGCACGAGCTCGAGGCCGGGCTCGGGACGCGTCTTGGCCAGCGCCCGCATCGTGCGCGGCGGGGCGACGGTGGCGGTCATCTCGCCAGCTCCATGAGCTCGGCCACGCCCGCGGCGGCGGCATGGTCGTCGGCCCGCGGCAGCTCGTCGACCACCGAGTTCTCGAGGACGCCGATCCCCTCGATCTCGCAGCGCAGCTGGTCGCCCGCGACGAGGTAGCGCGGCGGCCGCTGGAAGTGGCCGACCCCGGCCGGCGTGCCGGTCGCGATCAGGTCGCCGGGCTCGAGGGTGATCGTCCGCGAGGCGAAGGCCACGATGGTGGCCGCGTCGAAGATCATCTCGGCCGTGCTCGAGTCCTGCCAGGTCTCGCCGTTCACGCTGGAGCGGAGGCGGAGCGCATGAGTGTCGCCCAGCTCGTCGGCGGTGACGACGACGGGGCCGATCGGGGCGAAGCCATCGGACCCCTTGGCCCGCAGCCAGCGGTGGTCCTCGCGCTGCAGGTCGCGCATGGTGATGTCGTTCAGGATCGTGTAGCCGCAGACGTGGTCGAGCGCCTCTTCGCGGCCGACGCGGCTGGCCCGGCGGCCGATGACCACGGCCAGCTCGCACTCGAGGTCGAGCTTCTCGGTGGCGCGCGGCCGGCGAATCGAGTCGCCGGGGGAGGCGATCGCGTTGGCGAACTTGGCGAAGAGGGGCGGGTAGGCGGGCGCCTCGATCCCCTGCTCGCGGCAGTGATCGTGGTAGTTGAGGCCGACGCAGATGATCTTGCCCGGGCGCGCGATCGGAGCCCGGAACGTGGCCGTGTCGGGGTCGATCAGCTCGCCGCCATCGGCCTCGTCGATGGAGCGGCCGGAGCCCAGCAGCTCGCCGACGTCATGGGCGCCGGTAGCGATCGTCAGGTCGCGGATCCCCGCGTCCGTGAGGATCCCCAGCCGCGTCGGGGGCGAGGCCCCGTCGGCGTCGCGCGGCACGTATGCCAGCAGCTTCACGCGGCCAGTATAGGGAGCGACCCCCCAGGGTCAGTCCTCGCTGAAGTAGGCGCGCGAGCCGGGCCGCAGCAGCCCCACCACGAGCACGACGCTGATCAGGAGCCCGAGCGGGATGAAGAGCCCCTGCCAGCCCGCCACCGCCTCGGGTGGGAAGTCGAGCAGGATCGGCGGCAGACCGGCCAGGATCGGTGCGGCCAGGATGGCGATCCCGATCGCGAACCGGTGCGCGATGCGCTTGCGCTGCATGGCCACCGTGATGGCGAAGAGGAGGGCCGCCAGCTCGGCCATCATGAAGATCCCCAGCAGGCTGAACGGGGCCTTCTGGCTGAAGTCGACGAACTCGATGATCCGCGGCAGCAGGATGCCGGTGATCGCCAGCAGGATGAAGGCCCAGACGAACCACAGGCGGACCCCGATCGGCATCGGCGGCGCCGGGCTCTCCTCCTGGTCGGGGACGCGCGGATCGGGCACCTTGCGATCGTAGCAGCGCTGCGGAACCCTCTCGCATACCATGGCCATGCCTGGCCGCCGGCCACGCGCCGTGGAGTCCGCAGGCGAGGCCGCCGTGAGCGTCGCACAACCGATTCGAAGTCCATCCGCCCGTTGGCGGATGCTCGCCGCCGCGCTGGCGGCCTCGGTCGCGTTCACCGGCTGCATCCTCCAGGGATCGCCGACGCCGAACGCCACGTCCTCGCCAGCGGTGAGCGTCGGCCCATCTCCGTCGGCGACGCAGAGCTTCGGCCCGACGGCCGAACCGAGCCCCAGCCAGCAGACCCTGCTGCGCCTCCCCTCGCCGTCCGGCACCGATGGGAACGCGATCAGCTACACCGTCACGGTTGAGGTCAAGGCCGGCGCATCGGGCCGGCTGGTGCTGGTGGTCAAGAACCTGGGCGACGAGCTGGTCCCCGAGCTGGTCCTGCGCTGGCCGACCGCGGTGCGCGACACGATCTTCCTGGCACCGTTCACGCCCTCGAAGCAGCGCATCCGCGAGGGCGGCGACCCCCTCGTGCAGGATTGGACGAAGTGGGTGGACGGCCCCGGCGAGAGCGGTGAGCCGGCCGGGACGACCTCGCTCGGCTGGGGACCGCTCCTCGTCGGAGGGACGCTGACGATCCCGATCCTCGCGACGCGGGTCGCGCCGGGTCCGGTCGCCTTCGACTTCCAGATCCTCAATGGCGAGAAGGTGCTGCAGAGCAACGGGGATCCCGCCTGGTTCGAGGTGGACGTCCCGTGACGCGCGCCATCCTGCCGGCCTGGACCGAGATCGATCCGGCGCTGCATGCCCGGCTCGGGGACGTGATCGACCCGGACCGCAAGGTGCTGGCCGCGCTGGAGCGGATCGTGCCGCTCGCCGGCAAGCGGATCGCCGACGTGGGCACCGGGATCGGGCACTACCCGATGCTCCTGGCCAGACGCACCGGCCGCACCTACGGGGTCGAGTCGGATCCGGCGCTGCTGGAGGTAGCCCGCAGGCGGGCGGAGGCCTCCCACCAGCCGAACCTGCGGATCGTGGAGGGTGGCCTCGACCAGCTCCCGCTGCGCGACGAGGCGGTGGATGTCGTCCTGTGCGGCCTGATCGAGGCGGATGACTCGTCGCTGCCGGGCATCGCCGAGCTGCTGCGCATCCTGCGCCCGGGCGGCCGGCTGGTGGTGATCGGCTACTACGGGCGAGACCAGGTCGCGACCCTGCTCGAGCCCGAGGTGGTGGCCCTTGCGCGGGATGCGACGCAGCGGCGGACCGGGTGGTGGCTGCGCCACGGCTTCCGCATCAAGGTGGTCCACAGCCGCCTCGATATCTCGGACCCGGCCACCGCCCTGGAGCTCCTGCCGCGTCTGTACGGGGAGCGCGGCCGGGCGTTCCTGACGGCGCCGCATCCTGCCTTCCTGACCCTGAAGCTCGGCCTCTTCCACCTCATCAAGCGCTGACGGAATGGCCTTGCGGAGGGTCGATCCGACCCTCTATCATCCGGCCGTCAAAGGCCAGGCTCTTCTCCCCCCGGAGCCTGGCCTTTGGCATGCCGAGCACCGGGAAGGGGGTGCGATAATGGCCGCCCCCCGGAGGTCCAAGGTCGAGATGGCCGCCACCACACCGCGCATGAAGATCACCTATGCCACGCTGTCGGCCGACAACGAGGAGCTGCAGTCGGCCTTTGACGCCGCGGTGGAGCGCGCCCGAGGTGAGCTTGGCCGCTCGTACCCGATGCTCATCGGGGCGGAGGAGCGCCAGGGCGCGACCGAGTTCGAGGATCGCTCACCGATCGATAGCAGCATCGTGGTCTCCCGCTTCCCGGTCGGGACGCGGCAGGACGTGCGCGACGCGATCGCGGCGGCGCGCGCGGCCTTCCCCGGCTGGCGTGACCTCGGCTGGCGCAGGCGCCTGGAGCTGATCCGGCGCGCCGCCGACCTGATCAGCGAGCGCCAGTTCGACTACGCGGCGCTCATGTCGTTCGAGGTCGGCAAGAACCGGCTCGAGGCGCTCGGCGACGTCGAGGAGACCGCCGACCTGCTGCGCTACTACAGCGACGGGATGGAGAAGGCGAACGGCTTTGTGCAGCCGATGGGCTCGCTCTCCCCCGCCGAGCACACCCGCTCGGTCCTCAAGCCGCACGGCGTGTGGGGCGTCATCAGCCCCTTCAACTTCCCGATGGCCCTGCTCGGCGGCCCGGCCGCGGGGGCGCTGATCGCCGGCAACACGGTGGTGATGAAGCCGAGCTCGGACGCCCCCCTGATGGCGTACAAGTTCTGCGAGGCGCTGCGAGACGCCGGTGTCGAGCCGGGGGTCTTCAACCTCGTCACCGGTCCCGGCGAGACGGTGGGAGCGGAGCTGGAGGAGAACCCCGACCTCGACGGGATGGTCTTCACCGGCAGCTACGAGGTCGGGATGCGTCTCTACACCGGGTTCACGAAGGACTATCCGCGGCCGATCATCGCCGAGATGGGCGGCAAGAACCCCTCGATCGTGACCGCCTCGGCGGACCTCGACGAGGCGGCGGAGGGCGTGATGCGCTCCGCCTTCGGCTACGATGGCCAAAAGTGCAGCGCCAACAGCCGCGTCTACGTCGAGCGATCGGTGGCGCGTCCCTTCCTCGATCGGCTCGTCGAGCGGGCGAAGGCGATCCGTGTCGGCGACCCGACGCGGCGCGAGAACTGGATGGGTCCCGTCATCAACGAGAAGGCGCTCGCCAAGTTCACCGCAGCGGTGGCGGAGGCGAAGGCCGATGGGGGCCGGATCGAGGTCGGCGGCGACGTGCTGCGCGACGGCGACACGGAGCGCGGCTACTTCCCGATGCCGACCGTGGTAAGCGGCCTGCCGACCAGCCATCGGCTCTTCCGCGACGAGCTGTTCGTGCCTTTCATCGTGGTGGGCGAGGTCGACTCGCTCGACGAGGCGCTGGCCCTCTCGAATGCGACCGCCTACGGGCTGACGGCGGGGATCTTCAGCCACGACGACGAGCAGATCCGGCGCTTCCTCGACACGATCCAGGCCGGCGTGGTGTACGTCAATCGCCGCGCCGGGGCGACGACCGGGGCATGGCCGGGGATTCAGTCGTTCGGCGGCTGGAAGGGCTCGGGCTCATCGGGCAAGAGCGGGCTGGGTCCGTACTACGTTCAGCAGTTCCTGCGCGAGCAGTCCCAGACCGTGATGGGCGAGGAGCCGCCGCCCGCATGACCACCGACGAGCTCACGCTGGAGCCGGTCGTCGACCCGAGCGGCTGGTTCAGCGTCCAGCTCCGCTACGCCTATCTCGTGGATGCGGCCCCGATCATGATCGAGGACCGGGTGGTGCTGGTCGACGGGGTCGACGAGGAGACCGCCCTGGGGCGGGCGATCGAGGTCGCCGAGGAATACGAGGACGAGTTCGAGACCGATGCCGGCGAGTCGGGCGTCATCCGCTTCGAGGGGATCGTGGCGCTCAAGGAGCTCGACGATCCGCCGGCCGCCGGCACGGAGGTCTGGCACGAGTTCATGGGTTGGCCGGGAGCTCCGGCCGACGGCGACGACGAGCCGCTCCCGGACCTGCGTCCGGTCGAGATGGCTTTTCCCCGCGCGCACGACGACTGATGCGCGGGCGTCGGATCGCCTATCGCGCGATTCGACCGCTCCTCTTTGGCTTCGATTCCGAGGAGATCCATCGCCTCAGCCTCCGCGCACTGCGCCTGGCCGGCGGCAACCGGGTCGGACGAAGGGTGGCCGGGATGGCGGGCGGGGCCTCGCTCGACGGAGCCGATGTCGTCATCGCCGGGCTCCGGTTCCGCAGTCGCGTGGGCCTCGGGGCCGGCTTCGACAAGAATGCCGTCGCCCTGCGCGGGTGGGCCGCCCTCGGCCTTGGCTTCGCCGAGATCGGGACCGTCACACCGCTCCCACAGCCCGGGAACCCGAGGCCGCGCCTCTTTCGGCTTCCCGACGACGGTGCGCTCATCAATCGGATGGGCTTCAACAACGCAGGCGCCAAGGCGGTCGCGCGCCACCTGGCCTCGGCGCGCGAACGGCTGCCGCGCGGCTTCGTGGTGGGCGTCAACATCGGTCGCAACGCGGGCACCTCGGCCGACGACACGATTGGCGACTACCTCGCCGTCCAGCGGCGGCTCGCCCCGCATGCCGATTACTGGGCCGTCAACGTCTCCTCGCCGAACACGCCGGGCCTCCGCACGCTGCAGGAGCCGAAGCAGCTCCGGGCGCTGCTCGACGCCCTGGCGGACGCGGGCCAGCGGCTCGGCCCGGCGCGCCCGATCTTCGTGAAGCTCGCGCCCGACATGCTCCCAGGGGAGATGGAGGCGGTCGTGAAGGCCGTGCTCGCGACCCGTGCCAAGGGCCTGATCCTGGCCAACACGACCCTCTCCCGGGATCGCCTGGCGACGTTCCGTGAGCTATCGGCGGAGGCGGGGGGCCTCTCCGGGGCTCCGCTGCTGACGGGGACCCGTGGCCTCGTGCGCCGCGTCCGGGCGCTTGTCGGAGATCGGCTGGCGATCATCGCGTCGGGCGGAATCGGGTCGGGAGAGGACGCCGCCATGCTGATCGGTGCCGGCGCCGACCTGGTCCAGCTGTGGACCGGGCTGGTCTACGCCGGGCCGGGCCTCATCGGGGAGGCGACGAAGGCGACCCGGTTGCGCTCCGAACGGCTGATACGATAGAGACCGATCTAGCCAGGGGCGCGGGCAGGACGCGCCGCTCCGCTCGGAGAGCAGGGTACCGATGACCCTCGACACCACCTCCTCAGCGGCTGCCCGCGAGACGGCGCCGCATCTCATCACGGAGCTGCCGGGGCCGCGTGCCCAGGCCCTCATCGCCCGCGACGACGCGGTCGTCAGCCCCAGCCTGACTCGGGCCTATCCGCTCGTGGCCGAGACCGGCGACGGCTGTGTCGTGACCGACGTGGACGGCAACCGCTTCCTGGACTTCGCCGCCGGCATCGCGGTCTGCTCGACCGGCCATCGCCACCCGAAGGTGGTCGAGGCGATCAAGGCGCAGGCCGATCGGCTGATCCACATCGCCGCCACCGACTTCTACGAGCCCCGCTACCTGGAGCTGACCGAGCACCTGGCGCGGATCGCGCCGTTCGAGGAGCGCGCGCGGGTCTTCCTCACCAACTCCGGCACCGAGGCGGTCGAGGGGGCCATCAAGCTGGCGCGCTACCACACCCATCGGCCAGGGCTGATCGCCTTCGAGGGCGCATTCCATGGACGCACCATGGGCGCCCTGTCGCTGACGAACAGCAAGATCAAGCAGCGCGCGGGGTTCGGCCCACTGCTGCCGATGGTCTACCACGCCCCCTTCCCCCGTGTGCGCAGCTGGAAGGAGGGGACCGGCGGCGACGGCAGCGCCGAGCTCGAGGTCCTGCGCAAGAGCATCCTCGGACGGCTGATCGCGCCCGATGACGTTGCCGCCATCGTGATCGAGCCGATCCAGGGCGAGGGTGGCTACTTCCCCGCCCCCGCATCGTTCCTGCGCGCCCTCCGCGAACTGTGCGACGAGCACGGCATCCTCCTCGTCGCCGACGAGGTGCAGTCCGGCATGGGCCGCACCGGCCGCTGGTGGGCGATCCAGCACGCCGGCGTCGAGCCGGACATCGTCACCACCGCCAAGGGGATCGCCTCCGGGATGCCGCTCGGGGCGTTCATCGCGCGTGACTCGGTCATGACCTGGCCGGCCGGCGCCCACGGCTCGACGTTCGCCGGCAACCCCGTCTGCGCGGCGGCCGGCAAGGCGACCATGGACCTGATCGAGGGCGGCCTGATGGAGAACGCCGCACGCATGGGGGCGCGCCTGCGCGCCGGGATCGAGCGGGTGGCGGCCGAACATGAGGGCGTTCGCGACGTCCGCGGCGTGGGGCTCATGATCGGGGTCGAGTTCGCCAGCCACGCCGCCGCCAACGCGGTCGAGCTGGCCGCCTTCGAGCGCGGGCTGCTGCTCCTCGAATGCGGCGAGGCGACGATCCGGCTCTGCCCACCGCTGATCGTCGACGAGGCCGCCGTCGATACGGCGATCCGCCTCTTCGGCGAGGCGATCTCCGCCGCGGCGACGCCGGTCAAGGGGATGCAAGAGACCGGCGGCTAGCCCGCCGGCATGGCCTCCAAGGTCGTCTCTCTGCGCGAGGCGGTCGCGGCGCACGTCCACGACGGGGATACGCTGGCGATCGAGGGCTTCACGCACCTCATCAGCTTCGCTGCCGCCCATGAGGTGATCCGCCAGGGCCGTCGCGGCCTGACCCTGTCTCGCCTCACGCCAGACCTCGTCTACGACCAGATGGTCGCCGCGGGGTGCGCCTCGAAGCTCGTCTTCTCCTGGCTCGGCAACCCCGGCGTCGGCTCGCTGCATGCCATCCGCCGCGCGATCGAGGCGGGCGAGCTCGAGATCGAGGAGTACAGCCACCACGGCATGGTGGCGCGCTACGCGGCTGGGGCCAGCCGCCTTCCATTCTTCCCGCTGCGCTCATACGACGGCAGCGACCTAGCGGCGGCGAACCCGCGGATCCGTCGCGTGGCGTCCCCCTACGACGGCGAGGAGATCGCCGTCGTCCCGCCCCTCAACCCGGACGTCACGATCGTCCATGCCCAGCGAGCCGATGCCGACGGCAACGTCCAGGCCTGGGGCATCGTCGGGGTGCAGCGCGAGGCGGCGCTCGCCGCGCGGCGGGTCATCGCCGTCGTCGAGGAGCTGGTGGAGCCATCGGTCGTTCGCGACGACCCCGACCGCACCCTGCTGCCGGGGATCGTCGTGGACGCCGTCTGCGTCGAGCCATTCGGCGCGCACCCTTCCTTCGCCCAGGGCCATTACGACCGCGACAACGCCTTCTACCGCGACTGGGACGCGATCAGCCGCGATCCCGGCCGGCTGACGGCGTGGCTCGACGAGTGGGTCCTCGGCCTCGACGGGCGGACTGCGTACGTGGATCGCCTTGGACTGGATGCCATCGCCGCGCTACGCCCCGAGCCGCGCCCCTCGGGGAGCGTCGACTACGGGAGCTATCGGTGAACGCCCCCACGCCCGATGAGCTGATGATCGCGGCCGCGGCCGCCGAGCTGGCCGGGGTGCGAACCGTCTTCGTCGGCATCGGGCTGCCGAATGCCGCCGCCAACCTCGCCCGCCAGTCGGTGGCGCCGGAGCTCGAGCTGATCTACGAATCCGGCGTGGTCGGGGCGCGTCCGACCAGGCTGCCCGATAGCATCGGAGACCCGGCGCTCGTCTCCGGCGCCGCCGCCACGATGAGCATGCGCGACCTGTTCGGCGGCTTCCTGCAGGGCGGCCGCATCGAGGTCGGCATGCTGGGCGCGGCGCAGATCGACCGCTGGGGCAACCTGAACACGACCGTCATCGGCCCGTACGAGCGACCCGAGGTGCGGCTGCCGGGCTCCGGGGGAGCCTGCGAGATCGCGCTGAACGCGCGGCGCGTGATCGTGGTCATGAGCCAGTCCCGGCGCTCGTTCGTCGAGCGGGTCGACTTCGTCACCTCGCCCGGCCACCGCCGGCCCGACGGCAGCGGCGGGCGCCCCGCCTGGGCAGGGGCAGGACCGACGGCGGTCGTCACCCAGCTGGGGGTCTACCACTTCGGGACTGACGGCGAGATGGAGCTGACGGGTCTTCATGCCGGGGTGGACGAAGGGACGGTCGACGCCGGGACCGCCTGGCCGATGCGCCGCGCGGGCAGCATCGCGAGGCTGGCCGAGCCATCGGGCCAGACCCTCGAGGCGATCCGGCGGCTGGTCGGTTAGCTCAGCAGGTCGGAGAGGCTCGTCAGCAGGAAACCGCGGTCGCGCAGCGCCGGGATCATGGCCTTGAGCGCGTCGAGCGTCTCGTAGCCGCCCAGGTGCATGAGCACGATCGAGCCGTCGCGGGCGTTGCCCACCACCTTGCTGGCGATCTGCTGGGCGGTGGGCCCTCCGTCGGCGATCGGCTTCCAGTCGATCGTGTCGATGTCCCACATGAAGGTCTTCGTGTACCCGACCGATGCCGCTGCGTCGCGCACCGCGCCGTTCACCGATCCGTACGGCGGGCGCCAGTAGGGGACCGGCTGCTGGCCGGTGAGCTGCGCCAGGATCGTCGCCGCGTCGGTGAGCTCCTTGCGGATGAAGTCGGCGGTCGGCGTGACCCCCACGCACGGCGCTGTCGTCGGCGAGCCACCGCCCCCATTCACCAGGTCGCAGTGGTGCATCGTGTGGTTGCCGGTCTCGAACAGCTCCGGGTGAGCCTTGATGATCGCCATCACCTGCTGTCCCTCCGAGGTCTGTGCCATGGCCCCGGTCGGGAAGATCGTGACGCACACGTGGCTGGCGATGAGCAGGTTGAGGATGTCGATCCCCGGATCGAGGCGCCCGCCCATGTCGAGGGTCAGGGCCATGGCGTGGCCGGCGTCGGGAACGGTGGTGAAGGTCTGCTGCGACCCGGCCGCGACGCGATTCCCGACCGAGCACCCGCTCGGCGCTGGCGTTGGGGCCACCGTGCGAACCGCGGTTGGGAGCGGTGTCGTCTCTGGATCTCCGGCAACGACCAGGATCCAGCCGGCTTGCAGCGCGTTGGCATCGACGAGGAGCGAGGGGTACGTCGGCGCGTTCCAGGCCTGGAGCTGGCCGACGCTCGTCCCCCACGTGCGCGCAATCGAGGAGAGGGTGTCCCCCGCCTGGACGATGTAGGTCGTCTCATCTGGCGACTCTGTGCCCGAGGGCATGACGCTGGCCGAGGCTTGCGGACCCCGAGAAGGACCGCGGCTCCCCGGCGGGCTGACGCCCGGGCTGCAGGATGCCAGCAGGACGACGCCTGCCGCCACGGCGATCAGGAGGCGCAGCAGCGTGCGCGTCAATTCGGGTTGTAGCGCAGGTCGTCGCGACTCACCGGCGGCATGGCGCCGTCGGCGAGGAGGCGGGCCTCGCGGCGAAGGAGCCTGAGCTCAGACGCGAGCCGCGTCGCGCCGTCCGGCAGCTCGAGCAGCTCCTGCTTGCGGCTCAGCTCGATCTGCAACACGCCGGCCACCGCGTAGCTCGCGGCCAGCGGATCGTCCGGCAGCTGGATCGGCTTGAGGACCTCATCGAGTGAGGCGGTCATGTCGGTGATCTCGTGCGACTCGTGCCCGACAGACGCCGTGGAGGCCACGAAACGTTTCACCGTCTCGAGGTAGGCATCGAGCGCGGCCTGCACCTCGGAGAGCAGGCGGCCTGCAACCGCCGCGTCCCCAACCGCCTCCGGCAGCGGCTCGACCTCGACCAGCGCATAGGGCCCGGAGCGGTCAACGCCCACGAGCGCGACGCGCTCGGCGCCGACCACCACCAGCGCCCAGCGCCCATCGGCGAATCGCTCGGCGCGACGAACCTCGGCGATTGTCCCGACCGCTCCGCTCGGTGGCGAGTCTTCGTCGACCACGTTGCTGATCACGAAGCGGCCGGCGTACGGGGAGCCATCGGCCAGGACGTCGCGCGTCATCGCCCGGTAGCGCTCCTCGAAGATGTGGAGCGGCAGCGGCAGGTGCGGGAAGAGGACAACGTTGAGCGGGAAGTACGGCAGCCGCATCGGCTCCTAGACCTGCTCCTGATCGACGAACTCCATGTCGATCTGCGCGCGCTGCAGCTTCCCGGAGTAGTCGATGTAGACGCTCTTCCACTCACTGAAGAAGTCGAGTGCGGCCTGGCCCACCTCGCGGTGGCCGTTGCCGGTCGCCTTGGTGCCTCCGAACGGCAGGTGCGCCTCCGCGCCGATGGTGCCGTGGTTCACGTACCCCAGCCCGGAGTCGAAGTCGCGGATCGAGCGGAACGCCAGGTTGATGTCGCGCGTGAAGAGCGAGGTCGAGAGGCCGTACTTGACGGAGTTCACGATCCGGACGGTTTCCTCCCACGTCTCCACCGGAATGACCGATGTCACCGGGCCGAAGATCTCCTCCATCGCGATGCGCGCATCGGGCTTCACCTCGGTAAAGATGGTCGGCTGGAAGAAGCTGCCCTTGCTGAGTGCGGCCTCGCGCGCCGGCTCGCCGCCGATCACCAGGTCGGCCTCGTTGCGACCGATGGCGGCGTACGCGGCAATCCGCTCGACCGCCTTGTCGTTGATGACCGGCCCGACATCGGTCTTCTCGTCCAGACCGTCGCCGAGCACCAGGCCCGCCACCCGCTTGCGCAGCGCCTCGACGAAGGTGTCATGCACGGAGCGATGCACGATCAGGCGTGACGCCGCGGTGCAGCGCTGGCCGCTCGTCCCGAACGCCGACCAGACCGCGCTGTCCAGGGCGAGGCCCAGGTCCGCGTCCTCCCAGACGACGATCGGGTTCTTGCCGCCGAGCTCCAGGCTGACGCGCTTCAGCGTCTCGGCCGCGCGGCGGCTGATCTCGACTCCGGTATCAGTGTGGCCGGTGAAGCTGATGACGCGCACGTCCGGGTGCTCCACGATCGCGTTGCCGACCTCGCCGCCCGAGCCGGTCACGACGTTGACCACGCCGTCGGGGATGCCACCCTCCATCAGCAGCTCGACGAAGCGGATCGCGCAGGCCGGCGTGTCGCTGGCCGGCTTGATCACGGCCGTGTTGCCGCAGATCAGCGCGGGGAAGAGCTTCCAGCCGGGTATCGCGATGGGGAAGTTCCAGGGGGTGATGATGCCGACCACGCCGATCGGCCTGCGGATGGCCATCGCGAACTTGTCCGGCATCTCGGACGGGACGGTCTGGCCGAAGAGGCGCCGCCCCTCGCCGGCCATGTAGTACGCGACGTCGATCGCCTCCTGCACGTCGCCGCGCGCCTCGGTCAGCACCTTGCCCATCTCGCGCGTCATGAGCCGCGACAGCTCTTCCTTGTGCTCGGCCAGGATGCGCGCCACCTTGAACAGGATCTCGCCGCGCTTCGGCGCCGGCATCAGCGACCAGGACGGGTAGGCAGCCTTGGCCACCTCGACCGCCGCGTCCACGTCGGCCGCACTCGAGGCCGGGAAGGTGCCGATCACCTCCTCGTGGTTGGCCGGGCTGACGCTGTCAAAGGTCTTGCCCGATTCCGCCGCGACCCATCGGC